>JAHHQP010000038.1 GCA_020026355.1 Bacteroidales bacterium
GCTGAAAAGCGAACTGCAGCAGCTTCGGCGCCGCACACTCGCCCGTTCCGCCCGGAGGCACCAAGCCCCGCTCCTCAAAAATCTCCAGCACCGAACGCCGCTCCCCAAGCCCGTTCATCACCACGAACTGCTCGAAAATCCATCGCTGCAGCCGGTCCGACAACCTGGCCCTCTTTGCTTTAAGGTCAATGATGCCGTCCTCATGGGCCTTGATTTCCTGATCCAGCCCCGCCAGCCGCGAGACGAACTCCTGCTTTCTCCGCCGGAACTCCGCCTTCTCGAATTGGCTTTCCCGGACCAATGAAGCCAGGTCCGCCGAGGTCAATGGCGCCGAGCCCGAAACCGAACCGGAGTCCGAGTCCGAAGCCAATGCCTCTCGGAGCTGTTCCCGACGCGCCTTCGAAGCCGCCATCGCCACCTTCATTTCCTCCAGCACCTCCGTCATCTCCTGCTCCAAGGCCGCCCGGGACGCCACCAGCGCCCGATATTCCGGCGCCTGCTCCAAGGCCTGCACCTCCCGGTTGATCGCGGAAATCTCCGCCTCACCCTGCTTGAAGCCCCCCTCCGGATCCAGCAGATCGAAGATCGGCGGCACGAAACCCGGAATCAGATTCCGGTCCCCGACATTGCCGGAGAAAGCCGACAGATAAGCCGTATTTCCATCAGGAAGCCGATGCAGTTCAGGTAGTTCCGTGCCTTCCGGGCAGGAAACGACCAGCACTCCCAGCATCTTGCCGGGAGCGAAAAGCCGGTGCAGCTGAGCATCGGAAGCGATCTCGCTGATGACCGCCTCAGCAGCGCGGACCACCAGCGGATGCGGTATGTATCTGAAAGGATTGTTCATCGGCAAGACCTACATGAATCTGCCGTAATTGCGAAGGTAATCCTTCACCTCATTCTGATTGGAAATGAAATCCAGTTCCTCGATGACCTCATCGAAATTCTCCGGATCCACCACATGAGGATAGACCATCTTCAGCAGATCGACACGATGGCCATCGAAACTCCATTCCTCCATCAGGTCCTCGCACTGCGAACAGGTCAGACTATAATGCTTCAATGCCTTTTTCACTCGTTTCAGACGCCGGTCATCGAAACCGTCATCCTCTATATCGTCCAGCAGATCCTTGAACCGCTCATGCGGCATGACACGATGAGAAGGATAGCGGTTTCCTCCCGGGAAGCAATCCGGTCCCGGATACATTCCGCCATCATGGCTGACGCCCACCTGGATTTCGAAGACCCCATGTCCGGGATAACGTACATTCTGATGATAAACGACCCTTCCTGAACGGTCACGTACATCTACGCGATAGACGCCCCTGTCCAGATTGGCGATGAAGCAGGATTCTGCCGGCATGCTCACCTGGCAGCCGTTGAGATAGACGACAACCTCATGATGACCGGAACGGACATGGATACCACGGAGCGGCTGGGCCTGAACACTGCAGACCAGCAAGACCGCACACAGAAATGAAAATATTCGTTTCATATTTTTCTTTTTTCGATTCTCCTTCAAAGATAGCAAGAATTATGAATACCTGCGGACATTTCTGAAAACAGAAAAATCCCTCTGCCAGCAGAAATCAAAGCCACGGACTCACGGCTTCAGTCCGAAACGGACATTGACTTCCACCTGGAACTTGCTCTCCTGCACGGACAGAAGCGCTGACGAAGCCCCATCAGCGACCTCCGCCTCACAATCATTCGCCGCGGCCTTTCCCATCATCCGGCTACGCATCAGCACCGGCTCCTCCTGCTTCCAGACATTGCCCACATAGACATGCACCGCCGGTCCGAGCTCCTGACCGAGCGCACTTGCAACCGCCTCGGCACGTCTGCGCGCATCAGCCGTCGCCTCCGCCAGCAGTTCCATCCCGATCTCCTTCTCCTTCGAGCAGGAAGTCTTCATCAGAGAGACATTCGAAATCTGCTTCTCCCCCAAGGCCTCGATGACCTTGTGCATCTGCTCATAACTGTTCACCTCCAGCACATAGGTCGCCGAAACCAAGGACTTGATATTGGAACGGAGCAGTCCCAGCTTGATGTCGCTGCCCATATAAGAAACCTTCAGATCTTCAGTCACATCCACTCCGCATTTATCCAGCACCGTCACCATCTCCTCCTGCTTCTGCGCCAAGGTGGATCTGCCCTTGTAATCCTTCTCGTCGATCCTGATCTTCAATGTCAGTTCATCCGGAACGATCTCGCGCTCCGCCACGCCTCTCACCTCGATGACCGGAACCTCATCGGAAGTCCGCGCCTGCACCGACAGGACGCAGGCCACGACGGCCGCTGCCGTCAACATGATTTTTCCATTCATAATATTATCGGTTTATTTTCCGCAGGAAGGAAGATACAAAAACTGAGCCGACCTTCCTGTGCGTGAAATTCCTTATATTTGCATTCATGGAAACAGAAATCACCGGGCTGAAGCCCAAATACACGGACACGTCCATTGCCCCGATGCACACTTGCGAGCATATCGTGAACCAGACGATGATCCGGATGTTCGGATGCGGCAGAAGCATCTCCGCCCATATCGAGAAGAAAAAGAGCAAGTTGGATTATATCCTGGCCAATGAACCTTCGGCTGCTCAGGTCGAGGAACTGGAGGCCCGGGTCAATGAGATCATCGCCCGGGAACTGCCGGTCACGATGGAATTCATCGCCCAGGAAGAAGCGGCCGAGCGCTTCGATCTGAAACGTCTCCCGGAAGGCACCACCGGCACCGTCCGTGTCGTCAAGGTCGGCGACTACGACGAATGCCTCTGCATCGGCGCCCACGTCGGAAACACCCGAGAAATCGGCCGCTTCCGGCTCATCAGCCACGATTGGGATGCGGAAAATCACCGTTGGAGGATCAGATTCAAGCTGGATTCATTATCTTTACCGAAATAACTGAAACTGAATACAGATCATGCAGACCACAAATCTCAGGAAGATGACCCTCACGTCATCGGAAGACGAGCTCCAGCTCGCCCTGCTCTGCACGACACCGGCAGAAGGCCAGGAAACGAAAGGTATCCTGCAGCTGGTGCACGGCATGTGCGAACACAAAGAAAGATACATTCCCTTCATGCAGTTCATGTCAGAACACGGCTGGATCTGCGTCATCCATGACCACCGCGGCCACGGTGCCTCCGTCCGCTACCCGAACGAACTGGGCTACTTCTATGAAGGAGGCTGGAAAGCCATGGTCAATGATGTCAGACTCGTCAGCGACCGGATCCGCCAGGAATACCCAGGACAGCCGCTCAGCATGCTCGGCCACAGCATGGGTTCGATGGTCGTCCGTTCCTACCTGAAGGAGAACGATGATCAGCTCCGCAAGCTCGTCGTCTGCGGCAGCCCGAGCAAGAACCCGGCCGCCGGTATCGGCATCCGCCTCTGCCGTCACGCCATCAAGCATTACGGCGGCATGTCGCGTCCGCACCTGATCCAGAAGATGTCCTTCGGTTCCTTCAACAAGCCTTTCAAGCACGAAGGTTCCCCTAATGCCTGGATCTGCTCCGACAAGAAGGTCGTGGAAGCATACGACAAGAATCCGCTCTGCCAGTACCAGTTCACGGCCAACGGTTTCTACAATCTCATGAGCCTGATGCAGGACACCTATAATAAAGAGGGATGGAAACTCCGTCAGCCGGACCTTCCGGTTCATTTCATTTCCGGAGAACAGGACCCCTGCATCGGTTCCCCGAAGAAATTCCGGAAAGCCGTCAGATTCCTGCAGGAAGCCGGCTACCGCCAGGTGACCGGGAAACTCTATCCGGGCATGCGCCACGAAATCCTCAATGAGATCGACAAGGCGACCGTCTGGAAAGACGTGCTGGATTTTCTGGAAAAATAATTTCCTCTTTTCCGCATTGTAAGGATATTTTATGTACCTTCGTTCCGTAAGAACAAAACTTGACTTGAACTATGGCTATTGAACTCAAGGATCTGGTCCCTTACGGACACGAAGACGGAGACAAGATTTTCTTCGTGAGAGCCTGCGACCGACGAAGCGACCTGGTCGATCCGATCTTGTGTCTCTGCTTCAAGTTCTACGAAACGACAGAGTACTTCATCCAGATCTACCAGAAATGTGAGAAAGCGTCCTGGATCGACCCGATCAGCGACGACAAGACCGTTCACGAGGAATACCGCGAACTGGTCCGCAAGAAACTCACCCCTGCCGCGCTCGAACACGTCATCGAACGGTTCAATGCGGAAATCGAGATTCTGTACGACCTCGAAGACCCTTGGAAATACAAGCCGGTCCCTTCGACCGACCCCGAAACGGAAGTGGTCCACCGCTATCCGGTGACGACTCTGTGCGGCAGCACCCGGTTCAAGGAAGAATTCATGGAAGTCCAGAAACGCCTGACTCTGGAAGGCAGGATAGTGATCTCCGTCGGTCTTTTCGGACATGCCGGAGACGACGAGGTCTGGAGCGAAGGCACCAAAGAAATGCTGGACGACATGCACAAGCGCAAGATCGACATGGCGGAAAGCATCTTCGTCATCAACAAGGACGGCTACATCGGCAGTTCCACCCGTTCCGAAATCGAGTACGCCCGCAGGTACGGGAAGAAGATCGAATATCTCGAGCCGCCCACAAAAACAGATACACCATCATGAAAACCATCTATTTTGCAGGCGGATGTTTCTGGGGAACCGAACATTTCATGAAACAGATTCCTGGAGTGATCTTCACCCGGACCGGCTATGCCAACGGCCACACTTCCCATCCATCCTACCGGGAAGTCTGCACCGACAAGACCGGATTCGCGGAAACCGTATTGACGGAATATGACGAGCAGCAGGTTGACCTGGACTTTCTCGTCCGACTCTTCTTCAAGATGATCGACCCGACCTCATTGAATCAGCAAGGCGGAGACAAAGGCACCCAGTACCGGACCGGCATCTACTACACGGATCCGCAAGACCGCCCGGTCATCGAAAAGACCGTCCAGGCCCTTTCCGCCGATTACGAAGCGCCCATCGTCGTGGAAATTCTTCCGCTGCAGAACTTCTATCCGGCAGAAGACTACCATCAGGATTACCTCGAAAAGAATCCCGACGGCTACTGCCATGTCTCCCCGGAACTGTTCAAGATGGCCCGGGAAGCCCGTAAGACAGACAAACATCTTTAAAAACAGATAAGATATGAAAAAGTATTTAGCAGAAATGGTGGGAACTATGGTTCTCGTCCTGATGGGCTGCGGAACAGCAGTCAGTCTCGGTTGTTCGATCCTTGCCCCGGCAACAGTTGTCGGCACGGCACTCGCATTCGGACTTTCAGTCATCGCGATGGCCTATACCATCGGTAACATCAGCGGCTGTCACATCAACCCGGCGATCACGCTCGGCTGCATGCTGACCGGACGCATGAAAACGAAGGAAGGTCTGATGTACATGCTCTTCCAGACCATCGGAGGTATCCTCGGAGCCCTGATTCTCTTCCTCTGCACGAAAGCCAGCGGCAGCGTCATCACCGGAACAGGTGCCAACGCCTGCCAGGCCGGAGTCTCCATCTGGGGAGGTCTCGTCGCTGAGGTCGTATTCACCGCCATCTTCGTCCTCGTCGTCTTGGGAACTACTGATTCCAAGAAAGGCGCCGGCAACTTCGCAGGTCTGGCCATCGGTCTCACCCTCGTCCTCGTGCACCTCGTCTGCATCCGCTACACCGGCACCTCCGTCAATCCGGCACGTTCCATCGGCCCTGCCCTCTTCGAAGGTGGTAAGGCCCTCTCACAGCTCTGGATCTTCATCGCAGGTCCGTTCATCGGAGCTGCCATCGCCGCCGGCATCTGGAAACTCATCGGCACCGACTGCAACTGCTGCAGCAGGAAGAACTGATGTCAAGACCATAAGAACATCATGCAGCCGCCCTTTGGACGGCTGCATTTTTATACTCTGACAGAGCCGGACTATCCCATTTTCATGAGACGGAACAGCCGCGACAACGCAAAAATCACAAAAAGTTGGTATTGGCATTGAATCCAGAGAATGTTAATTTTGCAATTTCCAACAAGACATCAATACAAAACGAATCATAATGAACCTGCGTACCGGCCTTATACTTTTCCCTTTCCTGCTTTACTCCACGCTTGCAGCGGCACAATCTCCTGCACGTATCAGCGGAAAAGTCATCTCGGCAGAAACCGGCGGACCAGTAGATTTCGCGAACATCATCATCTACCCCTCTGAACTGTACAGCATGTCCGATACGGACGGAAAATTCACTTTCGAGGAAGTTCCTTCCGGAAAGCTGACGGTCTCCTGCCAATTCTTCGGCATGGAGAAGAAGGACACCACCTTCCTCGTCAGACCTGGCGAGAGACATTATCTGGAAATCAGGATGAAGACGACTTCGTTCCGACTGGAAAACGTCGTCATCACCGCCACTCAGAACAAAGCCGGAGAAAGCACGGCATCCACCATCTCCAGACAGGCCATGGACCATATGCAGACCAGTTCCCTTTCCGACATCATGTCCCTGCTTCCTGGAGCGGCGGCCGGAAACCCGAACCTCACCTCCGCCCAGAACCTCACCTTGAGAACTCTGGACACAGGTTCCGGCAACCTGGCGATGAACAGCCTGGGTACTGCCGTCATCGTGGACGGAGCACCGATGTCGAACAACGCGAACATGCAGTTCCTCTCCGCGACACAATCCGGAAAGACCTCCGACAAAAGCGGGGGCACTTCGGCTGTTTCAGGCGTGGATGTCCGTTCCCTTTCCACCGACAACATAGAATCGGTGGAAGTGATCCGAGGCATTCCTTCCGTCGAATACGGAGACATGACCTCAGGTGCAGTGATCGTGAAATCCAAGGCCGGAAAATCGCCGTGGACCCTCCGTTTCAAGACCAACCCGAACATCTACCAGGCCTCCATCGCCAAAGGCTTCAGCCTGGGCAACAAAGCCGGAGACCTGAACATCTCCGGAGACTATGCCTACAACACCGCTTCCCTGACCGATGCCCTGTCCTTCTATCAGCGGGCTAATCTCAAGGCCCTCTGGAGCGTGATGTTCGCCGGCAACGCGTCTGAAAATACAAGTCTCTCCATTTCCTACGGCAGAGACCGTGAAAAGCTCAACCCGGACCGCCAGTCCGACAAGACCCAGAGCTATGCCGACGATATCGGCTTCCAGTTCAACACGAACGGTAGAGCCACCATCAACAAAGGATGGATGAAGAATGTCAACTGGCTGCTCTCCATGAGCTACAACGACAAGAAATCCCACTACGAATCCACAGCGACGAATGCCCTGAACCTCTATTCGACCGCCATGGAGAACGGCCTGATCTATACCAACATCGCCGGACAGACCATCGTGGACAAGAACGGGAATCCGATCACCACGACAGGACCGGATTCCGACATCAAAGGCACCATCCTTCCATACAGTTACTTCTATAAATATGACATCTATGGAAAAGAACTCAATGTCTTCGCGAAACTGAACGCAGACTTCGGCAAGACCTGGAAGAACTTCACGGAACGCCTTTTCATCGGAATGGACTTCAAGACCGACGGCAACCTCGGTCAAGGTGCCGTATATGACGACGAGACCCCGCCTTGGAGAAACGTTTCCAATGTATCCTCCGGCTACAGGAGACGTCCATACCGGGACATTCCCTTCGTCAACCAGCTTGGAATCTATGCTGAGAACCATATCACCTGGACCTTCTTCAGGAGAGATCTCAATCTGACGGCCGGTCTCCGTTTCGACTGGATCAACGGCAAGACCGTCCTGGCACCGAGAATCAATGCCTCTCTGGATCTCATACCGGAGATCTTGACCCTCCGGGGCGGATGGGGCATCACAGCGAAAGCACCGACTGCCATCCACCTCTATCCGAACAAGGCTTATCAGGATATCATCAACTACAACGGCATGAGCGAGTCCATCCCGGAAAACGAACGGTTGCTCATCGCGACGACAAATGTCTATGATGCCACCAACCCGGATCTGGAAATCGCGAAGAACCGGAAAGCCGAAATCGGCCTGGACTTCCATTTCGCCAACCAGTACCGCATCGCTGTCACCGCCTATGACGAACTCATGAACAACGGTTACAACTTCGGTCTGGGCCTGGATTCCTTCATCTGGTTCGAGAACCACCAGTATCAGGTGGCGCAGAGAAATCCGGGCAGTCTGCCGACGCTGGAAGAAAAAGCCGTGCACCACCAGTTCTTCGAAGTCTACAAACCGAGAAACGACGTCAAAAGCCGGAACTCAGGCATCGAATACGAGATCGATCTGGGAAGGTTCGACGCGATCAGGACCTCTTTCTACATCAACGGAGCCTGGATGAAAAGTTCCACCACGAACAGGAACTATTCCTTCAGCACCTTGACCAGCAACGACTACGAACGCAACATCGGTGTCTACAATCCGGAGAAGAGGACCTCTTTCGTGGAAAAGGTAAACACCATGATCAAGGCGACCCACAACATCCCGCATATCGGTCTGGCCATCACGTTGACCGGACAGATCGACTGGATGACCCGCTACTGGGATGAATACAAGAACGACGACATGTTCGTGAAATACATCTCCAGAAAGGACGGTCAGGTCCATGACTTCGACCCGGCCATGAAGGACGATCCGGAATTCTCCTACCTGTTCCCGACCTTGAGCGACAACAGATTCATCGTCGAGCAGTATTTCCCGACCATCTTCTTCAACCTGAACGTAAGCAAGGAAATCGGCAAGAACTTCACCGCCTCCTTCTACGTGAACAACCTCTTCAACCAGAGACCGCTGTACAAGTTCAAGTCCTCCGGAAGAATGACCGAACTCGGAATTCCGATGTTCTTCGGTTTTGAATTCAAGGTGAAGATCAGATAAAAGACAAACATCATACATCATAAATTATCAGAACAATGAAAAAAATCTTATCAATTTTCCTTGCTACGGCACTTGCAGCCCTGAGCCTTTCCTGCACGAAAGAATCAGAAGTCAGCGCCATCTCCGTATCTGTAAAGATCGACGATGCTGCCATTGACCAAGCTATCATTCCTGAGAGCTACGAAGTCACCATCACCAATTTCTCGACTTCAGTAAGTGCGACGGCAACGACTGAAAACGGCATAGCCGCCTTCGACCATGTCGTTCCGGGCCTCTATAAAGTCACCGCTGCCGCCTCCGTTTCCGCAAACGGTTCTGCCTATACCATCAGCGGTGCCATGGAAGAGACACAGTTCCTCCAGAATGGAGATCAGATCGTCCTGGCAGTCAAGGCCGCAAAAGAATCAGCCCTGATCTTCAAAGAGATCTACTACTCCGGTGCCAAATCCGATAAATTCTATATGAGGGATCAGTTCTACGAGATCTACAACAACAGTGACGTGACCGTCTATGCTGACGGCCTCTGCATCGCTGAAACGATTTTCGCCGAATATGATTTCTCCGTCATCTACGAGTATGTCGTTCCTGGCAAAGATGCGAAAGACTATATCTTCTCCCAGCTGATCTGGCAGATTCCTGGAGACGGCACCCAATATCCGGTCAAACCAGGAGAATCCATCATCATCGCGCAATGGGCGACAGACCACACTACAGAAAAA
This sequence comes from Bacteroidales bacterium, assembly GCA_020026355.1. Classification (GTDB taxonomy): domain Bacteria; phylum Bacteroidota; class Bacteroidia; order Bacteroidales; family UBA932; genus Cryptobacteroides. The sequence continues at coordinate 9,568 of JAHHQP010000038.1, forward strand.
CATTCCGGCGGAGCTTCCGTAGTCAACCTTACCGGTGCTGAGTTCGAGGCCTTCTGCGGTGAGAAAGAAGCATTCGGCGGCATTGTCCTCACTGATGAAGCGGCCATCAACCTGAACATGGCTGTCAACGCCATGGGACGTCAGCCGATGCAGTGGCTGACCTCTGTCGAAGGTTCCAGATATATTCTCTTCAAACCATCGACTCCGCTCAGACAGGATAATTTCTGCGTTCCGAGCAATGTTGAATCCACAACTTTAAAACAGGCTCATGAAGTGCTCATCACTGACGTGATCGATGCCGTACAGACCATCGCTGACGAAACCGTTCTCCAGCACCTCGGTCTTCCGGCATTCCTCGATGCAGGTGCCATCTGGTGTTCAAAGAGCTACTCCGGCGAAAGCATCAGCAGAAAGATCGCCAGAAAAGTGGACGGCAGAGTCATCTACCAGGACACCAACAACACGACCAATGACTTCGAAGTGAACCCTTCACCGGTCATTCGAAGAAACGGTGCAGGCGTTCCTGAATGGAATACTTGGATCAAATAGTCAATCAGATTTCATACATGAAGAGATTTACCATGACCTTATCATTGCTTCTCTGCCTGGGCCAGCTCATGGCCCAGACAGAGGGCAATTCCATTACAACCAGACCGCTGACTCCGGCGGCAAAGGAAACCGGATTCAGAAACGCCCTCTGGTACAACAGTGTCAATCGTGCCGGATTAGCCTTCAAGCCCTTCCACCTCAGCAACGAACTATACCTGGACTACGACTGGGAAAACGGGAAATTCCGTCCACAGACGGTCGGAGAAACCCTGCACACGGTCAGCCTCAAGACCAGCGGAGCCGCCTTGGTCGGAAAATTCATGCTCATGGGCAACTTCTCTTTCATCAACCGCTTCGAGAAGAACGCCTGCTTCAATACCCTGCTGTATGAGGTAGCGGACGACATGCCTTACTTCATCCTGGATCCGAATCCCAGCGGTTGGGTAAAGCAGGAGTATGATCTTGGAGCCAGCCTCGTTTCTCCGGTGATTGCAGACCGGATCGCCTTCGGTCTCAAGCTCCATTATGAAACCAAGGTCGGAGCCAAGCAGAAAGATCCGAGAAGCGAAACCTACAAATACCACGTCGAAGTCATCCCTTCATTGACCGTCCACTTGGGGAAAACCCATCTCTTAGGATTCCACGGACTCTTCGACAATGGTTTCGAACGTGGAGTTCCGACACTCAACAACTACATGGTCGAGCAGAAAATCGCCTACAACAAAGGACTGGGGGAAGGAATGATCGGCAAAGTCGGCGGCAATGACGGTGTCAAGACCATTTTCTACAGAAGCATGCGGTACGGCGGAGGCCTGCAATACGGCTGGGGAAAGGAAGAAAGCTTTCTTCTGGACCTGAGCTACATCGGCAGGAGTGTGGACGGCTTCGAGCAGCCGACCCTTCCGAAACGACTCGGCTCCACCCGGAGCAACGATCTGCAGGCGGATCTTCAAGTGACCTTCGGCAAGCACAAGAGCAACAAATTCACGCTGAACGCGCTCTACTCTTCCACCAAAGGACTCGAACATGTGCAGAAAATGAATACAGAATCCTTCAATCAGCATTGGGAAGTCATCAGCACCAACAAGATGATGCTCATGAACCACCTCTCCGCCCGATTGACCTACGACCATCTCTTCGGTCATGACGAGGCCAGAGGCTGGGACTGGAAAACCGGAGGTTCATTGACCTTCAGCAACCGCGACGACTGCTACCAGCTTCCTCGCTCGACCTTCAAGGCCATGTATCTTCTCACCGAGGCCAATGGAGGCAGACAATTCAAATTCAAGACCTCCACTCTGCTGGTCGCACTCTCCCTGGGCTATCAGGCCACATTGGACGCCGGCTATTTCTTCGGCGGAAAGAACAGGGAAAGCATGCAGGTCAACTACTATATGCAGGAAAATGCCTACCTCAGCACTGATTTTCTGAAAACAGGAGGCAGAGTCTCATGGACCTGCCACAGAAAAAAGATCAATTGGGTGATCGACCTCCGTGCAGATTGGGCGAAACCCCTCACCATTCAGGACAACAGGCTGCTGTGCAGCGCCTCAATAGGAATCATATTTTAACATGAAAAGAAAAATAGCCGGCATCGCCGCGCTGGTCCTTGCGGTCTCCCCGCTCGCCGGCCAGCCCAGACACTCCTTCGCAATCATCACTGATTCAGAAAGTTTCAGACATTGCGGAAAAGAAATAGAGCATTACAGAGAGTCCATCATCCGTGATGGACTTGATGCGTTCATAGCCCCTGGAGACTGGAACACTCCAGAACAGGTCCGTGACTCCCTGCGCCATTGGTACCGGACCCGCCAGCTGGAAGGGACCGTCTTCATCGGAGACATTCCGATCCCGATGATCCAGAAGGCCCAGCACCTGACCTCTGCCTTCAAGATGGACGAAGAACGCTTCCCCCGCAGAGAAGCCTCAGTTCCATCTGACCGGTTCTACGACGACTTCGATCTGGAATTCAGATTCGTCGGCCGGGACACGGCACAGGCCGACCTTTTCTACTACGATCTCTCCCCTTTCTCCCCGCAGTCCATCAGCTGCGACATCTATTCGGCCAGGATCAAGCCGTCCTCCATCCATCAGGACCGCTATGCCGAACTTGCGGCCTATCTGCGCAAACTGGTCCGGATCAAAGCCCAGGAAAACCTGCTGGATGAAATCTCCTCCCATACCGGTGACGGCTCCTTCTCCAACAGCCTGATCGCCTGGAAAGATGAAACCATCACTCTCGCAGAACAGTTCCCGGATGCCAGCAACGGAAAGAAAGAACCGAAATTCTTCCTCTATGCCATGCACCCGGACATCAAGGACCTCCTGCTCGAGGAAATCCGCCGTCCGGACCTCGATCTGATTCTCTTCCATGAACACGGGTTGACCGATCAGCAATATGTGACGGGACTTCCGGTAGCCATCGGTGCAGATGCCTGCTTCGAACTGGGCCGTTACCATGCGCGCAGCTACGTCCGCAACATGCTCCGCTTCGGCCACACGCTGGAAGAAGCCTACCGCAGCCTTCAGGAGCGTTACCCGGACCTGCGTCCGGAATGGTACACGGATGCCCTCGATCCGGCTATGGTACAGAAAGATTCCTTGCTGGACAGCCGTACCGTCATCGGACTCGGCGAAATCCAGAAAACCGCTCCGAATGTGAAGATGGCCATCTTCGACGCTTGCTATAACGGTGATTTCCGAGAAGAAGACTGGATCGCCAACCGATATATCATGGCCGGTGGAGACTGTATCGTCACCATCGGTAACTCCGTGAATGTCCTGCAGGACAAGTCCTCCTCCGACCTGATGGGAATGCTGTCCGCAGGCTACCGCATAGGTCAATGGATGCAGCTGACCAACCTGCTCGAATCCCATATTTTCGGAGATCCTACCTTCCATTTCAAAAGTTCCTACTCCGAGGAAAAACCTGATTTCTACAATGAGGACTGCAGCTACTGGCTGGACCTCCTCCAGAAAAAGGAGAACTGCTATACGGGCTCTCTGGCCCTGCACCAGCTCTTCCGCCTCGACTACGAAGGACTGTCCTCGCTGCTGCTCGAGACCTACCGTACCTCGCCTTACTACATGGAACGCCTGCAGTGCCTGCATCTGCTGGCCCACTACAATGACGGGAACTACCGCAGTCTCCTGAAAGAAGCGGCAGATGATCCGTACGAATTCATCCGCAGGAAAGCCCTCTACTTCATGGGAAAGGACGGCTCTCCGGAACTGACGGAAGATCTCGCCGAAGCGTACCTGAGAGACTTCAACTCGAAACGTATATGCTTCAATATCGGCTTTGCAGCCGGCCATTTCCCAGAAGGAAGCTTCCACGAAGCCCTGAAGAAAGCCGTTGCCGAAAGCCCGATGGTCAGCGACAAGGCCGCCTTTCTGGAAAGCGTGGAAACCTACTGCACCAATCCCCTCTCCATGGCCGTTTCGACCGCCCGTATCCTGAATGATCCGGAAACGAGCACTTCTCGGAAAGACCTCTACCTGATGGGCATGCGCAACAATCCATACCCGTTCCTGGCAGAACGACTCATCGGCATCGTTCTGGATGAAGCCGAAGATACCGACTTCAGGACCGATGCCGCCCATGTACTGGGCTGGTTCGTCCGCTCCTATAACCGTACGGACATCATCCGTCAGCTTGGACTGACGCTGGAGCAAGCGGAAGACCTGCCGGAAGCGCTGAAAGAAGAAATCATGAAAACCATCCGCTGTTTGGAAACCTATTGCAGATAAAAGGCAGAAAATGAAAGATTACAAGATACATCTCCTGACAGCCATTGCTGTCCTCCTGATGGCCAGCCCTGCCATGAAGGCAGAGAGCGGCCGCCCCGATCCGAAGGTGAAAGCGAAAGTGATCCGCTGTGACAGACATGCAGCAAGTTCCTTCGCCATCATCACCGACACCAAGACCTATACCGCCTGCAGACAGCAGCTCCACGCCTACAGAAATATCCTGCAGGAAGAAGGCTTAGGTACCTACATCGTCCATGCTGACTGGCAGAACCCGGAACAGGTCAAGGCCCAGATCCAGCGCCTGTCCTCCCGCCGTCCTGCCCTGGAAGGAGTCGTCTTCATCGGTGAAGTCCCGATCGTCATGGTCCGCGAAGCCCAATGGATGACGACCGCCTTCAAGATGAACGAGAAGACCTGGCCGGTCTTCGAGTCCTCTGTAGCTTCCGATCGCTTCTACGATGACTTCGACCTTCAGTTCGACTACCTCGGTAGGGACAGCCTCCGCCAGGATACTTTCTATTACCGGCTGAGTTCCAGAGGGGCCCAGACCCTCCGTCCGGACATCTACTCTGCCCGCATGAAAGTACCAGCCCAGATGAAAGGCGATCACGATGAACTCATGCGACGTTATCTGGAGAAAGTGGTAGCCGCTCACAAGGAACAGAACTGCTTGGACAACATGACTTTCTTCGCCGGACATGGTTACAATTCCGACTGCCTGACCCTCTGGCGTCAACGACCGGTCGTCTATCGGGAACACTTCCCGCAAGCCTTCACGAAAGCTTCCGGAAACCGCTTCCTGAACTTCCGGCAGAAAGAGAAGATGAAAGATAACCTGGCCATCGAACTGCAACGCCCGGACTGTGATTTCTTCCAGTTCAGCGAACATGGTGCACCGGATATCCAATATATCAACGGTTCCCTCCCGGCCAACAGTCTGGCAAGCTGCTACGATCACCTCAAACGCTCTGTCGCCTCCTACTACGAACAGTACAAAGGCACGGCTGACGACGAGCCCTTCCTTCAGGAAGCGGTGGATTCCGCCTACCTGCTGCCCCGCTCTGCCGTCAGTGACTCCGCCATGACCGTCTACCAGCTCCGGGACTCCCTGGAATTCCGCGATGCGAACCTCTATCTCGATGACCTGGCCGGTATCCGAAGTGAACCACGCGTCATTGTCCTGAATGCCTGCTACAACGGCTCCTTCCACAACGAGGAAGGCTATGTCGCCGGCTTCCATGTCTTTTCGGACGGCCGCTGCGTCGTCGCTCAGGGCAACACCGTGAATGTCCTCCAGGACAAATGGGAAGACAAGCTTCTCGGTCTGCTGGCGATCGGTGAACGTATCGGCATGTGGCAGAAGGAAATCACCTATCTGGAATCCCACCTGATCGGAGACCCGACCTTCAGGTTCACTCCTCGTGCGGAAGATCAGGCCCTGCTCACGGAACTCCATCATGACCTGGTCCGTTCTCCAGAAAATGCAGAAGTATGGAAAGCCCGTCTCAATGACTCCCGGCCACTGGTCCGCGCGACCGCCATCACGCATCTCTCCTACTGCGAAGGCAACTGGTCCTGCGAAGCCCTCCAGCTGCTGCAGGGCGATCCTTCCTGGACCGTCCGCATGAGTGCGCTCATGACTCTGTCGACCTATATGGACGAGAACACGGTCGCCGGACTGGAAACCGCTTTCAAAGATCCCTATGAAGTCATCCAGCGTCATGCCTGCCAGATCGCAGGCGCTTCAGGAGATCCTCGATTCAAGCCAATGATCACCGATTTGCTGGACCGTCGCAAAGAACTGGCTCGCGTTCCGTTCATCGGACAATCGGCCCTGAAGATCATCGACGGAAAAGCCTTTGCCGCTTCCGTTGACCGGATCGGCAATCAGGACCTCTCGGACACCCGTCATATCAACGTACTGCGCACCTTCCGTAACAATCGTGTCGTCGCGGCCGCCGCACCGCTCTGTGCCCTCGTCCGCAATCCGGAATACTCGGAAGAAGTCCGCCAGGTCGCCGCGGAAGTCCTCGGCTGGTACGACCGATCCATCGCCCGTACCGATATCATTCAGGAACTGGAGCACAGCCTCCAGGAAGATGTTCTCCCGGCCAATGTCGCCGAAGAAGTCAAGAAAACCCTCAAAAGACTCCAAAGAAAATAATGAAATACCTTACCTCTATTTTTGCAGGTCTCATTGCCCTGCTTCCTGTCCTGACCCTTCCGGTCCCGACAGCCGCACAGACTCCAGATGAGCAAGGTCCGGTCCGACTGCTGGATTTCCGGAAACTCGGCATCGATCCGAAGACCGGAGAAGTCCTCGTCCCGCACCGTACCTGGCGGGCTGAAGCGACCGCAAAAAACGAACTTCCGCTCTCCGTGGACCACAACAAGTCCTCCTACTTTCCTCCGATCATCAGTCAGATCGGAGGCTCCTGCGCCCAGGCATCCACCATCGGATACATGTGCACCTACGAACTGAACCGGCTCCTGGACCGTCCGGCAGACCGTCCGGAACACCGGCTGAGCTATCTCTTCACCTGGAATCTCATCAACGGCGGCATTGACCAAGGCAGCATCGGCAAAGACGGCATGGACATCGCCTTCAACAGCGGACTCATGTCCGAGGCTGATTTCCCTTCACAGACCTCACCATACCAGTTCAAATGGGCGACCGGTTACGACAAGTACTACCGTGCGCTCCAGAACAGAGTCGTGAAATTCAACGACATCACCGTCGATTCCGAAGAAGGAGTCCTCCAGCTCAAGCAATACCTATATAATAAGAACAAGCCCGGAGAATCTGGCGGCGTAGTGATCTTCTCCTCACAGGCGGAAGGCTGGATCTTCAACGACAACTACAACGGTCCATCCGAAACCGGATACACCTCTCTGCTGACCAGGCTCGCCACCAACGGCCCTCACGGCATGACCATCACCGGCTACGACGATCTGATCGAATTCACCGCACCTGACGGCAGTCTCCAGAAAGGAGCCTTCATCGTCACGAACACCCACGGCACCTTCCGCCATGACCATGGAAAATTCTATCTGCCATACTGGTTCTTCACACACAATGATCAGACAGAAAACCTGAGTCCGCTGGTCGTCGGCGCAGACATGGCCACCAGCCATCCTCAGCTTCTTTTCAAGGTCAATTTCGAATACAGCTCACGCGACGACCTGGAGTTCCGCCTCGGAGTCAGCCCGAATCCGACCGATCACCTTCCGGTCCACGATTATCAGACATCGCTGTTCAACCATCAGGGAGGAGATCACCCGATGCAGGGAGCCTATGCCGAACCGGCCATGGAAGTTGCTTTCGATTTCAGCAGAAGAATTCCGCTGGTAGAAAAGATGGAGACTCCGACCTACTTTCTGAGCATCATCCGCGCCAATCGTGGCTCCGTGCATGGGAAAGGAAAACTCTACAGCGTTTCGGTCTACGACTACCGGAAAGATGCGGAACATCCTGAGATCCATACGCAGCACTTCGGAGGCATAGAGATCCCGGAAGGAAAATCGGTTTACCGGATCCCGACTACAGAAGCCGAGAAATGCTCCTGCTCACCGGTCGAGTGGCTATCTCAGAACGGGAAACCGGTCGCCGCACCTTTCGTCATCAAGACCGCGAAAGGCAAATATGCCAAGGTGCGTTTCGGAGAATATGATCGCAAGAGCGGAACCTTGACCATCAGATATGTCTATAACCCCAATGGCGGACGCCAATTGAAATGAACCCATTGACCTGAAAGATATGAGAACAGATATGACAGCCGGATTACGGCATTTCCTTTCCTTCACGACACTCCCCCTTCTCGCAGTTCTTCTGCTGAACAGCTGCCATTCCAGCAACCAGGAGGCACCGCTTCCGCTGGTCACTGACGAAGTGACCCTCCATGGACTTTCAGACAGATCCTGGACTTATTTTTCTTTCGAGACCGGAGCCATCATCGGCACGAGCACCTTCCTCTCCGAGGAGGAAGACAAGGCCTGGGCTCGACGAGACGACTGGGATTTCGCGATCTGCGGAGACCGGCTCAAGACCAACAGCGGTACGTCCGGCATCGGAAACGGCGGCATTCTCCGTGACCAGACGACGAACTTCCAGCTGCTGGACACCGCCCCAGAAAAAGGTTATTCCACCGACCTGATACAGGAGGTGGAATAACCGGAATGTTTCTATTTACTGGATTTCTTCGTCCCAGGATTCTGGGCAATGACCATATCGACGAGCAAATCTCCTTTTGAATAAGGCTGACCGACAAAATCCATGAAGAGGATACCGGACTTTCCTGGACTGTACCGCAGATGACGGAAAATATCGGCATTGAGGATGACCGCATTCTCCATCGGGCTGGAACCGGAAATGCTCACATAATTGAAGTACCATTCATGGTTCTTATCCGCGCGGCTTTTCTGCAGCAGATTCGTGATCACCTTGAATTTCTGGCTGAAAGTCGTCGTGAACCAGTAATTGTCCTGGACCCAAAGGCTCTCGCTCTCTGATCCGCGATAGATCGTCGTCCGAGATTCGTTGGTACCATCCGACCATCGTCTGACATCTACCGAGGCTCCGATCACATCGCCCTGGTAATCTGCTCTCGACAAGAGCAGCAGCTGTCCTCTGACATCATCCAATGTCAATCCCTTCTTGAAAGAAGCGAAGAGTTTCTTACCAGGACTGACTTCACGGTCTCCATTGGCCTTCAGATAATCCCCCATGAGCCGGGCCCAGGTCTGAGCGTCGCCGGACTCGTTCTTCATCAGGACAATGACGGTCTCGGTCGGATTTTCCTTCAGAAAGGCATCGATCGTATCGATGGCAGCCGCGAAAGTGACTCCGGTGGGAACAGAGGCATGATAGATCATCAGATCCGGAGTTGCCGCCGGACGGAGATCCAAGGCACGCACACCGATCTCCAGCTGCTCTCTCAGAGAGAGATGCTGGCATCGCTTGGAACCGTTGCTGAGGTTGCCGGTGGCCGCATCATGCGCTCCTGGAATGGAAAGATCCGCCAGACGGGTGGTACCGGAAACATCGGCCATCCAGGTACGGACAGGTTTCTTCCTGCGGTTGACCTCGCGGAAACTGATATCCTTCAGATAAATCAGCATCCTGTTCCCGGTCGTATTGAAATCATCGATCTTGAAACCGATATAGGCTGGCGTTCCATCACTGTTCGGCACGAACTCCGAGAATGGAAGTTCCTTTGCCGGAAGAACGGCCTTGTACTCCACCCACGGTTTCGGATTGTCTGAAGTACCAGGATAAGGATAGCCTTCCTTACAGATATCTTTCTTGGAGAAGCTCACATTTTCCTTCGGCAGAATGAGTTTCTTCAAGCCACGATAGCCGCTGTCACCGTTTTTCCAGGTGCTTTCGTTACAGTGGTTCAATGCGATCCACAGCGGCGCATCAACCTTTTCACTGTATGTATAGTTCACATCAGTTCCGCTGAGCAGGATGTTGGCCTTGAAAGTCACTTCCAGATCCTTCTCATAATCCATCTCATAGAAATTCGGAAGCACGGTCTCCACCGGCATCAGGAA
>JAHHQP010000039.1 GCA_020026355.1 Bacteroidales bacterium
ATGTTATATTAATTGTCGTTCAATTAATTAACTCGGAAATCACCTTTTTCCGCAATGTATCCAAAGCTGACGCTGCAAAACGCTCGATATTGCGTTTTCGGTCGCCGCTGAAGTGAACTTCTGCGGTCTCGGTGCCGGCTGCGGAGCTGACTCCGATCCAGCAGGTGCCGACTGGTTTCTCTGTTGTTCCGCCGTCCGGACCGGCGATGCCGGTAGTCGAAACGGCGTAGTCGGCGCCGGTGATTTTTCGGACTCCTTCAGCCATTTCCGCGGCGGTTTCAGAGCTGACCGCGCCGAACTTTTCGAGGGTCTCCGGAGACACTCCGAGCACACCGGTCTTGACCTCATTGGCATAGGAAGTAACCGAGCCTAAGTAGTAGGTCGATGCTCCGGGAATGGTGGTCATCAGATGAGAGATCATTCCCCCCGTGCAGGATTCGGCGGCGCACATGGTCTTGCCGTTGCGGGCGAGCAGCGAACCGAGTACATGTTCCATGGTATCTTCTTCTTCGGCATAGATGACAGGGCCGAGAATCGCCTTTAAAGCTTCGATTTTAGCCGCGATCCGTCGTTGGTTGTCCTCTTCATCACCGCCATAGATCGAGAGCCTCAGCTTGACACCTGTGAGTGTGTTGGGCAGGTAGGCCAGATGCATGTCTTCGTCGAGTGCATTCTCCCAGGGAGCGATGAGTTCCGCCAGCGCGGATTCGGCAAGTGAGAAGGTCATGACGTTGCGATGCGTGATGTGCGTGAGTTCGTGGTGCGCCTTGATGTCTTCAAGAACTTCAGGAAGCGCGGCAAGGGTCTCGAAAGGAACGCCCGGCATCGAATAGAGGGTGACCGGGTGGCCGAAAAGCTCCTCCGGCAGACGGAAGACCAGGATCGGCGCGGTGCCTTTTCGGTTGACGATGACTTCGCAGGAATCCGGTACGGAGGCTTGGGCGATGTTGATCGGCATGACATCCAGGCCTCTGGAGTGGAGAATGCGGTGCACGACGGCCAGCTGCTCTTCGTGCATGACCCAGCCTTTCGCATGGGAGAGTTCTGCCAGGACACCCTTCGTGATGTCATCCTTGGTCGGACCCAGACCACCGGTCGTGATCACGACATCATTGACCTGAAGCTCATGAGAGAGGCTGTTGCAGATGTCATCGCGGTCGTCCGAGATGGACAGGATGCGACTGACTTTGATTCCGATTGAATTCAAGGATTTGGAGATATGGGCTGAATTCGTGTCCACAATCTGACCGATGAGTATTTCATCACCGATCGTACATACTGATGCAGAAATCATTTCTTGTGTTTTTCCAGATATTTGAGAATTTTCTTGACAGCTCCAGGACCTTCGTAGATCATGCCGGAGTACAGTTCAATGAGGGAGGCACCGGCATCCAGCACTTCCTGGGCCTGTTCCGGGGTCATGATGCCGCCGCTTGCGACGATCGGAAGCCGGCCTTCAGTCCTGGTGTGGATGTAGCGGACCGTTTCGAGGGTCTTATGATAGAGCGGTGCACCGGAAAGGCCGCCGTTGCCGATTTCACGGATCTTCTCCGGAGAAAGGGTAAGTCCTTCACGTCCTCTGGTCGTGTTGCAGGCCACGACGCCGTCGATGCCGGAGAGCATGCAGTAGTTGATGATGTCGTCCAGATGATCCTTCGGGATGTCCGGGGAGATTTTGAGGAGAATCGGCTTGTATTCATCGAAATACAGCCTCAGGGCAATGAGTTTGTCAATGATTTCAGAAAGATAGCTGATGTCCTGGAGATCGGTCAGGCCGACGACGTTCGGGCAGGAGATGTTCACGACGAAGAGGTCGACGAAGTCGTAGAGCAGCGCGAAGCCGGTCTCGTAGTCCTTGGATGCCGCTTCGTTCATGCTGCTGGAGTTCTTGGAGATATTGCCGGCCAGAATGACTTCCGGCTTGTGTTTCTTGATGTATTCGACCGCATTGCGGATTCCTTTGTTGTTGATGCCCATACGGTTGATGATCGCATGGTCAGCCGGGGAGCGGAACACTCTCGGCTTGGGATTGCCGTCCTGCGGGGCCGGGGTCAGGGAGCCGATCTCGACGAAACCGAAACCGAGGTCGGAAAGTTCGTTGTAGACTTCACCGTTCTTGTCGAATCCACCGGCCAGTCCGACCGGATTCGGGAAATTGATGCCGAATACTTCTCTGGCCAGAGGGCTTTTCTTGCGTTTATAGATGAGTCTTGTCAATGTACGTCCGAATGGGACTTTTCCGTTGAACTTCAACAGCCGGATGATGAACTTGTGGCAAGACTCCGGGTTGAACAGGAAGATGAGCGGTCTAAATAATTTATACATGGTCCAGTTTTTCTGAATTATCCTGCAAAGATAACAAAAGAACGGGGTTTTCTACATTTCCTGATAGGTTCCGTCATTGAAAAGTACGATAATTTTAGATACTTTCCGTTGTTTTACAGATACTTGCGGTGTGTTGCCTGAAGTCTTCATCCCGGTCAGGAGTGCCGTATTTATCATCTGCTCCGTGGTAGGTATGGCAATATCATCTTCCAGAGAGACAGGAGTGTCGTCTTCAGGCAGCGCTTCTTCAGTTTCCGGATGTTCCGGTTCCGGTGCCTGAGTTTCCGGTAGATTCAGATCGAACAAGGAATTGTCGTTCTTGTACATTTTCCCTTTTCCCAGCATCAGCCATTCCATGTTCAGATTTGGATAATGTCTCATCAATGCCGCGATGAAATCGTAGCCGGGTTTGTTCCGTCCGGCCAGAATATGGGAGATACCGGCACGGGCGACGTTCAGCGTGTCCGCAAGCTGGGCCTGCGTGATGTTTTCCGCTGAAAGAAACTGTTGAAGACGAGTGTTCATAGTTGTATCCATTGATGTTACAAATGTAGTTAATTAAAATGAGACAGAGAAATTTTTCTTGGAGTTATACTTGTGAATTGTGAGTAGAAATGTGAATTTCAGCGCTGAAATAAACTTTAGGTAATTGTAGGTAAACCATATGAGTTATATATGTTTAGTGTCGGAAAAGATGCGTTTTCCCGTTGTTTTTCCGGTGATTTAGCCCAATTGGAGTACATATTACAAGACTTACATATAGGAATACTTTATAATATGCGATATAAACATAAGATTATCAATGAATTACGTAATAATGAAATACATTATAAGAAAAACTTATAATACTGAAGTAAACTTTACAAAAATAATCTTCAGAAGGTGCTAAATCTGTATATCTGTGAATAGATGTGAATTTACATCTTCGTTTTGTGAATCACAAAAGTGAATCCGCGGAGAGTGGAAAATTAATTTAGCGAGAATCGCATAATTGTGTAAATTTGCAGCCGTTTACACAATTATAGGAATGCTATGCAACCTCATATCAATATCAAGGATTTCAATTATGACCTGCCTGACAGCAGGATCGCTAAATATCCGCTTCCCGAACGGGATGCTTCCAAATTATTGAAATATCAGGACGGTCAGGTATCTGAATCCGTTTTCCGTAATCTTCCGGAGTTTCTGCCGGAGAATGCCATGATGGTGGTCAATGATACCAAGGTCGTTCCGGCTCGTCTTCATTTCCAGAGGCCTACCGGTGCGCACATCGAGATCTTCTGTCTGGAACCGGTCCTTCCGGCCGAATATGCGTCCAATTTCGCCGCTACGGCTTCTAATCGATGGAAATGTATTGTCGGTAATGTAAAGCGTTGGAAATCGGATGTTCTGAGCCTTTACAATCCGGATGATGATGCGGAGCTTAGAGCCATTGACCTTCATGCCGCTTTGATCGAGCGTCAGGGTGAGACTTCCATAGTGGAGTTCACCTGGGCTGGCGGAGAGCCTTTCTCCAGAGTACTCGAACTTTGCGGCCGTGTGCCGATCCCACCTTATCTCAATCGTGAGACCGAGGGTATCGACCTTGAGCGTTATCAGACTGTCTATGCTCATTTCCGCGGTTCCGTAGCCGCTCCTACAGCCGGTCTGCATTTCACCGACAGGGTCATGGATGCGATCAGAGCCAAGGGCATCGACGAGGAGACGGTCTGCCTTCATGTCGGTGCAGGAACCTTCCTTCCGGTCAAGAGCGATGATGTTTCCGAGCACAGCATGCACCGTGAGCCATTCGTCGTGACGGCGGATTTTCTCCGCAGGCTGCGTGATACCAAGGCTGCCGGCAAGAAGGTCATCGCGGTCGGAACGACTTCCGTACGCACCTTGGAATCCCTCTATTATGCCGGTGTCATGTGCATCGAGAACGGAAAGCCGCAGGATATCCCGCAGTGGATCCCTTACGATCGGGAGTACAGCTATTCCTTGACGGAGTCCATCGATGCGATCCTGGCTTATCTGGAGGCAGAGGGCCTGGATGCCTTGAAATTGGGTACGCGCATCATCATCGTGCCGGGCTTCACTTTCCGTGTGGTCGATATTCTGGTCACGAACTTTCACCAGCCGCAGAGTACCTTGCTGCTCCTGATCTCTGCTTTCGTGAAAGGAGACTGGCACAGGATCTACGAGTATGCCATGGAACATGACTTCCGTTTTCTGAGCTACGGGGACAGTTCTGTCCTGTTCCGGGCTTGATTCCGGCAGTCTGCATCGCTATGATTTGATTTTTTTAGGTTGATTATATATATTTGTGTATAATTACATAACTATTGTCCTTATGTTAGATTTATCAGAATTTGAGAGCATCAGTCCATATACTGATGCAGAAGCTGTCGAGGCTTTGAGTCATGTCGCTGAAAATCCGGTTCTCAGGAACGTTTCTCAATATTTTTTTCCGGAACAGGAACCTGGTTATCTCCAGGATCTGATCAGAAGTGTCCGGAGTATAGATGAATTCCAGATCCTCGTCATGTCTAAGATCATCGAGCGGGTACTCAAGACGACTGCTCATAATTTTTCTTATGACGGTATCAAGAACATTGATACTGACAAGGGTCCTTTCCTTGCACTTGCCAATCATCGTGACATCATCCTGGATCCTGCGATCACTCAGCTGGTCCTTTACAGGAACGGACTTCCGATGACGGAAATCGCAGTCGGAGATAACCTGATTTCAAACAAGTTCATTGAACATCTCATCCGTTCCAACAGGATGATCAAGGTGGTCAGGGGCATTTCTGCCCGTGAGCTCTATCTTTCCAGTCAACTGCTGTCCAAGTACATCCGTCTGAAAGTCACCTCCGGTGAAAGTTCCATCTGGCTTGCCCAGAGACAGGGCCGTACGAAGAACGGTTACGACGTGACCGAGCAGGGTCTGCTCAAGATGCTGGATATGAGCGGTACCGCTGACTTCAAGACAAATTTCATGGAGCTGAACATCACTCCGCTCAGCATCTCCTATGAGATCGAGCCTTGCGATATCTTGAAAGCCCGTGAGATCGTCATTTCCCGGAAACACAAATATGTCAAGCAGCCGGGAGAAGACCTCAATTCCATCTTTACCGGCATCAAGCAGCAGAAAGGTAACATTCATCTCAATATCGGTGCCCAGCTGATGGAAGAGGAGATCGAGATGGCTTCCCGTTGCGAGAAGAATGACCGTTATCAGCTGATTCGTCATGCGGTTGACCTCCGCATCATCGACGGTTACAAGCTTTGGCCGAACAACTACATCGCTTATGATGTCCTGAACCATTCTTACCGTTATCGCGAGGAATATGATCAGGAACAGGTGGATTGGTTCATCGAATACATGAACCATCAGATGGAGACCGTCGAGCCGGAAATCGACCGTGATGACCTGAGGCGGATCTTCCTCGGCATCTATGCGAATCCGGTCATAACAAAAGAGCTCCTCCAGAAGGAGAAGCTCACAGGAAATATCCTTTTGTAAAAGTATTGCAGAAAATCCGGAAGGACCTCCAGGCATCAGTTGATGCCTTTCTGGTTCTTCACGAAGATATCGAGCTGCGGGAACGGGAAGTTGATCCCTCGTTTCGGCAGCTCGTTGTATATAGCCTCATTCACATTGAAATAGAGGTCCCAATAGTCGCTGCCTTTCACCCAGGCTCTTATATAATAGTTCACGCTGCTTGCAGCCAGTTCACCCAGGAAGACCTGAGGATCTGCCGGTGCCCCTTTCTCGACGGTCACGATTTGCTTGTCGTATTTCTTCAGGATGTCCAGGAAAGCTTTTCTGGTCTCTTCTGAAGAAGAACCGTATTCCACACCGACGGTCCATTGGATCCTGCGCAGCTTGTTCTGTGAGTAATTGTCGATGATGCCGTTGGAAAGAGAGCCGTTCGGGATCATGATGCTCTTGTTGTCCGGAGTCAGCAGTTTCGTGTTGAAGATGGTGACGGACTGTACCGTACCGCTGAATCCTTGAGCTTCGATGAAATCACCGGCTTTGAACGGTTTGAAGACCAGAAGCATGATGCCGCCGGCGAAATTCTGTACTGTTCCGCTCAATGCCATACCGATTGCCATACCTCCAGCGGCAAGCAGTGCAGCGATCGAGGTGGTGTTGATGCCTAAGGTACTGACAGCGATAAGGATCAGGAAGATGGTACAGGTGATGCTCACGATGCTCTGTACAAAGGAAACGATGGCCGCATCGGTTCTCCGTTTCTCGAAAACTTTCAAGAGCAGTGTCTTGATTTTCTTGATCAGCCACATTCCGATGATATAGATCGCGAAGGCGGCAAGGAGTTTCAGGCCGAAGGTGATCGCTTTGTCCAGCAGGTCGCTCAGCAGCTGGTCTGCCGGTGTTTCCGTGATGGTGGTGATCACTTCTTTTGCAGTTCCCAGCACGGTCGTGTCGGTGACTGCGGTGTTTGATGCTGTATCGACAGTATCAGTGACCGTTTTTACATTCAGTAAATCTAACATTTAGTTCTGTTTTAAATATTTATGATGAGATAAGACATGTAGATGACTTCCATCGAGACCAGGATGGCTCCTTCCATGCGGTCCAGTTGTCTTTTCCTGAATGTGAAAGCGCTGATCAGGATGAAGATCGAGCAGAGCAGAAGGGCTGACAGGTCAATGAGGCTCATGCCCGCGAAGGACAATGGATGGATCAATGAGGCTCCGCCGAGGATGAGCAGGATGTTCGAGATGTTCGAACCGAGAATGTTACCCAGAGCCAGCTGTCCTTTCTTCTTCAGTGCCGCGACGATGCAGGTCGCCAGTTCCGGCAGTGAGGTGCCTCCGGCCAGTATGGTGATGCCGATGAATTTTTCGCTGAGATGGTACATCCTGGCAATTCCTTCTGCGGAGTGCACGAACATCTTGCCGCCGAAGATCAGGCCTGCAAGACCGCCGATGACCATGAGGATGGACAGGATGGCGCCATATTCTTTTGTCTCGTTCCCTTCTTCCTCGATATCAGGATTATCCTTCTTGATGGTGATGTAGAGGTAGCAGATGAAGAGCAGCAGCAGGATTGCACCGTCGATCCGGCTGAGCCGGTCACCGAGTCCTGCGCCGAAAAGAGTCTGGTTCATGCCCAGCAGGATGAGCAGGACGGTCACGAAGATGTTCATCGGGATATCTCTGCGGATGTTGCTTTTCGTGATGATCATCGGTGAAATCATGGCTGTGACGCCCAGGATGAGCATGGTATTGAAGATGTTCGAGCCGATGATGTTGCCGACGGCCATGTCAGCTTTTCCCTGCAGGGAAGAGATGAAACTGACGACCATTTCCGGAGTCGATGTTCCGATGCCGACGATCGTCATGCCGATGACGAATTCACTGATGCCGAGTTTACGGGCAAGGCTCGATGAGCCGTCCACGAGCCAGTCGGCTCCGAAGAGGATCAGGAGCAGACCTGCTGCAAGGATCAGCAGGAGACGTGCTAATTCAAGTTCCATAGTCTATCTTCTTTTCAAAGCAACTACATTTTCTACATGGTGGGTATGCGGGAACATGTCCACCGGACGTACTGCCGTGATCATGTAGTCCTGGCAGAGGATTTCCAGATCTCTGGCCTGAGAGGCAGGATTGCAGCTGACATAGACCATACGGTCCGGAGCCGCGTTCAGGATCACTTTCGCGACATCCGGGTGGATGCCGGCTCTCGGCGGATCCAGAATGATGACATCCGGATGTCCGTGCCGCTGCACGAATTCATCGGTCAGGATGTCTTTCATGTCTCCGGCATAGAAGTCGCAGTTCGTGATCTTGTTGCCTGCCGCGTTGATCTTCGCATCCTCGATCGCTTCCGGTACGTATTCGATGCCGATGACCTTGGCGGCTTTTCCGGATACGAACTGTGCGATCGTACCGGTACCGGTATAGAGGTCATAGACAGTTTCGTTGCCGGTCAGAGCCGCATATTCACGGGCGACGCTGTACAGCTTATAAGCCTGTTTCGTATTGGTCTGGTAGAAGGATTTAGGTCCGATCTTGAATTTCAGGCCTTCCATGGTCTCGTAGATGGCCTCATCGCCTCTGTACAGGATACATTCCTGGTCAGCGATGGAATCATTGGCCTTACCGTTGATCACATAATAGAGGGAGGTGATCTGTGGAAATTCTGCGGCGACGGCATCCAGGAGAGCGGTCCTGGCTTCAGCGTCCTCATGGTAGAAGCAGAGGATGAGCATCACGTTTCCTTCCTGTGTGGTCCTGATGATCATGTTGCGGAGGAAGCCGACGTGATCGCGGATGTTGAAGAAGGTCAGACTGTGATCCAACGCATAGTTCTTGATGAAGAGACGGATCTGGTTTGACGGCTCGGCCTGGAGCCAGCATTTCCTGATGTCCAGGACTTTGTCGAAGAAACGGCCGACATGGAAACCGAGCCCGAGTTTTTCTTTGTCAGAAAGGGTTTCCGCATCCTCGTCGTCAAGGATCCAGCGACGCTGGGAGAAGGTGAACTCCAGCTTGTTGCGGTAGAAGGTCGTCTCGTCAGAAGGGACGATCGGTGTGATTTCCGGAATGTCCAGATGACCGATGCGGACAAGCTGGTCCCAGACCTGCTGCTGTTTGGCCTTCAGCTGCATCTCGTAAGGGAGCGGCTGCCATTTGCAACCGCCGCAGATTCCGAAGTGGCTGCAGAAAGGTTCCAGGCGGTGTTCTGAAGGTTTCACGATCCTGAGGATGTAGCCTTCCATATAGTTCTTCTTCTTTTTCGTCACTTTGATATCGACGATGTCACCTGGTACGGCGAACTGGACGAATACTACGGCTCCATCCACTTTCGCGATCGCCTTTCCTTCAGCGGCGACATCGGTGATCTCGATGTTCTCGAGAATGATCTCTTGTTTCTTCTTTCCCATAAATAGCTATAAAAAATTTGCAGTTCCGGTCCAGGCGGACCGAAACTGCAAAAGTACAAAAAATTCTCCGATTTGTCCTTGGACAGCGGATTGAATTCAAGCTTTTTCCATGATGAGATCCTGAGATATGTTGATCATGTAGTCTCCCATCTTCTCGAACTCGGAGATCACGTCCATGAAATAGACGGTTGAATGGTAATCCGACTGTTTCGATTCCAGGGCCAGGATCACTTCATCACGCAGGAAGTTGCGGGTGTTGTTGATCTTTTCCTCGATCGAATAGGCATTGCTGATTTCAGTCAGGGTGCCTTCCTCTGCTTTTCTCAGGTTGCAGAGCATGACTTCGTAGCACTGGTCGACCAGGTCGGCCATTTCATGGAGCTTGTTGAGCGCAGAAGCCTCGAACCGCTGATTGTGATTGTTCTTGCGACTGAGGATGCGGCTGATGCTTTCTCCGGAATCTCCCAGAGACTCCAGCTCACCGATGATCCGGTACAGGGCCTTGATCCTTCCTCTGGTGGATTCACTGATCTCTGCGGCAGGGATCGCGTTCAGGTAGTTGGCGATTTCCTGCTCGATCCGGTCAGAGATTTCCTCATACTGGACCAGTTTCTTCCGGTACTTTTCGAATTCTTCCGATTTGCCGGCCTGGATGGCCTTGATCGCATAGCCGAGGCCTTTACGGGAGATTTCCGCAAAATGGATCGTTTCCTTGATAGCGGCTTCGGTCGCGATTTCTGCCGTAGCGATCGGTCCGGCCTCGATGTACTGGAGACGGTATTCGTCTTCCTCCTTGTTCTTCTTCTCCTTCACGATCTTCGATACCAGTTTCACGATCTGTTTCGTGAAACCGATGAGAATGATGGTGTTGAAGACATTGAAGAGCGTGTGGAGCATGGAGATTCCGTAGAGGGTGGATGTGCCTCCAGCATCTGCCATGTTCGGGTCAGGCAGACCGAAAAGCTCGATGATCCTGCCGACCAGAGCCAGGAACGGATGGAAGAGGATCACAGCCCAGATGACACCGAAGACATTGAAGACCGTATGAGCCATCGCTGCACGTTTCGCTGCCGTATTACCGACTGATGCCGCGATGTTGGCGGTGATTGTGGTTCCGATGTTTTCACCCAATACCATGGCAGCGGCCATTTCGAACGGGATCCATTGCAGGTTCACCATGATGAGAGTGAGCGCCATGGTCGCGCTGGAGGACTGGAGCACCAGGGTCAGCAGGGTTCCGAAGACCAGGAAGATCAGTACGGACCAGAATCCGTAATCTGTCCATTGACGGATGAATTCCAGCACTTCCGGAGTCTGGTTCAGATCCGGAACAGATTCTTTCATGAGGGAAAGACCGAGGAAGAGCAGGGAGAAGCCGACGATCAGTTCACCGATATTCTTCCGGCGTTCTTTCGAGGAAATGGAGAGGAGGAAACCTGCAGCCATCAACGGAACGGCGAAGAGGGAGATGTCAGCCTTGAAGCCCAACCAGGCGATGAGCCAGGCGGTGACGGTCGTACCGATGTTCGCGCCCATGATCACTCCTACAGCCTGTACCAAGGTCAGGAGGCCGGCGTTCACGAAGCTGACGACCATGACGGTCGTCGCGCTGGAGGACTGGATGATGGAAGTGATGCCCAAACCGGTCATCACGCGCTTGAACGGATTGGAAGTCATGGCTCCGAGGAAGGAGCGCATCTTGTCTCCGGCCGCTTTCTGGAGTCCGGAGCTCATCTGATTCATGCCGTAGAGGAACATTCCTAAGGCACCGATCAATGTTAGAATCTGTAACAGCATAATTTATTTTTATCGTTTCTGTCTATGATGGATGTCATTTCGTGACAAGGTAGAAATTATAGGCGATGAAGCACATGAACATGGTCAGTCCGGCAAACCTGCTGATCTTTCCGCGCAAACCCGCGATGAAGGTCAGCACGACTGCGCCGGTCATCACCAGGTAGTCGACCAGGTTGATGTCTGCTGAAGTCAGGATCGTGATCTGTGAACTGAGTCCGAGGATCAGGGTCAGGTTGAAGATGTTCGAACCGATGATGTTACCCAGTGCCAGGGCCGTGTTCTTCTTGAGGGCGGCCGTGATGGAAGCGGCCAGTTCCGGCAAGGAGGTACCGCAGGCGATGAGCGTGACGGAGATCAGTGCATCATTGACGCCCCAGGATTCGGCGATCTTGATCGCATCGTCCACGAAGAGGTCGCAGCCGAAGATCAGGACTCCCAGTCCGATGATGACCTTGACGATGGACAAAGCCAATGGACGGGCGGGCGCAGGGGTTTCCTGCTGGCAGTCTTCAGCCGGTGCCGCTTTTCTCTGAGTGAAGAAAGAGTGCCAGATGAAGAGTCCGAACAGGACGAGCAGCACGAGGCCGTCCCATCTGTCGATGGTCGGGGTACTTCCGTCGAAGAAGTTCACTGCAATCAGGGTGGTCAGGAGGGAGATGCCGAAGCAGAGCGGGATGTCGAACTTCAGGTTTTCCTTATTGACGCTGATCGGGAAGAAAAGTGCAGTCAGGCCCAGAATACCCAGAATATTGAAGATGTTCGATCCGACGACGTTTCCTATCGCGATGTCCGCATTCCCCTCGAAAGCTCCCATGGAACTGACTATGAGTTCAGGCATGGAGGTGCCGACACCGATGATGGCGGCACCTATGACGAAATCCGATACCTTGAATTTCCTGGCGATTTCCACAGAACCGTCGACCAGCGCGTTCGCTCCGATGACGATGGCGGCCAGGGCCAGGATGAGGATAAGGTAATTCATGTCTTCAGCTTAGGCAAGAAGTTTCTCCGTTTCCTTCAGTTCGAACGGCATCAGTTCCGAGCAAGCCTCATATTTATAAGGAATGTACTCGAAAAGCTGGATATAGACCTGCTGTTTCCCGTCTGTATAGACATCCATCCTCATGCCGTTTCCTTTGTCCTCTTCTTTCAGGTCAATGGAGTTGAAGTCTTTTTCTTTCAGCGCTTTGAGAAAAGGTTCTTTCTTGCTCTGCGCGAAATAGCGTTCTTTCTTGGAGAAGATGATGCCGGTTTCCGTCTCTTTCCACGCGCTTCTCATGGTCATGAAAAGGAGGATGCTGGTGAAGATGAGAACAGCTCCCAGTATATTGAGGGAAACGCCGCTCGGGGTAATGATGCAGACAATACCTGCGATGATGAGTGATACGGAGATGATCCAGTCTTTTGCTGAACGTATTTTAGTGAATTTTTCCATTTTTCTTGTTCTTTCGTGTCCTTGTCGGACGGTTTTCGGGCTTTGCCCTTGATTGATCGTTGTTGATTGGTAGAGCTGTCGCTCCATGTCGAAGAACGGCATCGTCCGTCGGAAGATGTCGGTACCGCTTCAGTTCTTTCGGAGACTGGAGCGATGGAAAAACGGAAAGGTCAGTTCCGGAGTTTCCGGAGTCTGATCAGATGATGGATGCTGGAATGGAGACCGGAGGGATGAAGCAGAAAAGCCCTGTCCGTGAAGTTTCCCGGTCTGATGACGGTCGATGCGCTCAAGGCATCTCCGAAGACGGCGTATCGGTTGAAGAGCTTTTTCTGGCTGAGGATACGTCCGTAGTTGGAAGACTGCTCATGGCGTCCGGTCAAAGCATTGCCGGAAACCGGAGCGAGCGCCTCATCATTGAATTGGTGGCTTTTGTCCTTCCCGTCATCGGGGAAGAGGAAATCTGTCTCTCCGGCAGCGGCGCAGAACTGCTCCTGGGCTGTCTGGAGAGCTGATCCTTCCTTCTGCTGCACCAGCAGGACTGCGCAGAACAAAAGACATAGGTATATGCATTTCTTCCAATTCATGGGAGCAAAAATAATCATAATCTCGGATTTACGAAAAAAATCTGCATCTCTTGTTTTTTCAATTCCGCTTTTCTAACTTTGTAAGGATCTGAGAAAAATACTGGAACGAAATGATGAATTTCATGCTTGATACTTGCTGGTGGCGCTTCTTATCACTCCGAGAGTCGTAAGAGGTCTGACAGCTGTGTTCAAGTAAGAAGCAAGAAATCAAATAGAATAGAAAGCTTGATTGAGGTCAACCGCGCTGCGGCTGACCTCAATTTTCTTTATTCCCATCCCTCAGTATCGGGAACTCAAGCGGAAATGGAGTATGAATTTAAATAAAACAGAAATCATGAAAAATTATCAGGTAGACGAATATGGCTTCTATGGCAACTTCGGTGGAACATTCGTAGAGGACAGATTGAAGAAATGTGTGGCAGAACTGCAGGAAAATTACAAGAAGGTCATCCATGACCCTTCTTTCCTTGAAGAATATCATCAGCTGCTGAAGGATTATGTCGGACGTCCGTCTCCGCTTTATCTGGCGAAACGGCTGAGTGAACGTTACGGCTGCAAGATTTATCTGAAAAGAGAAGACCTCAATCATACCGGTGCTCACAAGATCAACAACGCCATCGGTCAGGTTCTGCTGGCCAAGCGCATGGGCAAGAAGAAGATCATCGCCGAGACCGGAGCTGGCCAGCACGGTGTCGCTACCGCTACGGTCTGCGCCTTGATGAATATGGAATGCGTCGTGTACATGGGACAGACCGATATTGAACGCCAGTATGTCAATGTGCAGAAGATGAGAATGTTAGGAGCGGAAGTCAAGAGTGTCGCTTCCGGCAGCATGACCTTGAAGGATGCGGTCAATGAGGCCATCACCGCTTGGGCAGACCATCTGGAGGATACCTATTATGTCATCGGGTCTACGGTAGGTCCTCATCCTTATCCCGATATGGTGGCACGTCTCCAGTCTGTCATTTCCGAGGAGATCCGGGTGCAGCTGAAAGAGCGGGAAGGCCGTGAAGTGCCGGATTATCTGATCGCCTGCATCGGCGGCGGCAGCAATGCGGCTGGAACCATTTTCCATTACCTGGATGACAAGGAGGTGAAGTTCATCTTTGCTGAGGCCGGCGGCAAGGGCGTAGACAGCGGCTATACCGCGGCTACATTGGCCTCAGGACAGACCAGTATCCTCCATGGTTTCCGTACTAAGGTCATTCTGGACGAGAACGGCGAGGTGCAGGAACCTTATTCCATCTCTGCCGGTCTGGATTATCCGGGTATCGGTCCGCTCCATGCCTATCTCCACGAACAGGGACGTGCCGAGGCATTTGCCGTCACGGACGGAGAGGCCCTTGATGCGGCTTTCGAACTGACTCGCCTGGAGGGAATCATTCCGGCCATCGAATCTTCTCATGCGCTGGCGGTCCTGGGCAGGATCACCTTCAAGCCGAGTGATGTCGTCGTGCTGACCGTTTCCGGTCGAGGTGACAAGGATATCGATACTTACCTCAGATATTTCAATGCCTGAGAGCGGTCAGACATCCTGACAAGTCCTGTTTTGAGTCTTCCGGAACTCGAGCGGTGATTGCCCGATATGATTCTTGAAGAATTTGCAGAAGTGGGACGTGTCGCTGAAATTGAAAGTATAGGATATTTCCTTCACCGTCATGTCCGAGTTCTTCAGCACTGAGCAGATTTTGAGCAGGGTATACTTTTCTATGCACTGGAAAGGGGACATGCCTGTATAATTGCGGATGATTTCGGTAAAGCGACTCTTGCTCAGGTGCAGTTCCTGAGCATAGAACTCGACTTCCCGATGCTGTCTGAAATTATGGAATAGCAGGTCCACGAATTTGGCGACGACCTTGTTGTTGGATTTTTTCGGGAAACTATGGGACCATTTTTCATAGTAGCGTCCGATGTAGAAAAGCATTCCGAGGATGAGATTGATGATGACCGGACTGTCATCACGTGTTCCGGATGCTTTCAGATCGCGGATGGTCCGGTAGAATTCCAGTATGACGTCCCGTTGCTGCGGAGTGACCTCGAGACACGGATGGATGACGGACATGGTCAGGAAAGGATGGGCATGGAGCAGGGTATGGTTCCAGTATTTTCTGGAGAAGATAAGCCCCACGTTGCTGTAGTCTTCGCTGACTTCGGTGATGCGGACCGCTTCATCATTACTGAAGAACTGGATACGGGAAGGGTCGGTATGCAGTGTATGAAATCTTGTCTTGAAATCAACGGTGCCCGTAAGCGGGATGAAGAGAGATAGATATTCCAGCGGAAAGAAGTCTTCATCCATGCTCAGCTGGTCGTTTTCGGTCCAGAGCATGAAAAGATTATCCTTGTCGCTGAAATATTTTTTCAGCATTTGTTCATTAATGATCATAATGTCGGTAAATGTAGGAATTTTACAGTAATATTATACCATCAAACAGCAATATTGTAACATGAAGTTGAAACCGTGATGAATAACTTTGCAGAGTTTAACGCTTAAATACTAGAAAAAATGAAAAAAAACCTGATTATTCTCGGCTGCGCTCTATTTCTTTCCGCAGCTGCATCCGCACAGACAAAAGGAGATATGACCATCGGGGGAAACCTCGGTTTCGGAATCGGATCCCATAGCTGGAAGTCCATCACTAAGGTGGATAATACGACAACGACTTCTAAGGACAGCACTCCTTCCGGCTCTTTCAGCTTCATTCCTTCTTTCGGCTATTTCGTTGTCGACAACCTTCAGTTGAATGTCGGGATCGGTTATGAGATGAGCGCTGAAAAATCTTTCGATGACAATAAATCAAAGAAGACCATCGACAGCCGTCATCGCTATACCTTAGGACTCGGTCTGAACTATTTCATCAAGGTCTGCAACAATTTCTATTACACACCAGGCTTCTTCTATGATTTCGGTGGCGTGAGCAGCATTCACAAAGTTTCAAAAGAGAATGAAACGAAGAAGACCACACGCTCCGGATTCACGACAGGCTTCGACCTGAATCTGGTGCAGTTCGAGGTGAAGGTCAGCAACCATTGCGGTCTTACCCTCAATCTGCTCAACCTGGAATATGATTTCACCTCAACGCACCGGACAAGCGGCGATATAAGATATACGCAGAACAGCAACGATATCTTCTTCAACTTGTCCAGCAAGATCGGATTCAAGTACTATTTCTAGAATATGCTTCCAATCAAAAAGAGATTTATCATGAAAAGATTTACAGCATTCTTGACAGCTGCACTTCTTGCAGTGCCTTTCATGGTTTCCTGTCAGAAGGAGAACGCAACGCTGACGACGGATGGACAGAAAGTTTCTGACATTGTCGTAAAATCCTTCGAAAAGAAATATCCGAACGCTGAGAACGTGAGCTGGGAGACAAGATCCTCCTATTGGGTAGCTCATTTCGACCTTCCTTCCACTAAAGCTGCCGAGGCTGGAGCTAACAGCACCTGGTTCGACAACGGCGGAAACTGGCAGATGAGCGAGATGGACATTGATTATGCCGCTCTTCCTGAGGCTGTCAGAACTGCTTTCGAGGCTACTCGCTACGCAGACTGGGTAAAGGATGACGTAGAAACTCTCGAGAGAAACGGTGTCATCTGCCTGTATGTGATCGAAGTCGAGAAGAAGATCGGTAGGGAAGAGTTCGAAATGGAACTCTATTTCACCGCTGATGGTATTCTGATGAGGGAAGTGCCTGCAGATGAGGACCATAGCGATCTGATTCC
The DNA here is from genome assembly GCA_020026355.1 of Bacteroidales bacterium. Lineage (GTDB taxonomy): Bacteria > Bacteroidota > Bacteroidia > Bacteroidales > UBA932 > Cryptobacteroides. The sequence continues at coordinate 16,770 of JAHHQP010000039.1, forward strand.
GGAGGAACTTCCAGAGGCTCTGAAAGATCTTCTCGAGCAGGAATATCACGGTTACCTTTGTGTAGAGGCTGAACTTGAGGACGGTCATTTCGAGGTGGAAATCCTCTTTGAAGGCAAAGTCTTCGAACTCAAGTATACTGCATCATTGGATTGGGTATCCACCGAATACGAGGCACTCTTTGATGAATTGCCGAAGGAGATTCAGGAAATCGTGAATCGCGAACTCGGCGAGAGACTTGGTTTTGAGATCGATGACATCGATGTCATCAAGACCGGTCTCGGTTTCTCTTACAAGATCGAGCTCGAAAATGAGACCACTGATGAGGAGATCAAGATCATCATCAACGAGAAAGGAGAAATTACCATCAAATAATCGTTTCTTCAAGCTCCGTGAAAAAAGAGACCGGGTCAAAAGTTATTTTGATCCGGTTTTCTATGTAATATGACGTGGTGTTTGTCAGCGCCTGGCTTAAGAAAAATTGCCGTGCAGTTCATCAGATTGTGAACCGGAATACCGTAAGTTATTATGGTCAGGACTCCCCTCGATCGTTTTTCACTTATTTAATACAATTTATATTATGTTAACTA
>JAHHQP010000004.1 GCA_020026355.1 Bacteroidales bacterium
ACGGCATCATTGACCTGAAGTCATTGTCAAGAAATCATTGACCTGAATCTATCTAAAGGGTCTGACCTCCGATGAATTCTCTCAGGATGGAGGTCGGCGGGATGCAGGCGATTTCTTCCGGGGAGAGGGCGATGATGTACTCGAGGAACTTCAACAGCCTCGTCGCATCGGTGTAGGCCGGTGAATTCGGACGGATGCGCCTCAGCAGCGGTTCTGCATAGTATTTCAGCACCGGCAGCTCGAAGATGTGAGCGGAGTTGAAGACCGCGTCCGCATTCTCCTGGAACGGAAAGATGTTCTTGTTCTCACCCCGACGGACGCTTGCCCAGCGCAGGATGGTATCTTCCGGTTTGATGCCTCTGGTGCGGTTGTCGCGGATCATGCGGCGCAGGATACGGTTGTCCGAGGTCGAGATGTTGTTGTTCTCGTCCAGCGGCAGGGAAGTCAGGGCTGAGGCATAGACTCTGAAGATGCGGGAATCGTCCACTGCGGAAGTCATGGCCGGGTTAAGGGCGTGGATGCCTTCCATGATGAGGATGTCTTTCTCGTTGAGTTTCATGAAATCTCCATTGAAGCAACGGCGGCCTTCCTTGAAGTCAAAGCGCGGAATCTCGACTTCCTTGCCGTCCAGCAGTTCGTTCAGCTGACGGTTCAGGAATTCCAGGTCCATGGCCTGCAGGGACTCGAAATCATAGTTGCCTTTCTCGTCTTTCGGGGTGTGTTCCCGGTCGACGAAGTAATTGTCCAGTTCTATCACCTTCGGTACCAGGCCGAGGATGCGGACCTGGTTGGCCAGCCGTTTCGAAGTAGAGGTCTTTCCGCTGGAGGAAGGACCGGCGATGAAAACGATTTTTACAGAACCGCGTCTTTCGTAGATCTTGTCCGCGATTTCTGCATACTGCCTTTCGTGCAGCGCTTCCGACATGTTGATCATCTGTACGATTCTGCCGTCCAGAACGACCTTGTTCAAAGTTCCGACACCGTTGACACCCATGATGTTGCACCAGTCGGAGTAGGTCTTCAAGGCACCGGCCAGCTGTGACTGGCGCTTGAGCGGCATGACTTTGCTCAGGTTACCCCAAGCCGGATATTGCAGGCAGAAGCCGTCATTGAATCCGATGATGTCGAAAATTTTCAGAAAACGGGTGGAAGGGACGAGCGGCCCATGGAAGGTATCCGCATGTCCGTCCAGGAAGTAGACACTGGCGGAGAAACGGCCCAGGGAATTGATCAGGGCCACTTTTGCCGGCTGGTTGTTTGAAGCGAAGAGTTTCACGGCTTCTTCCGTGCTCATCTTCACTTTCTTGAACGGTTTGTCGGCATCGATGATTTCCTGCATCCTTTCCTTGATCTTTTCCAACTCTTCGTCAGTAGCGAAATAAATGTTGGGGCGACCGTCTTCTTTCGGCTTCGGCTCACGGATCTCGCAGTAGTAGCCGCTCGGAAGCGAATAGTTGATGGTCAGCACTTTACCGGGATAGAATTCCCGGATGACATTCTGCAGCACGAAACTGAGGGAACGGATGTAGGTTCGTCTCCCATCCGGATGGTCATAGCCGATGAAGCGCACAGTGTGCGACACCATGGGCGTGAAAGAGAGTTCTTTCAGCTGGTGGTCCACCAGGGCCGCCAGAACCGGAATCTTCATGCCGGATTTCTCGTCGGTAACGTATGGACAGATTTCCTGGGAAATCTCATCCAGACTTATTCCTTCTCTGTAACTATGGTATTCACCATCGTTTTCGCAAAAAATTCTGATCATGGTTCGTTTCTTTATAAATGTTTTCCGTCCAGTTCCTCTTTCAGGAACGGTCCGGTTACGGAATCGGGGTTCTTCGCCAATTCCTCAGGTGTACCTTGGGCAACAATCATACCACCTTTGCGTCCTCCTTCCGGTCCCATGTCGAAAAGGTAGTCCATACATTTGAGGACGTCAAGATTATGTTCGATAATGATGATGGTGTTCCCTTGCTCGACCAGCATCCGGAGCACGTTCAGCAGCACCTGGATATCGCTCTGGTGCAGACCGGTCGTCGGCTCGTCCAGAATGTACAGGGTGTTTCCGGTGCTTCTCTTGGACAGTTCCGCTGCCAGTTTCATTCTCTGGCTCTCTCCGCCGGAAAGCGTGACGGCGGACTGGCCCAGACGGATGTAGCCCAGACCGACATCGACCAGCGCTTTCAGTTTCTGGGCAATGTTCGGGATGTTCTGGAAGAATTCATAGGCCTCGCTGATGGACATTTCCAAGATATCATTGATATTCTTGCCTTTGTATTTCACCGCTAGCGTATCGGCCTTGTATCGTTTGCCTCGGCATTCGTTGCAGATGACATGCACGGATGGCAGGAAGTTCATCTCGATGACTTTGATGCCGGCTCCCTTGCACTCTTCGCAACGTCCGCCCGGGACATTGAAGGAGAAACGTCCGGCTTTGAAGCCTCTGACTTTCGCGTCTGGAGTCGCTTCGAAGAGGGATCGGATGTCGCTGAAGACACCGGTGAAAGTAGCTGGATTGCTTCTCGGAGTCCTTCCGATCGGGCTCTGGTCGATCTCGATCAGCTTGTCGATGTTCTCGACTCCTTCGATGGAATCGTAAGGAAGCGGTTGCAGCTTGGCGTTGTAGAACAGGTTCTTCAGTACCGGCATGAGGGTCTCGTTGATCAGGGTGGACTTTCCGCTGCCGCTGACCCCGCTGATACCGACCAGCAGACCGAGCGGGATGTCGATGTCGACATTCTTCAGGTTGTTTCCCCTTGCTCCCCGGATGGAAAGGAAGGTGCCGTTCCCGCTTCTTCGGCAAGCCGGTACTTCAATCTTCTTCCTGCCTGTCAGGTAGTCGATGGTCGGGGAAGAAACTCCGGAAGAGGCGATCTCGTCCAGAGGACCGCTCCAGCAGATATGACCTCCTTTTTCACCGGCACCTGGACCGACATCGACCAGCCAGTCGGCGGAAAGCATGGTTTCCGTATCGTGTTCCACGACCATGACGGAGTTGCCTTCGTCGCGGAGTTTCTTCAGGGAATCGATCAGTTTCCGATTGTCTCGCTGATGGAGACCGATGCTCGGCTCGTCCAGAATGTAGAGGACATTGACCAGTTTGGAACCGATCTGGGTGGCCAGACGGATCCTTTGGCTTTCTCCTCCTGAAAGAGAAGCGGTGGCACGGTCCAGCGACAGATAATCCAGTCCGACGTCGAGCAGGAAGGAAACTCTTTCCCGGAGTTCTTTCAGGATGTCTCTGGCAATGGTCGCTTCGCGGTTCCTGAATTTTCCGTCCAGGTTATCCAGCCAATCCTTCAGCTGTGAGATTTCCATCGCGGAAACTTCGGAGATGGTCTTGCCGTCTATCTTGAAATAATTCGTTTCCTTGTTCAGGCGCGTACCGTGGCAGACCGGGCAGGTGATCTTCTCATTGATGTCAGAGACGATTCCTCCGAAGGAAACCATTTCCGAGCTGGCCCCTTCACCGATTCTGAACAGTTCGTCCGAGCCGAAGATGATCAGGTCCAGTGCCTCTTCCGGGATCTCTTCTATCGGATCGTAGAGAGAGAAGTTGTATTTCCGGGCAATGGAGCGGATGATGTCGAATTTCTTGGTCTCTCTGACTTTTCCCAGGGGAAGGATGCCGCCGTCCGCGATCGAGATTTTCCGATCCGGGACAATGGTGTCGACATTCACGTCCACGATTCTTCCCAGTCCCTTGCAATGGTGGCAATAGCCTTGCGGAGAGTTGAAGGAGAAGGAATGTGGAGCCGGCTCCGGCAAGGAAAGACCGCTGTCCGGGCAGACCAGATGTTTCGAGTAATGGGAGACTTCTCCGCTTTCCATATCCATCACGGCCAATGAGCCTTTCCCGTAGTTGATGGCAGTCATGCAGGATTCACGGATCCGCTTCTCATCCTTCTCGGAAGGTTTCAGCCGATCCACGACCAGTTCAATGAAATGAGGCTTGTAGCGGTCCAGGGCCGTGGTCTCCGCCAGTTCGCAGATTTCCCCGTCGATCCGGACCTGGGTATAGCCTCTTTTCCGGAGCAGTTCGAAAAGTTCTTTATAATGACCTTTTCTTCCCCGGACCAATGGGGCCAGTAGATAGCATTTGCGGCCGGCATAGTTCTTCATGATCAGATCTACGATCTGCTGGTCGGTATATCGGACCATCGGCTTGCCGGTCGTCGGTGAATAGGCGGTGGAAGCTCTGGCATAGAGCAACCTCAGGAAATCATAGATCTCGGTGATGGTGCCGACGGTGGAGCGAGGATTGTTGCCGGTCGTCTTCTGTTCGATCGCGATGATCGGGCTGAGCCCTTCGATGTTCTCGACCTCTGGCTTTTCCAGGATACCCATGAAATGCTTGGCATAGGTGGACAGGGTATCCATGTATCTCCGTTGACCTTCTGCGTAGATCGTGTCGAAGGCCAGGGAAGACTTGCCGCTTCCGCTCGGTCCCGTGATGACCACGAAGCTGTCTCTGGGGATCCTGACGTCGGCATTTTTCAAGTTATGGGCGTTCGCTCCGGTTATTTCAATGTATTTTTTCTTCATTTTCACCGTTATTCTTCTTCCTTCTCTTCCTCATCTTCTTCATCCGGATCCCGGTAGGGCTCGTTGAACGGAAAGAGGAAAGGATTGGTCGTACGTTCCGTGGCGATGTCGGTCGCGGGGCCGTGGCCCGGGAATACCTGTACATCACCGTCCATCCGCATGAGTTTCAGCAGGATGCCCCTGATCAGTTCGTCATAGTTGCCTCCCGGGAAATCGGAGCGCCCGATCGCTCCGGCGAAGAGGGTGTCTCCGCAGAACAGGATCTTTTCCTGTCGTTCGTAGTAGCAGAGTCCACCTGGCGTATGTCCTGGCGTCTCTATGGTGTCGAAGACCAGATTTCCGATTCTGAGCTGCTGTCCTTCCCTGATTTCGGTGAACTCTTCCGGGAATTCAGGGAGCGGGATCCCGAACTGGTGGCAGAGGGATTCATTGGCCTTGACGGTGCTTCGGTCGGCAGGGTGCATATATACCGGAATCCGGTAGTTTCTGACACAGTCCATCAGTCCTGCGATATGGTCGAAATGACCGTGGGTAAGCAGAATCGCTTCCGGCTCCAGGTCCTTTCCGGAGATGAAGTCTGCCAGGGATTTCCTTTCTTCCTCAGAGGCGGCTCCCGGGTCGATGATGACGCATTTCCTGCTGTCGTCCCAGGCCAGAAAGCAATGTTCTTCAAACAGATTGAATGTGAACTGTTGTAGATGTATCATATCAATATTTTTCCTTATTCATACAAAAATACGAATAATAGTTATTAAATTTGTTAGTTCGTAATCGAAAATATAAACTTAAAATCAAAAGATATGCATATAGCGATAGCAGGTAATATAGGAAGTGGCAAGACGACGTTGACGAAGATGCTTGCTGCCCATTACAACTGGACGCCGAAGTTCGAGTCAGTAGACTACAATCCTTATCTTTCTGACTTCTATGAGGATATGGAGCGCTGGTCTTTCAATCTTCAGATTTACTTTCTCAACAAACGTTTCAAGGATGTGGTGGACATTTCCAAGTCAGACGAGGTGATCATCCAGGACCGTACCATCTATGAGGATGCACGGATCTTTGCTCCGAACCTTCATGGCATGGGGCTGATGAGTTCCAGAGACTTCGAGAACTATTCCGATCTCTTCGATCTCATGATGTCTCTGGTGAATCCGCCTGACCTGCTTATCTATCTGAGATCTTCGATTCCTAACCTGATCAGTCAGATCCAGAAAAGGGGCCGTGAATACGAGAAAAGTATCCGTATCGATTATATCACTGGCTTGAACGAACGTTATGAAACTTGGATCAAGGAATACAAGCATCGACTCCTCATTCTGGATGTGGATCGTCTGAAATTCGAGAACCGTCCTGAAGATTTCCAGGAAATCACGGACAAGATCGATGCTGAGCTGTTCGGACTGTTCAAATAGTATTCATTTAAACAGTAATTCATGGAAGAAAGATTGACTATCATCGACTTTGTCGAAAAGTACACTGCCAAGTTCGCCGGCAACACATTCCTCTGGGAAAAAGTCGGCGACGAGTGGACCAAGACAACTTATGCGGAGACGAAGGCTCAAGCCTACAAGATAGGTGCCGGTCTCATGGCTCTGGGATTGCAGAAAGGGGACAAGGTCTCCTTCCTTTCCGAAGGACGTAATCTTTGGGTAATCGGTGAACTCGGCATTCTCTATGCAGGAGGTGTAAATGTACCGTTGTCCGTGAAACTGGAAGAAACCAATGATCTCGTATTCCGTGTAAGACATTCGGATTCGAGGTTCGTCGTGACTTCCGCTTCACAGCTGTCCAAAATCAGGAACATTCTTCCGGAGACTCCTCTCGTGGAGAAGGTCATCGTCTTCGACGAGATTCCGGATCAGCGGGAGAACGAGATCTACATCGGTGAGATCATCAAGATGGGAGAGCAGTTCCTTCAGGAACATCCTCAGGACTTCGTTGACCGTTACCGGTCAGTCGGACCGGATGACTATGCGAACATCAGCTACACTTCCGGAACGACGGCAGATCCGAAGGGTATCCTGCTGACCCACCGCAACTATACGGCGAACGTGGAACAGGCGCATTCCGTGATCGGCTGCCGCGAAGACGACAGAATGCTCATCATCCTTCCGCTGGACCATTGCTTCGCCCATGTCGCAGGTTTCTATACCTTGATGTCTTACGGCTCTTCTTTCGCGACCGTGCCGGGCAACAGCCTCAGGAACATTCCTTCCACGATCCAGGCTATCAGGCCGACTCTCATGCTGAGTGTTCCTTCTCTCGCCAAGAACTTCAAGAAAAATTTCGAGACCGGTATCAGGAAAGCCGGAAAGACGGCTGAATGGATGTATAATACTGGATTGAAACTCGCCATTTCCTACAACAAGGAAGGTTACAACAAAGGTGGTTTCTGGCAGGCTTGGAAGAAGCCGCTCATCAGCCTTTTCGATAAGCTGGTCTTCTCCAAGGTCCGTCAAGGCGTCGGAGGAGAGATGAGATTCTTTGTGGGCGGCGGTGCGCTGCTGGACATTGACCTGCAGAAATATTATTATGCGATCGGTATCCCGATGCTTCAGGGGTACGGTCTTTCCGAGGCGACTCCGATCATTTCCGCGAACTCGCTTGAAAGACATATCCTCGGTTCTTCCGGATGTGTCGTCCGTCCTATGGAGATCAAGATTCTGGATGAGAACGGAAAGGAACTTCCATATGGTGAGAAAGGTGAGATCTGCATCAAGGGAGAGAATGTCATGGCCGGTTATTGGAAAAATCCGAAATCTACGGCTGAAACCATCGTGGATGGTTGGCTCCATACCGGTGACATGGGTTACATGCGTGACAAGGATTTCCTTTATGTCGTAGGGCGTTTCAAATGTCTGCTCATCAGTTCTGATGGAGAGAAATACAGTCCGGAACTGATCGAGGAGTCCATTTCCGAGAATTCGAAATATATCGACAACCTGATTCTCCACAACAGTCAGGATCCTTACACCATAGCTCTGGTCGTTCCGCACAAGGAAAATCTCCAGGCTTGGCTGAAGGAAGAACATGCTGCTGCGGATCCGGCTTCCGATGAAGCGAAGAAGCTTATGCTGGAGAAGATCCAGAGCGAGATCGATTCCTACCGTAAGGGAGGAGCGAATGCCGGAGCTTTTCCGGAGAGGTGGCTGCCGGCCGCTGTCTGCGTGCTTCCTGAGCCATTTACAGAGAAGAATCATATGATGAACAGTTCAATGAAGGTCGTCCGTCGCGTGGCAGAACAGGTCTATGCCGATAACATGGCATTCGCTTATACGCCGGAAGGAAAGGATATCGTGAATGAATTCAACATGAAGGCTTTCTAGCCTTTCCGCTGCAAGAAAAGCAGGCCGGACCAGTCTTTCTGGTCCGGTTTGTTTCGTTTATGGGGCATCGTGCGTGTTTTTCATCATTTTTTTTGTACCTTAGCCAAGTTTTATAAAACCGACTATATTAATTATTAACATAAAACAGAATTCAAATGAAAAAGAACAGTAATGTCCTTCCAATCGCGATCATGTTCTTCCTTTTTGCCATGATCTCATTTGTGACTGGACTTCAGAACCCTATGGGTATCATCGCTAAAGCTCAATTCGGTGCTACGAATGCCATGTCACAGCTTGGAAATGCGGCAAACTTCATCGCTTACGCCTTTCTTGGTCTTCCGGCAGGTATCCTTCTCAAACGTAAAGGTTATAAAGTCACTGCCTTGGCTGCAGTAGCAGTCGGTTTCATCGGTGTCGGCATTTCCTATCTTTCCGGTATCGTCGAGAACTTCTATGTTTATCTTCTCGGTGCGCTCGTATCCGGTTTCTCCATGTGTATGTTGAATACCGTAGTGAACCCGATGCTGAATACGCTCGGTGGTGGTGGAAACAAAGGTAATCAGCTCATCCAGTTCGGTGGTGCGCTCAATTCACTCAGCGCGACGATCGTTCCGGTTCTCGCCGGTTATCTCATCGGTGAAGTCACGGAGAAGACTCAGGTCGCGGACGTGAATCTTGCATTGTTCATCGCTATGGGTGTGTTTGCCGTCGCTTTCCTGATCATCCTGTTCTCCGCAATTCCAGAGCCTGAGCTTGAGGCTCGCAAGGAAAGCACGGTTCAGGAGGAAGGCACGATGTCCAGCATCAAGGGTGCTCTTTCTTACAAGAATCTCGTTTTCGGTATCATCGCCATCTTCCTGTATGTAGGTATCGAGGTCGGCATTCCTAACATGGCTAACCTTTACATGACGGATATCCATGGACTGAACATCGCTGCCGGTGTTGCAGGTACTCTGGTCGGCGCTTACTGGTTCCTCATGCTGGTCGGCCGTCTGGTCGGCGGTGCGATCGGAGGTAAGGTCTCCAGCCGTCTCATGATGACTGTAGTCAGCACGACCGCTATCATCTTCCTGTTGCTCGGCATGTTTATCCCGGCTTCTGCAACGATGACGGTGCAGGGCGCTGCAGTTCCTGTCGGAGTGATCTTCTTTGTGCTCTGCGGTCTCTGCACATCTGTGATGTGGGGTGCCATCTTCAACCTTGCAGTCGAAGGTCTCGGCAAGTACACATCTATCGCTTCCGGTCTCTTCATGGTCATGGTCTGCGGCGGTGGCATTCTCCCGCTTATCCAGGGCGCAGTCGCTGACGCATTCGGCTTCATCCAGAGCTATTGGGTACTGGTCATCGCTCTTGCATACCTTCTCTGGTTCGCTCTTGCCGGTTCAAAACAGCAGAAGAAGAGCAATTAATTCCTCAAGTCAGATCTTTAACAATGCAATGATATGGATTCACAATATGTAATCGGTATTGATGTCGGTGGTCAGACCACCAAATTGGGTGTAGTGGATGCAAGAGGTTCTGTGCTGGCACAGACGGTCATCCGTACAGATACTTATACGGATTTCGAGCCTTATCTCGATGAATTGGCAGGAGCTTTGAACAAGATCATCGCCGATGCAAAGGCAGAAGGCAAGATCCGTGGTATCGGAGTCGGCGCTCCGAACGCCAACTATTATACAGGAATCGTCGATAATGCTGTCAATATCCCTTGGGGAGCCAACAGTAAGATCGAGTTCGCCAAACTGCTGTCAGAGAAGATGAACGGACTCAAGGTTTCTTTGACAAACGATGCGAATGCTGCGGCTGTCGGTGAGATGACCTACGGTGCCGCGAGAGGTATGAAGAATTTCATCATGATTACCCTTGGAACCGGTGTCGGCAGCGGTATTGTCATCAATGGAAATGTGGTCTACGGCCATGATGGGTTTGCTGGAGAGCTTGGCCATGTGTCAGCTGTCCGTTATAATGGACGGCAGTGCAACTGCGGCAAACAGGGTTGTCTGGAAACTTACGCTTCAGCAACCGGCGTCGCTCGTACGGCACGCGAATGGCTGGAGATGACCGATGAGCCTTCTGTCCTCAGAAGTCTGGACAAGATTTCTTCCAAAGATGTGTTCGATGCAGCCCGTGAAGGAGATAATCTCGCACTCAAGATCTTCGATTTCACCGGTAACATACTCGGTCGTTCCTTCGCGGATTTCGTTGCTTTCAGTGCTCCTGAGGCCATCGTGCTGTTCGGAGGACTCGCCAGAGCGAAGGAATTCCTGGCTAAGCCGATCATGGATGCCATGAACGAGAACCTGCTTCCGATCTGGAAGGGAAAGGTTGCTCTGGTATTCTCACAGTTGAAGGAGTCCGATGCTGCCATTCTCGGTGCATCTGCCCTCGCTTGGGAACTTTGATAGTTTGAAATCATGGAATTACTGCAGGGATGGGAATTTTTCCATCCCTGTTTTTTGTACTGATGCCATGAAGAGAGTTCTTCTTTTCTGTCTTTTGCTCCTTCCGAGCTGGTCCTGCGGTTCGGGTATGAAGAGCTATGTTCCGGAGCCTCCGGATTATGATGACGCGTCTTCCTGGTATGTTTCGCTCGTTGAAAATCGGAAGGCTGCGGTTTTCTATGTTACTCCGACCTGTGTCTTCGACTGGAAGCGCCCGGATGGACAGCTTTGCCATCATTACGATGTGCGGGGAGAAGTCCAGAAGAAGAATTTTGATTGGTCGCTCAGTTTAGCCGATGAGATTTTCGGCCGGGAGTGCGATTTCTATGCACCTTATTATCGTCAGGTGACCTTGGATTCCTGGATGGACGGGGAAGAGGTGGCAGAAGAACGTTTCAGTCTGGCCATGGAAGATGTGCAGGCCGCCTTCCGTCATTTCTTGACAGAGGACTGTCCGGAAGGAGATTTCGTGCTGGCCGGCTTCAGCCAGGGGGCGAAAGCGGTTCTGGAATTGGTGGAGGCGATGGAAGCTCCGATTCTGGAACGGATGATTGCGGCTTATGTCATCGGTTACAAGGTGACGGAGGAGGATTTGTCCAGCCCGAATGTCCGACCTGCACAAGGAGAGATGGATCATGGGGTCGTTATCGCCTACAATTCCGTACGGACATTGGAAGATAGCTGGCCGGCCGTATCGGAGGGAAACGAAGTCTGCATCAATCCGGTCAACTGGAAGACGGATACTACCGCAGCTTGGTTACCTTATAAGGGTGGACAGGTCCGCGTTCGAGTTCATCCTGCTGCCAAGGTGTTGGAAGTCAGCGGCTATGACGGCGGCGGATTTTCGATAAAAGCTATGGAAGGGAATATCCCTTCCGGAAATTACCATCTGTCTGAACTGACGCTCTATAAGGCTTGTCTTCAGGAAAACATGAAAAAAAGAATGGACCGGAAATGAATCCGGTCCATTCTTTTCATGCTGCAGACTCAGTCCAGCTTATGGATGGCCAGTCCGCTGCGGAGCTTCGGTTCGAACCAGGTGGTCTTCGGTGGCATGATGTTGCCGGAATCTGCGATGTCCACCAGCTGCTTCATCGAAACCGGATAAAGAGCGAAGGCTACCTTCATCTCTCCGCTGTCCACTCTGCGGGCAAGTTCTTGCAATCCGCGGATACCACCGACGAAATCGATACGTTTATCTGTCCTCAGATCCTTGATATCCAGAATCTTGTCCAGCACCAGGTCAGAGAGGACCGTAACGTCCAGCACACCGATCGGATCGTTGTCATCGTATCGTCCTTCCTTGGCATCCAGAGAATACCAATGTCCGGAAAGATACATCGAGAATTCATGCAGACGAGTCGGTTTCCATGGAGAGGTGCCACGATCTTCCACGAAGAAGTCTTTCTTCAGCAAAGCCAGGAAGTCTTCATCGGAACGGCCGTTGAGGTCTTTGACGACACGGTTGTAGTCAATGATCCTGAGCTGGCTTTCCGGGAAGGCTACAGCCATGAAATAGTTGTATTCTTCCTCGCCGGTATGGTTCGGATTCTGAAGCTGTCTTTCTGCACCGACACGGGCGGCCGCAGCTGTCCGATGGTGGCCGTCAGCGACATAGAAGGCCGGAATGTGGCTGAAAGTTTCCGTGATGGTATCAATGGTCGCCTGATCCCGGATTACCCAGAAACGGTGCCCGAAACCATCTTCTGCGACGAAGTCGTATTCTGGCTCTTCCAGGATGATCCTGGAGATGATGTCGTCGATCGCCACGTTGTCTGGATAGGAGAAGAAGACGGGTTCTATGTTCGCGTTCTGGTTGCGTACATGTTTCATCCGGTCATCTTCCTTTTCTTTTCGGGTAAGTTCATGCTTCTTGATCTTTCCCGTAGCGTAGTCATCGGTATGAGCGCAGAGCACCAGTCCGTATTGGGTCCGTCCGTCCATGGTCTGGGCATAGATGTAGTAATACGGCTTCTCATCCTGTACCAGCCAACCTTTCTTCATCCATTCCTGGAAATTCCGGACGGCCTGATCATAGGCTTGCTGGCTGTGCTCGTCAATGATCGGAGAGAAGTCGATTTCCGGCCTGGTGATGTGGAGAAGGGATTTCTCTCCGGCTTCCTGTCTGGCTTCCGCTGAGTTCAGGACATCATAAGGTCGGGCCGCCACTTCCTCGACGAACTGTCTTGGAGGGCGGATCGCTGCAAAAGGTCTGATCTTCACCATAGGCCGGGCTATCTGTTGACCTGGAACTGAGTGCACCCGTCTGCAAAGAAGGAGATGATCTGTCGTGCAGCCGCGAGGCCTGCATTGATGTTCGCTTCTGCAGTCTGTGCGCCCATCTTCTTCGGAGTGGCGAAGACACGGTTGCCGAATTTGGAGGTCAGTTCTTCCATACAGTCCGGAGCGATGTCCGTCGCGTATTTCAGGTCCGGACGGTCACCGAGGATTTTCACAAGTTCAGCCTCGTTGATGATTTCCTTGCGGGCAGAATTGAGGAGACAGCCTCCCATCGGCAGTTCATTGATCAATTCGTATCCGATGGAACCTCTGGTCTCAGGAGTGGAAGGAATGTGCACGCTCACGAAATCGCAGTTCTCATAGAGCTCTTTCAGGTTGGCCGCCGGCAAGTAGCCGTCCTGACGGATTTCTTCTGCAGAACGGGAAGAAGAATAGACCATCACGTCCATGCCGAGGGCTTTCGCTTTGGCCGCGACCAGTTTGCCGATATGTCCGTAGGCTTGGATTCCCATGCGCTTTCCGCTGATTTCATGGCCAGTACCGGCAGTGAACTGGTTGCGGCACATGTAGATCATCATGGCGATGACCAGCTCTGCGACGGCATTCGAGTTCTGTCCTGGCGTGTTCATGGCCACGATGCCACGAGCAGTACATGCTTCCAGGTCAATGTTGTCGTAACCGGCGCCGGCTCTGACGATGATCTTGAGATTCCGTGCGGCTTCGATGACCTCGGCGGTCGCTTTGTCTGATCGGATGATCATCGCGTCCGCATCAGTGACAGCTTCCAGAAGCTGAGCTTTTTCAGTGTATTTCTCCAGCAGTACGAGTTCATGTCCTGCCGCGGTGAGCAATTCTCTGATTCCGTTTACAGCGACTGCTGCAAAAGGCTTTTCTGTGGCGACAAGTACTTTCATGGCTATCTATGTTTTTGTTCGAATTCTTTCATGCAGTCAACGAGGGCCTGTACACTTTCCAGCGGACAGGCGTTGTAGATGGAGGCTCTGAAACCGCCGACGGAACGGTGGCCCTTGATGCCGACCATGCCTTTCTCCTGGGCGAAAGCCAGGAATTCAGCTTCGAGATCTTCGTGACCTTCAGCCATGACGAAGCAGACGTTCATGATGGAACGGTCTTCAACGGCAGCCGTACCTCTGAAAAGCGGATTTCTGTCGATTTCCGCATAGAGCAAGGCTGCTTTCTCCTTGTTCTTGCGGTTGATCGCTTCAACTCCTCCCTGATCTTTCAACCATTGGAGCGTCTCTCTCATCACATAGATGGCGAATATCGGAGGAGTGTTGAACATCGAGCCTTTCTCGATGTGTGTCCGGTAGTCCAGCATTGTCGGGATGTACCGGCTGACTTTGCCCAGAAGGTCTTTGCGGACGATGGCGAAAGCCACACCTGCAGGGCCGACGTTCTTCTGTGCACCGCCGTAGATGACGCCGTACTTGCTTACATCTACCGGACGGCTCATGATGTCTGAAGACATGTCAGCGACGAGTGGAACCGGGCTGTCGATGTCGTACTGGATTTCCGTACCGTAGATGGTGTTGTTGGTCGTGATGTGGAAATAATCCAGATCAGTCGGGATCTCATAGCCTTTCGGAATGTAGGAGTAAGTCTTGTCGGCGGAAGAGGCGACGGCATAGGCCTCTCCCAGTCCTTTCGCTTCTTTCAGCGCTTTCTTGGCCCAGACACCGGTCTCGAGATAACCGGCCTTATGCTCAAGGAGGTTCATAGCTACATAGAGGAAGCCCATGCTGGCTCCTCCGCCAAGGAACAGAATCTCATGCGTTTCAGGTATGTTCAGCAGCTCTCTCCAGAGTGCTCGGCATTCATCCATGACGGCGGACCATTCCTTGGATCTGTGGGAGATGGAAATGACCGGAAGACCGGTTCCCCTGAAGTCTTTCAACGCCTCGATCGTCTTGTCGATGGCTTCCTGTGGAAGCTGGCAGGGGCCAGCAGTGAAATTGTGTACCTTTTTCATAATGTATTAGTGTTTATTACATGGTTGTGTGTTTCAGATGATATGGTCGGAATCCGTGATCTTTTCGCAGTAATGGCAGAGCAGCTGGACTCTTCCATCCTTGGTCAAAGTCTTGAACCGGGTCTGGATCGGCTGGTGGTTCGTGACACATTTCGGATTCATGCACTTGGCGATGCCGACGATCTCTTCGGGCATCTCGATCTTCTTCTTTTCCATTACTTCGAAGTTCCGGATGACGTTGACGGTGGCTTCCGGTGCGATCAGGGCCAGCTTGTTCAATTCTTCATCTTCGAAGAACCGGTCGGCGATCTTGATGATGCCTTTCTTTCCATAAAGCTTGCTGCTGAGATTGATGCCGATGGTGATCGGGTTCTCTATGTCTTTCAGGCCGAGAATGTCCAGGGCTTTATATACGTTTTCAGCGGGAATGTGGTCCAGTACGGTACCGTTCTCCAAAGCGCTGACTTTGAGTTCTTTTCTTGTATCCATTTTACTTTATATTTAAACGGTTGGTCGGAATCTACCGGTATCCCAGAAGATAGGAGATGATGGCCATGCGGACATAGAGTCCGTTTCCGGCTTGCTTGAAATAGTAGGCATAAGGGGTCTCGTCGACATCTGCCGAGATTTCATTGACCCTTGGGAGCGGATGAAGGATTTTCATGTTTTCCTTCACCTGTCCGAGCATGGAGGCATTCAGGCTGTAGACATCCTTCACTTTTTCATATTCGATCGGATCCGTGAACCTTTCCTGCTGCACGCGAGTCATGTAGAGGATATCGCAGTCGTCAAGATGGTCTTCCAGGTGAGTCGTCTCTTCATAGTCGATGCCGTTGGCATCCAGGAAATCTCTGTAGACTTCCGGCATCCTTAAACTTTCCGGTGCGGTGAAGACGAATTTCGGGTGGAAGTGGGACATGGCCTGCAGGAGAGAATGGGTGGTCCTGCCATATTTGAGGTCTCCGACCATATTGATGGTGAGATTGTCCAGGTGTCCCTGGGTCTTCTTGATGCTGTAGAGGTCCAGCAAGGTCTGGGAAGGATGCTGGTTGGCGCCGTCTCCTGCATTGATGACCGGAACGGAGGCGACTTCAGAGGCATATCTGGAACTGCCTTCCAGCGGATGTCTCATGATGATCATGTCCACGTAGTTGTTGACCATCTTTATGGTGTCTTTCAATGTCTCACCTTTGGATAGACTGGTGTTGTTGACGTCGGAGAAGCCGATCACTCTTGCGCCCAGGCGGTTGACTGCCGTCTCGAAACTTAGTCTTGTACGGGTGGAAGGTTCAAAGAACAGACTGGCGATTACTTTGCCTTTGAGGAAATCCTGCTCTCTGTTCTTTTCGAATTCTTCTGCGGTTTCCAGAATGTGGAGGATTTCTTCTTTCGTGAAATCCTGGATTGAAATAAGACTTTTCTTACTCATATATGTTCGGGTTTATTGTATCTCTTCCGTCCAGCATCCTTCTATTTCTTCCATCTGTTCCAGGAAAGCTTTCTCCAACGAGAGCCGGACGCGGGTCTCCAGGCTGCAGTCCAGATCGAATTGCTGGTTCTTCTGCTCCAGATCCATATCTTTCAAGGTCTTCATCACGGAGTTCATGCTCATGTAACCGAAGTGGATGCGGTAGTTCTTCCCTGCGATCTTCTCGATGATTTCTGCATTTTCAAGCGCATCTGCCGTTGAGGTCCTGTAGGCCCGGATGAGTCCGGGGATTCCCAGCTTGATGCCGCCGAAATATCGCACGACCACGACAAGGATATCGCTGAGCCCGATCGAGTCGATCTGTCCCAGGATGGGGCGTCCGGCAGATGACGACGGTTCACCGTCATCATTGGCACGGAAACGATCCCCCTTCCAGCCTAGTCGATAGGCATAGCAGTGGTGACGGGCATCATGGTATTCTTTTTTGAGGGAACTGACGATTTCCTTGACTTCATCTTCCGTTTCAACGGGGTAGGCATGGGCAATGAATCGGCTTCCATTGTCCTTGAAGAGCCCTCGGGAAACAGATGAGATGCTCTTGTAAGAATCTTGAATCTTTTCTGCGAATTCGTTCATTGCGAAATCGTTCATACAAATGTCAAATTTAGTATTAATTATGAAAAAAATCATAATATGATGGAAAAATATTTTGTACCTTTGGCTTCGCTTCAGAGGGGCTGACAGGCAGCTCCGTGTATTTTATCATCTAACTGGCTATGTTGTATAAATATAGGGTCTCCCTTCCCGGAATAAAGGGATTTTCCAGAGTGTATGAGGTGAAGGCTAATTCTTCTCTCTATTCTTTCCATAAACAGATGCGGGTGGATATGGAGTTTCCGCAGGATCAGCTCATTCTTTTCAAGGCATTCGACGGAGAAGGAAATGTTTCGGCGAGATATGGAATCTTCGATTTAGGATCCGGAACAATCGATATGATTACCTTGGCTCAATGTCATAAGAAAGGGGAGGACAAGTTCATCTATTTCTATGATACGACCAATGTGAAGAGTGTGATCGTGACTTTCGAGGGAGAGGCCGGCGAGGCATCACCGAAGGAAACTTATCCGTTGCTGGTCGAAAGCAAGGGCCCTATTCCTCTTGAGTTCGAGAACGGATATGTCGCTTTCGAGGATCTTCCGGAAGATAAGAAGAAGGATCCGGATGATGAGGATTTCGATGACGATGACATTGACTTCGATGAGGATGACGGAGATGATGAGGATGGCTCCGAGGTCTATGATGAAGACGAGGATGAGTAGGAAACTCATTATCCTGCTGGGGCCGACGGCAGTCGGAAAAACGGATTTCAGCATCGAGCTGGCACAACGTTACGGCTCACCGGTCATTTCCTGTGACTCCAGGCAGATCTATAAAGAGATGACTATCGGGACAGCGGTCCCGTCTGCTTCACAGCTTCAGGCTGTGAAGCATTATTTTATCCATTCCCGATCGGTACAGGATGAGGTATATACAGCAGGCCGTTATGAAATAGAAGCCTTGGAACTGCTGGATCGCCTGTTCGATGAGGGACATGAGACTTTGGTCATGGCCGGAGGTTCCGGTTTCTATATCGATGCCTTGTGCAATGGATTGGATGACTTTCCGGAGGCCGATCCCCGGTTGAGGGAAGAGCTGACGGAGCGGCTCAAGAGAGAGGGGGTGGAGTCTTTGAGACTGGATCTGGCTCGTCTTGATCCGGAATCTTATGCGACGATCGATATCGCCAACGGACAGCGTGTCATCCGGGCTCTGGAAGTCTGCCTGATGACCGGGAAGCCCTTCTCATCGTTCAAGACTTCTTCCGTGAAGAAACGCGATTTCGAGATCGAGAAGATCGGCCTGGTCCGTCCGCGAGAAGAACTGTACAGCCGTATCGACCGACGTGTGGTGCAGATGGTGGATGAGGGGTTGGTCGAAGAAGTGCGTTCACTGTTCCCTTTCCGTAAACTGCCTGCATTGCAGACGGTCGGTTACAAGGAGATTTTCGATTGGTTCGATTATCTGGACGGTAAGGTATCTCTGGAAGGATGGGGACCTACCTCCAAAGGTGATGGCCCTGTGACTTCCCTGGAACGTGCGGTGGAACTGATCCAGAGAAATACACGGCGCTATGCCAAGCGACAGTTGTCCTGGTGGGGGCGTGACAAGTCCATTGTCTGGAAAGAACTATAATGTCTGAAAATGAAAAAAACTGGAATCCTGCAAGGATTCCAGTTTTTTTCATTTCTGTCACTTTCCTTAGAAAGGAAGGTCTTCATTATTGTCTTCAGTTGCAGGCAGTTCTACGGATGGTGTGGCTGCGGGTGCTGCGGGAGCTTGGCTTCCGACCGGCTCGATTCTCCAGGCGCGGATGTCGTTGTACCATCTTCCGTTATATTCCCGGCTACTGAGGTTGAAGGAAATCTTCACGGTGTCTCCGATCTGATATTTTTCCAGATCATGCACTTTTTCCTCTCCCCATACATCGAAGCAGACCTGTGAAGGGTAGTTGCCTTCCTGGTATTCTACGATGAAATCCTGTCTGGACCAAGGTCCTCTTGCTGACTGTCCCTGCTGAACCGGCAGCTTGCGGACAATCTTTCCTTCAATTTCCAATGCCATTTCCTGATCGGAATTTATTTGGTTGCTTTTTCAGTGGCTGCAGGACCTCTCTTGATGTCTACGACTTTCACGGAGAAGATCAGAGCGGAGTTGCCCGGGATACTCTGTGTGCCGTACTCGCCATATGCAAGTTCTGACGGG
Source organism: Bacteroidales bacterium (assembly GCA_020026355.1). Lineage (GTDB taxonomy): Bacteria > Bacteroidota > Bacteroidia > Bacteroidales > UBA932 > Cryptobacteroides. The sequence continues at coordinate 18,775 of JAHHQP010000004.1, forward strand.
ATGTAAAGCATGGCTTCGCCACCTTTGCCGAGGAGCTGAAGACCTTCTGTCCAGCCTTTGATCACCTGGTTGGCCGCGAAGGAGATGCCTTCATTGGCGTCGAACTCTGTTCCGTCTACGAGGGTTCCTCTGTAGTTGACGACGACGGTGTCGGTAGGAGCGACTTTCTCACCCTCACCTTCTGCGATCAGTTTGTACTGGAGACCGCTCTCGGTTTCTTTGATACCTTCTTTATTCAGGTTCTCTTTGAGGAAAGTCTCGCTCTCGACCTGAGTCTTCAGGTTGGTCAGCTGCATTCTCTTCTGGATATATCCGTTCATGATTTCGCCGACTCTTCCTGCACTTACTTTCAGAATCTCATCCCATTTTTCCGGAGTGTAGGTTCTTTCCAGCTTCATGGCATCCTTAAGACCGGCGAGAATTTCTTCTGTGTTGAGCTCGTCGAGGTTGCTGGCCAGATTGTACTGAAGTTTTGCCATGGTACCGAGCTGTACGCCGAGGATATAGGAAACAGTGTCGCAGTCTGCCTGTGAAGGAGAGATGACGGAAAGGGTGTCTTTCTGCTCCTGGGTAAGGTTGCTCATGGTTTTTGCACCGAGGTATGCCTCAGCGTAGTCGACTGCGTTCTTTCTGTTGGAGCAGGAAGCCAAGGTTCCGGCAGCGAGGGCTGCAAGCAGAGCCATTGATAAAATTTTAGTAGTTTTCATTTTATTGTTTTTTTATGTTGTTTCTTTTGTCTACGGCTGCTATGACCGTATGAATTACAAATATAATAAAATTTATTGTATCCTGTTGGTTTCCTTCGGCAAAATTTCTTCTGGAGTCAGGCGTTCAGCTCTGTTCTTGCAGGTGGCGGTCAAGGCCAGGATTCCCAGGATAGCTGCTACGGTAGAAGTGATCAGGATGCTGATCTTTCCGATTGCGACCAGTGAAGGATCGGTGAAGGCCAGTCCATTGACAAAGATGGACATGGTGAATCCGATACCTCCGAGTACGGTGATAGCGGCGAACTGGATCCATTTCACGCCGAACGGCTTCTCTGCAATCTTCGCTTTGATGCTCAGGAAGCTGAAAAGGAAGATGCCAAGAGGTTTTCCGAGCACGAGACCAAGGAAGATACCCAGCGAGATGGTCGGGATGCCTCCTTGGAATACGCTGAAATCCAAGGCCACACCGGCATTCGCCAAGGCGAAAAGTGGCATGATGATGTAGTTCACGATCGGACTGAGACGGCTTTCCAGCTGGTGCATCAGCGGATCGACCCGCTGGATCTCCTTGTGCATGCTGTGGATGATGTGCTGCTGTTCGGCGCTAGCCAGCACATTGGTCTGGCTCTGGCTGGTCTGCTTGAATTTGTCTACAAGGCTCTGCAGCTTGGAGTTGAAGCGGACCTCGTTGATGGTACCTTTGGATGGGATCGTCATGGCCAGCAGGACGCCGGAGATGGTGGCGTGAACGCCGCTCTTGTAGGTGAAGTACCATAGGAAGAGTCCTGGGATCAGATAGAAGATCGCATGGCGCACCTTGAGTCTGTTGAAGGTGAAGAGCAGGGCCATGATGAGTCCGATATGTATGAAATAAGTGAAGTCTATCGCGTGTGACGGGTAGAAGATGGCCAGGACAATGATGGCTCCGAGGTCATCGACGATCGCAAGGGCGGTCAGGAACACTTTCAGTCCGGTCGGAACCTTGCTGCCGAGGATGGAAAGGACGCCGATCGCGAAGGCGATGTCCGTCGCCATCGGGATGCCCCAGCCTCCGACGGTTTCCGGGTTGTTCATGTTGCACAGGTAGAAGAGGACGGCCGGTACGATCATTCCACCCAGTGCACCCATGATCGGCAGGATGGATCTCTTGATGGAAGAAAGCTGGCCGACCAGCATCTCGCGCTTGATTTCCAGCCCGACCACGAAGAAGAAGATGGCCATCAGGGCATCATTGATCCAGAGTCTGAGACTGAGACTGACGGTCTCGCCGCCGAAGGTCAGACCGAATTGCTTGTCCCAGAATCTGTCAAAGCCTTGCAGCCCCGGGATGGTGGCGAATGCGACGGAAAGTACCGCCGCGATCAGCAGCAGAACGCCTCCGGTCGCCTCGTTGTGGAAAAAGGCGTTGAAGGTACGCAGGACCTCACGGTTTCTGTGACTGTGGGGATATGGCGTCTGTACTGTTGTTCCGATTGATTCAATACTCTTTGTATCCATATCATTATGATTTTTTGAAAAAAGAATGCAAATATAAAAATTATCCCTAACTTAGTGTGGACAAATGGTCATTTTTATGAAAATAGATTCTGCTGTACTTCACTCGAAATTGAAAGAATTTTTCGGCTTTGACCAGTTCAAGCCTGGTCAGGAAGAAGTGATTAGACATCTGGTCGACGGCAACAATGCTTTCGTGCTCATGCCGACTGGCGGTGGCAAATCCATGTGCTATCAGTTGCCTGCTCTTGTCATGGAGGGAACGGCTGTCGTGATCTCTCCGTTGATTGCCCTGATGAAGAATCAGGTGGATGCGATCCGTGGCTTCGTCGCCGGGAACGACGGTATAGCTCATTTCCTGAACTCTTCTTTGAGCAAGAGCCAGTTGAATGAAGTGAAGGCCGATCTGCTGTCCGGTGCGACCAAGTTGCTCTATGTCGCTCCGGAGTCCTTGACCAAGCCGGAGAACATCGCGATCCTGCGCGGCGTGAAGATTTCTTTCTATGCTGTCGATGAGGCGCATTGTATTTCGGAATGGGGACATGATTTCCGTCCGGAATACAGACGGATCAGGGCGCTCATCGAGGAAATCGGAGAGGCGCCGGTCATCGCTTTGACCGCAACGGCGACCCCTAAGGTGCAGAATGATATCCTCAAGAATCTGGGTATGCCGGATGCGAAGGTCTTCAAATCTTCTTTCAACCGTCCGAACCTTTATTACGAGGTCCGTGACAAGACGGATCCTAAGCGTGATATCATCAAGTTCATCAAGGAGAATCCGGGCAAGTCCGGCATCATCTACTGCTTGAGCCGCAAGAAGGTGGAAGAACTGGCGGAACTGCTGAACATCAACGGCATAAAGGCCTTGCCGTATCATGCCGGTCTCGATGCGAAGACCCGTGCCGAGAATCAGGACAAGTTCCTGATGGAGGATGTGGACGTCATCGTGGCGACCATTGCTTTCGGTATGGGTATCGACAAGCCGGATGTCCGTTTCGTCATCCATTACGACATCCCGAAGAGCATTGAAGGCTATTATCAGGAGACCGGTCGAGCCGGAAGAGATGGCAAGGAAGGGAAATGTATCGTTTTCTACAGCTACAAGGATATTCAGAAACTGGAGAAGTTCATGCAGGGCAAACCGGTGGCGGAACAGGAAATAGGCAAGCATCTCCTGCTGGAGACCGTCGCTTACGCCGAGTCCAATGTCTGTCGCAGGAAACTGCTGCTGAACTATTTCGGAGAGGAATATGATCAGGACAATTGCGGAAACTGCGACAATTGTCTGTATCCGAAGAAGGTCTTCGACGGCCGGGAGGAGATGTGTCTGGTCATCGAACTGATCCGGAGTATGCCGGAACGCTTCAAGATGGAGCACCTGGCCAATATTCTGTCGGGAGAAGCGAATTCCATCATCAAGTCCTATAAACATGACAAGCTGGAACTTTTCGGTGCCGGTAAGGAGCACAGTATCCGTTTCTGGCTGGCAGTCATGCATCAGGGCATCATCCTGCATTTCCTGGACAAGGAGATCGAGACTTATGGCCTGATGTCGGTGACGGAAAAAGGACAGGAATTCTTCGAGCATCCGCATGAACTGATGCTGACGGAAGAGCGTGAATTCGCGGAAGGCGTGGATGATGAGGAAGAGGCAGGACTTGCAGCCCGGGGAGGCGGAGGGGGTGACGAGACTTTGCTGAAGATGCTGAAGGAACTGCGGAAGGATGTGGCTCATCGTCTGCATCTCCAGCCTTGGGTGATTTTTTCAGATCCGTCTTTGGATGACATGTCCATCATGTATCCGATCACGATCGATGACCTGAAGAAATGTCAGGGTGTCGGTGAAGGAAAGGCTCATAAGTTCGGAGGAGATTTTCTCCGTCTGATTCAGCGTTATGTAGAGGAAAATGATATTGTCCGTCCGGAAGATATTCTGGTCAGGACCTTGGCGAACAAGTCTGCGGACAAACTTTACATCATACAGAGCATCGATCGTAAACTGTCTTTTGAGGACATCGCCGATGCGAAAGGTATGGAAATGTCCGAACTCATGGACGAGATCGAGGCCATCGTCATGTCCGGTACGAAACTGGATATCAACTACTATATCGAGCAGAATGTCGATGACTATGTCGTAGATGAGATCTTCGACTACTTCAAGGAAGAGGCAGAAACGGATTCACTGGACGACGCGCTCCAGGAGCTTGGCTCGGACTATGAAGAAATGGAGGTTCGTCTGGTTCGTGTCAAATTCCTTTGCGAGGTTGCCAATTAGAGCGCGGCCGGTCTGCTGTCACAGCATGACCAGTCTGCGGTTTTCGAAGTGGGCGAGATACTTGAATCCAAGTGATTTCAGGTATTCCGGCCACTTTTCCATATTGTGCCCGACGTTGCAGGCATCGTGCGAATCGGAACCCAGACTGAGAATCTCCCCGCCGAACTCGCGGTAGCGCCGTAGAATGTTTTCATCAAGAACAGGAGTTCTTCCGTGGTAATCCTGATAGGTCTTCGTGTTGATTTCCAAAGCTTTTCCTTCTTCCGCCAGATAGCGGAGAATGCTGTCCAGGATGTCGCTGAAATCTTTGTAGAAAATACTGGCGACCGTGTATGGCGCGTATCTTGCAACATAGTCGAAATGTCCCAGGACGTCGAAATCTTCCAACCAGGTGATTTCTTCCCAGATGGTTTCCAGGTAGTGGCCGTAGGCTTCCTTCCAATCTTTTCCTTCATAGTAGTTCCCCCAGTAAGGGTCGGTGTCGTCAAGATAATGGACAGATGCGGTCACCTGATCGAAGCGGTGCTTGTCAAGCTGCTGTCTGATCTGCTCCCGGCAGTCGTGGTACAGGCCGATTTCGATGCCTTTGAAAATCTGGATTTCCGGGAGTGCTTTCCGGACACATTCTATCTCAGCTTGCTGGGCCTTGACATCGAATACCTCGGGAATGCGGTCCTCATGCTCTGCCTTTTCCAGAGGAACGTGGAAATCGCAGTGATCGGTGAAACATAGGCCTCCCAAGCCTTGTTCGAAGGCCGAGGTCGCGCTAGCCAGGACCGAGGTCCGTTTCCCATCGAAGGAGAACTGGCTATGATTGTGGTTGTCGTAGAGTTTTGCCATATGCGGAAGCGAAATTAGCAAAAAAATCGTATTTTTGCATCTTATATGTATCAGTCTCAACTAAAGAACGGAAATGTTATGTTTGTATTCGGTTACGGTAATAAATTTTCAGGCTTGTCAAGGGCGATCATCGCGATCCTTGCAGGTCTGGTCCTTATAATCTGGCCGGGATTGGCCACTACCATCCTGGTCCAGGCAGTCGCGGTGTTCATCATCATCCGGGCTCTTCTGGCCATTATTTTCGGGGGCAAGGACGGTAAAGGTTTCGTCAGCTATTTCATCGAGGTGCTTTTCGCTATCGTGCTGCTGATGGGAGCGGAACAGATTGCCAGCTTCATGATCTATATCGTCGCTTTCCTGCTGATTCTGATGGGCCTGTATCAGGTGTTCATCGTCGGAACGGCGTTCTCGGCAGTCCGCGGTGGTTGTCTGCTTTCCTTTCTTCCCGGATTGGTGATTCTCAGCGCCCTTTTCCTGCTCTTTGCCGGTGGAAAGGCTTGGGTAAGCTATCTCGCCGGAGCGGCATTGATCCTTTACGGAATCTCTGATATCCTCTCCTTGTGGACAGTGCAGGATTATGCGGCGGACACTTTCAAGGATTTTACAGGAAAAGGACAGGGTGCCGGAAGATGGCATATGGGCAGGAAACATTCTGCCGAAAGGAACGGCACGTCTGATCCGCAAAGTATGGACGGACCAGGAAGCGGCATCGATTATGAGGATGTCAAGGACGTGGACTACGAAAAAGTGGATGAACAATAGTTTTCCGGGAAGATGATACCTAAGGAAACGGTCGAAAAGATTCTGGATACGGCGCAGATCGTGGATGTGATCGGCGACTTCGTCTCTCTTAAGAGGCGAGGGGCCAACTATATGGCATGCTGTCCGTTCCATAACGAGAAGACTCCTTCCTTCGTGGTGTCTCCGTCCAAGGGAATCTACAAATGTTTCGGTTGCGGAAAGTCTGGTACCGTGGTCGGTTTCGTGATGGAACACGAGAGTCTCAGCTATGTCGATGCGCTTAAATATCTGGCTCGAAAGTATCATATCGAGGTCATCGAGAAAGAAGAGACCGCGGAGGATATCGCTAAGAAACAGAAGAATGAAAGCCTGCTGCTGCTGTCGGAATATGCCGGAAAGTTTTTCCAGGACAGTCTGGCTACGAAAGAAGGACATGCGATCGGCTACAATTATTTCAAGAGCCGTGGACTCGAGGATGAGACTATCCGGAAATATGGCCTGGGGTGGGCTCCGGTGTCCAGAAACGCCTTCTGCGAGAAAGCTCGTGCAGCGGGATACAAGGAAGAATATATCGTCGAGACCGGTCTCGGCATCAAAAGGGATGACGGATCGCTGGTCGACCGGTTTTTCGATCGGGTCATCTTTCCGATCCATTCGGTCAGCGGACGTGTCATCGCTTTCGGTGGACGTACCCTGAAGACAGACAAGTCCGTCGCGAAATATGTGAACTCTCCGGAGACGGAGATCTATGTCAAGAGTCGTTCTCTTTACGGAATCTGGTTCGCGAAGAACGAGATTTCCCGTCAGGACAAATGTATTCTGGTCGAGGGATATCTGGATGTGCTGTCCATGCATCAGCTGGGCATCACGAATGTCGTGGCTTCGAGCGGAACCTCCCTGACCGTGGAACAGATCCGCCTCATTCACAAGTTTACGGACAACGTTACCATCATCTATGACGGTGACGGTGCCGGAATCAAGGCGGCTCTTCGTGGAATAAATCTGGTCCTGAAGGAAGGACTGAACGTGAAGGTGGTGCTCCTGCCGGACGGACATGATCCGGACGATTTCGCTCGGGCGCATACCCAGGAGGAAGTGCTGGATTTCATCAGAGTGAACGAGCAGGATTTCATCGGGTTCAAGACGGACCTGCTGCTGGCGGAAGCCGGAAACGATCCTTTGAAACGGGCCAACCTCATCACCGATATCGCGGATACCATTTCCATGATTCCGGATGCGGTGATCCGTGCCATGTACATCAAGACCTGTTCGGAGAAATTCGAGGTGGATGAGTCCATTCTCTCGGAACGGATGTCCACTACGCGAAAGGAAATGATTCATTCGGAGGAAGAACGTCGGCGTCGTGAAGCGGAAAGGCAGGCGGAACGTGAGGCGACCGGCGAGGAAGCACAGGCTTCTGCTGCCGGAGAAACGGCCGAACATTCCGAAGAAGAAACGGTTCGGCAATCAGGGCCGGAGTCAGAATTGGTTCGGAAAGCGAAAGAAAAAGTCCGTTTCAACGAGCCTTATCTGGAATCTTCTGAAAAGGAGCTGCTGGGCTTCATTCTGGAATATGGCTGCAGCAAGCTGGAATTCGACCGGGATTCCCGTTTCTTTACAGAAGGGGAACAGATGACGGTCGCTGATTTCATCGATGGAATCATGGCGACAGATGATGCGGAATTCATGAACGATATTTACCGTAAGGTCTATGACACCTATTTCGATCTGTATACGGAAGGATTGGAGCAGCGGCAGATTCAGGCCCGGCTGTTGAACAGTCTGGATGAGGACATTTCTTCCGTCGCCCGCGAATTACTGATCGACAAATATCAGCTTACGGTCAAGAATTTCGAGAATTCCCTGACCGCCATTTCTTCCGTGCTGGTTCTGAACGTGCCGAAGGCCGTCATGGTCTATCAGCGGAGAAAACTGGAAGTGCTCATCCGTGACCTTCAGCAGGAGCTGAAGCGTGAGGGCCTGGAATCAGACCGGATGATGGAGATCCTGATGAAGATCGACGGGTATAACAAGGCTCGCAACCGCTTGTCCAAAGAGCTGGGCAGAGTATAGCAAACAAGAAAAAACAAGATACAAGATGGAAAACAAGAATTACAAAAGAACACTCGTGACCTGTGCGCTTCCATACGCCAATGGTCCGGTCCATATCGGTCATCTCGCCGGAGTCTATGTTCCGGCGGACATCTATGTGCGGTATCTGAGGATGAAAGGTGAGGATGTCCTCTATATCTGCGGCTCTGATGAGCATGGCGTTCCGATCGCCATCAAGGCCCAGAAAGAGGGATGCAGTCCCCAGGACATCGTCGACCGTTACCATAACATCATCAAGAAATCTTTTTCCGGTCTCGGCATCAACTTCGACATCTACTCCAGGACTTCTTCGAAGACCCACGAGGAGAATGCGTCCAAGTTCTTCCGCAAGCTCTATGACGAAGGCAAGTTCATCGAGAAGACCAGTGAACAATACTATGATGAGGAAACCAAGACTTTCCTGGCTGACCGTTACATCACCGGAACCTGCCCGAGATGCGGTGCTGAGGGCGCTTATGGCGACCAGTGCGAGAAATGTGGAGCAACCTTGAGTCCGGACGAGCTCATCAATCCGAAATCCGCATTGAGCGGCGGCGAGCTGGTGAAGAAAGAGACCAGGCACTGGTATCTTCCGCTGGACCGTTACGAAGGCTGGCTCAGCAAATGGATCCTTGAAGGACATAAGGAGTGGAGACCGAACGTCTATGGTCAGTGCAAGAGCTGGATCGACGGCGGTCTGCAGCCGAGAGCGGTGAGCCGTGATCAGAAATGGGGCGTTCCGGTACCGGTAGAAGGTGCGGAAGGCAAAGTGCTCTATGTCTGGTTCGATGCTCCGATCGGTTATATTTCCAACACGCAGGAACTCCTGCCTCATACCTGGGAGCAGTGGTGGAAGTCCGAAGACACGAAGCTCGTGCATTTCATCGGCAAGGATAACATCGTCTTCCATTGCATCGTCTTTCCATCCATGCTTCAGGCCCATGGCGGCTATATTCTTCCGGACAATGTTCCGGCCAATGAGTTCCTGAACCTCGAGGGAGACAAGATCTCTACCTCAAAGGGTTGGGCAGTCTGGCTCAATGAATACCTGGAGCAGTTCCCGGGACAGGAGGATGTCCTCCGTTATGTCCTGACCGCCAATGCACCGGAGACGAAGGACAATGATTTCTCCTGGAAAGATTTCCAGGCCCGCAACAACAGTGAGCTGGTCGCCATCTTCGGCAACTTCGTGAACCGAGCCGTCGTATTGACCCATAAATATTTCGATGGAAAGGTTCCGGCTTACGGAAAATCAGAGCCGATCGACCAGGAAGTGCTTGCACAGCTTCCTGAACTGAAAGCGGCCATGGAGCATTATCTGGATAACTACAAGTTCAGAGAAGCTTTGAAAGAGGCGATGAACATTGCTCGTCTGGGCAACAAATATCTGGCAGATACGGAGCCTTGGAAAGTGGCTAAGACAGATATGGAGCGTACCGCTTCCATCCTGAACCTGTCTCTCCAGATCTGCGCCTCCTGCGCGATCGCTTTCGAACCCTTCCTTCCGTTCTCTTGCGAGAAACTCCGCAATATCCTGAATGTCGGCATCAATGCCGGACAGGACCACAGGGCCGGAGAGGCGGATTCCATTGCCGTGAACATGTATCATGAGGGCGAAGGTGCAGCCCTGCACACCGGTCTTTCTACGGAGGCATTGATCTTGTCCTGGAACCGGCTCGGCGCAAGCGATCTGCTTCCGGAAGGTCATCAGCTGAACAAGGCTCAGCTCCTCTTCTCCGTCATTGAAGATGAGGTGGTGGATGCTCAGATCGCAAGGCTCGAGAAGATCCGTGCAGAACGTGAAGCAGCAGCCAAGGCAGCTGAGGCGAAGGTTGTCACTCCTCAGAAAGAGGAATGCTCTTTCGAGGATTTCGAGAAGATGGATATCCGCACGGCGACCGTTCTTGAGGCAGAGCGTGTTCCGAAGACGGACAAGCTGCTGAAACTGACCATCGACACCGGCATTGACAAGAGAGTCATCGTATCCGGTATCGCGGAGTACTACACTCCGGAAGAGATGGTGGGCAAGCAGATCTGCATCCTGGCGAACCTCGCTCCACGCAAGATCCGTGGCATCGAGTCCAAGGGCATGATCCTCATGGCTCGTCAGCATGACGGCAAGATGCGTTTCATCACACCGCAGGAAACGCTGGTCAACGGCGCGGAAATCGGTTAATCTGCAGTTGCAAGCAACTGCATCAGCATACAGGGTATGATCAAGCAGAATTACTATCAGGACCTGAGCAAGATGAATACCTTCCGGATGAAGGTGAAGGCTCGTTGCTTCGTGGAATACGATTCGGTCGCAGACCTTGTGGAACTGGACTTCGAGGAACTTCCCAAGCCGGTGATGCATCTCGGCGGAGGTAGCAATCTGCTGTTCACGGATGATTTCAGAGGAACAGTGCTCCACTCCAGGATCCGCTTCATCGAGGAACTTGGAGAGGGCAGGGTTTCTGTCGGAGCCGGTGTGATCTTCGATGATTTCTGTGATTGGGCAGCATCCAGGGGATTTTGGGGAGTGGAGAATCTTTCTCATATTCCGGGAGAGGTCGGTGCTTCCGTCGTCCAGAACATCGGAGCCTACGGTGTTGAGGTCGGGGATGTCGTTGAAACCGTCTATTGCTACGATATGCAGGAGGAGGAATTCGTACATTTCTCCGCGGAGGAATGTCGTTTCGGCTACCGGATGTCCTTCTTCAAGCAGCCGGAGGTGAAAGGACGCTATATCGTGACTCATGTGGTCTACCGCCTCAGTACGGAATCTTGTCCCCATCTGGAGTACGGCCATCTGAAAGCAGCCCTTCCTCAAGGGGAAGTCTTGACTCCGGCACTGATCCGCAAGACCATCATCGAGATCCGTAAGCAGAAGCTTCCGGAGCCGTCGGAGACAGGGAGTGCCGGGAGCTTCTTCAAGAATCCGGTGGTGACTTCAGCACAGTTCGCGGAAATCTGCAAGGCAGCACAGATCGAAAACGGACCGGACTATGCCGTTCCTCATTATGTGCTGGAGGACGGTCGGGTAAAGGTTCCGGCAGCCTGGATGATCGAGCAGTGCGGCTGGAAAGGCCGTCGGAGCGGTGGGGCGGCCGTCTATGCGAAGCAGCCGCTCGTCCTGGTGAATTACACGGGAGAGGCGGAGCCGGAAGAGATCATCGGTCTGATGAAGCGGATCATCGCTTCTGTAGAGAAGAAGTTCGGGACAGTACTGTCACCGGAAGTAGAAATCATTTAAACTAGTCTGATATGAGTTCATTCGTAATCGAGGGTGGCCATAAGCTCAGCGGTACCATTCATCCGCAAGGGGCCAAGAACGAGGCTCTGGAAGTGATCAGCGCAGTCCTGCTGACTTCACAGCCTGTGACGATCTCTAATGTGCCGGAGATCCTGGATGTCCGTAACCTCATCCTGCTCATGGAAGGGATGGGCGTGAAGGTGACACGTCTGGAGAAAGGGAAATATATCTTCCAGGCCGATGAGATCGATACGGAATATATCGAGAGCATCGACTTCGTGAAGAAATGTGCATCGCTCAGAGGTTCCGTCATGGTGGTTGGTCCTTTACTGGCCCGTTTCGGTCATGCTTATTTCCCGAAACCGGGAGGTGACAAGATCGGTCGCCGCAGAGTGGATACCCACATCACCGGTATGGTGAATCTCGGTGCAACCTTGAAATACAATGAGGAGAAGAAGGCTTATTCTATCCGTGTGCCGGAAGGGGGCCATCTGAAAGGTACCTATATGTTGCTGGATGAGGCTTCTGTGACAGGTACGGCGAATATCCTCATGACAGCTACGCTTTCCGAAGGGGAGACGACCATCTACAATGCTGCTTGTGAACCTTATATCCAGCAGTTGAGCAAGATGCTCGTGAGCATGGGTGCCCGGATCGACGGAATCGGCTCCAATCTTCTGAGGGTTCAGGGAGTCAAGAAACTTCATGGAACCGAGCACCGCATCCTGCCGGACATGATCGAAGTCGGCAGCTTCATCGGTGTCGCTGCCATGAACCAGAGTTCCATCACGATCAAGGACGTATCTTATGAGAATCTCGGTATCATTCCAGAGGCTTTCAGACGTCTCGGCGTGAATGTCGAACAGCGTGGAGACGATATCTTCGTGCCGGCGCAGGAATCTTATGAGATCGAATCTTTCATCGACGGTTCCATCATGACGATTGCAGATGCGCCTTGGCCGGGATTGACTCCAGATCTGCTTTCCGTCCTTCTCGTGGTGGCTACGCAGTGCAAGGGAAGTGTCCTGATCCATCAGAAGATGTTCGAGAGCCGTCTCTTCTTCGTGGACCATCTGATCGACATGGGAGCTCAGGTCCTGCTCTGTGACCCGCACCGTGCCGTCGTGATCGGACATGATCATAAATTCCGCCTGAGGGCCAATGATATGCTCTCTCCGGATATCCGTGCCGGTATCGCGATGCTGATCGCCGCCATGTCCGCCAAGGGAACCAGCATCATCGGAAACATCGAGCAGATTGACAGGGGATATGAAGACATTGACCTGAGACTGAATGCCTTGGGGGCGAAAATCACTAGACAGTAGCAGGCGCTTACACCCGGTGAATGAGATTGAGGCCGTCGCGAAGCGGGAGGATGACATTCTCCACCCGTGGATCGGCGGCTATCATTTTGTTGAACCGGTCGATGCCGAGGGTCTGCTTGTCCTGCGGCAGCGGTTCCTGACAGACTTTTCCGTCCCAGATGACGTTGTCAGCCAGAATGTAACCTCCGGGTCGGACCAGATCGAAGAGCAGGTCATAGTATTCGCAGTATTCCCGCTTGTTCGCATCGATATAGACCAGATCATAGAGCAGTTCCGGTTCCTTGACTGTCCCGTCCGAGTTCAGGATCTGCTGGCGGAAACGGACCAGGGTTTCCTTACAGTCTCCGAAATGCAGGGAGATGCGGTCTTCCAGGCCGGCTTTGCAGAAACCTTCTTCGATCAGTTCCTCCAGTTCGTCGTTCAGTTCCAGCGTGTCCAGATGTCCGTCTTCCGGAAGTCCGGAGGCCAGGCAGATGGCGGAATAGCCGGTAAAGGTTCCCAGCTCCAGCACACGGTGGGCACCGCACATCCGGGCGATCATCTTCATCAGCTGCCCCTGTACTTCGCCGGAAAGCATCCGGGCGTGGTTCGTACGGATATGGGTCTGCTTGACCAGCCAGTCCAGCGCTTCGCTCTGGCGGGTACTGTGGGAGGAAAGGTAGTCGTAAAGTTCCATGGGGCGGTATCTTATTCCAGAATCAGTCTGGAGGTTGTTTCAGGGTTGAAGACCTTGCGGCAGACTTCCTGGATCTGCACGGCGGTGATGGCTTCGATCTTCTTCCGGATGCTGTCGTCATCGGCGATGTGCGCGTAGGAAAGAAGGCTCTTTCCCATGGAAAGGCACTGGGTCTCTCCATTGTCCGAACTGATGGCCAGCTGCCCTAGCAGCTGTTTCTTCGCGGCCTTGAGCTTCCGCTCGGAAAGCGGCGTGTCCATCATCTTCTTCAGTTCCTTCCGGATGAATTTCATGCACGGTTCCAGGTTCTCCTTGTCGCATCCCAGCCAGATCACCATGATGCCGGTGTCCGAATATTGAGTATAGTTGCACTCGACGCCATAGACCCAGCCGTTCTTTTCGCGGAGAACGGAGTTCAGGACGGAATTCGCGGCAGGACCGCCGAGGATGTTGCTCATCAGGATGGCGGCCATCCGTTCTTCCTCTTCATAGAGGGAAGGGGCCAGATTGCCGATGATGCAGTTGACCTGATGGTTCTTCTGGCGGATGGTGCGGTCGAAGACCTGAGGTTTCGGAAGCTGTGGCGTTCTCCGGCAGGCCGGATCCTTCTCCCAGGAAAGGCCTTGCTCTCCAGTTGAGGGCAGGTATTTCTCCACCAGTTTCAGAATGTCCTTCTCCAGTTTCCGTTCGTCGAAATCCGCGACGACGGTGAAGGCCATCCTGCATGGGATGAATTTCTCCTGAGTGAAGCGTTTGAGTTCTGCGGAAGTGATCTTGCGGACAGAGGTCGGTGTTCCCAGAATCTGTCCGGAAAGCGGGTGTCCCTCGAACAGCATTTCTTCAAAACGGTCATAGATATCGTCGGAAGGGGTGTCTTTGTAGGAGGCGATCTCGTCGATGACCACTCCTTTCTCGATCTGGATCTCCTCTGCCGGGAAAGTGGCTGATGTCGCCAGTTCAAAAAGCAGGGAAGCGGCCTTTCGCAGGTCTTCCTTGAGGACTGTAGCATGAAAGACGATCTCTTCTTTCGTGGTATAGGCATTGAGTTCCCCGCCTAATTTGTCCAGGTAGCTGTTTATGGTGGTGGAACTTTTCTTTTCCGTGCCTTTGAAGATGGTGTGCTCCACGAAATGGGCGATGCCGTCGTGATAGCCTTCTTCATCGCGGGTGCCGCAGCTGATGCTCAACGCACAGTAGGCGACTGGGGAATTCGATCTCTTGATGCCGTATTGCAGTCCGTCTGCAGTTCTTCCTGTGATCATCCCTTTCATTTCAACGCGTCGGTTATCCTCTTGATGTCTCCTTCAAGGAAGCCGGGTTTCATGACCTTGGTAATCTTGCTTTTCTTGAAGTAGAACAGGTCATGTGTCTCCGTATCGATGACCATCTTGTAGCAGCAGGAACTTCTGTCTGGATTTTCTGGATAGACGACATAGCTGACCAGCGTAGAATGGGCACCCTTGAGCATTGCATCGTCTATTTCTTCTTCCTCTACGAAAATGATGTCATTCTTATGGCGCTTGAGGAATTTTTCCGGCAGGCTGGCGGATAGATCGCTTTCCTGCATCAGGAGACGGTATTCCGCTTTCTGTCTGGAAGACAGGTTGCTGGCGCTGGAGGACAGGCCCATGTAGGCGTTGTAGTCGTTTTCCATCGACAGCCGAGTGTAATTCTGGAGAATATCGATGAAAGCCGGCAGGAACACGAATTCACGGCCGGTCGGATTCTCTGCAGGACAGAGCGGGATGGATGTGACTTCCAGCATCTTGTGGATACCTTTCGTTGCGGCATTCCCTCCTTTTACCAGGGAAAGGAAGACGATTCCCGGCATTTTCTCTTTCTTGAACTGTCCCGAAGTGGTGAGCAGGAAGTAGAAATTGCTGTCAGTCTTGATTTCTTCAAATTCTTCAATCGTGCAGAACTCGTAAGGGGAGAGTCGCCAGCGGTTGGCGATCTCTTCCTTGAGGGCGCTGTCATAGAACATGTTGCCGGTCAGCACCACTTTCGTGGTCTTTTCCGTGAAATCATTGAACTTGTATTTTCGGGTGGTCAGCTGTGCCTGTCCCCAGATCGGGCAGGTCAGGAGAAGGACGGCCACCAAGGTCACGAATCTTTTCATGTTGTCTTTTCCTTTATTGGTACATCACCGCAAAGTTACAAAATAAGTTAGTATATTTGTAAATTATGAAGAACTAACGTCATGAGTGAGTATATCGTTTCTGCCAGAAAATACAGACCGGATTCTTTCGAGTCTCTCATCGGACAGGATACCATTGCCCAGACCCTCAAGAATTCCATCCTGAGAGGAAAACTGGCGCATGCCTACCTGTTCTGCGGGCCGAGAGGAGTCGGCAAGACCAGTACCGCGAGAATCTTCGCGAAGATGATCAACTGCTCGAATCCGACAGCCGATATGGAACCCTGCGGGGAGTGTGAATCCTGCAAGTCTTTCGCGGAGGGGCGTTCCTACTGTATCCATGAACTGGATGCCGCGTCCAACAACGGTGTGGAAGATATCAAGAACCTGATGGATCAGGTCCGGATTCCGCCTCAGGTCGGCAGATACAGCGTCTATATCATCGATGAGGTGCATATGCTGTCATCCGCCGCCTTCAATGCGTTCCTGAAGACCTTGGAGGAACCGCCTGCACATGCCATCTTCATTCTGGCGACGACCGAGAAGCATAAGGTCCTCCCGACGATCCTTTCTCGTTGCCAGACTTATGATTTCAACCGGATCTCGGTGGATGACATCGTGCGCAACCTCCGCAAGGTCGCTGCAGGTGAAGGAGTCCGTATCGACGATGAGTCCCTGCATGTGATCGCGCATAAGGCAGACGGAGCCATGAGGGATGCCTTGACCATCTTCGATCAGACGGTCGCTTTCTGCGGCACCGACGTCAAGTACAAGGATGTGCTGGACAACCTCAATGTGCTGGACTATGAGTACAGCTTTTCGCTGGTGGATGCTTTCTTGAAAGGGGATCATGCGACGGCGCTGCTCACTTTTGACGAGATTCTGGCGAAAGGCTTCAATGCTCTCCATTTCATCGCGGCCCTGAGTTCACATTTCCGTGACCTCATCGTCAGTCGCAGCGGAGGTCTGGATGCCTTGCTGGAACTTCCTGAATCACTCAAACAGAAATATAAGGAGCAGGCATCCCGTTGTCCGCTCGCTTTCCTTTATGACTCTCTGGCCATCACGACCCAGTGCGAGAGTGGATACCGTGCGGCCGTGAATCCTCGGCTCCACATCGAATTTGCCCTGATGAAACTGAGCTTTCAGGGGGCCAATGTACCTTCGGATGCCGTGAAGGCCGTTCCTGAGGCTTCCGTTGCTCCCGCGCCCGCGCCTGCAGTGAAACCTGCTCCTGCCCCGGCAGTTCATGCTCCGGCAGCACAGATCGCTCCAGCCCACGAGGCGGCACCGGTGGCAGCCACGGCATCATTGTCTCAGGACAGTTCGGCATCATTGACCCGGGAAAATCCGGAAACCACGGCCCCATTGACCCGTGAGACTCCGGAATCACAGACCGCGTCGGAAAAGCCGGCTCGTACCCGTCGATCCAGAGCCTCTCGCTCCGTCGCCAGCGGACTTTCTTTGAAAAAGGTGATGGAAGAACCGCAGACGGAAGAAGCCGTTCTGCAGAATGCTCCTGCAGCCTTGCCGGAAGATGAAGCCCTGAAAGCGCATTGGCCTGAACTGGCCCGCATGTACGAGTCGAAACCGCGTCTGGCCAGCATGCTGAGCTCGACGGAGCTGGACATCAGGGAAGAAGATAAAGGGAAGATCGTTACTTTCCAGGTAGTCAACGAGGCCCAGAAGGATTGGGTCGAGTCCAAGCTTCTTCACGAACTGGAGGGCAATTACCGGAAACTGGTCGGCTCTGTGTCGGTCTACCTGAGGGTCGACATCAAGCCGGATGATGAAGTCCAGTCTCCGAAGATCTATATGCCTTCCGATCAGGCGAAGGAATTGATGGAAACGAACAGCGAGGTCCGCAACCTGATCGTGGACCTGGACCTGGATGTCCGTTGACCGATTTGCAAAAATAGAACAGCCATGAAACTGCATTGCGAAAATCTAGTTAAGAAATATGGCCTCAGGACCGTCGTGAAAGGCGTTTCCATGGAGGTGGAACAAGGAGAGATCGTCGGCTTCCTCGGTCCTAACGGTGCCGGAAAGACGACCAGCTTCTATATGATTACCGGTCTGGTCGTTCCGGACGAGGGCCGGATCTTCCTTGATGATGAAGACATCACCGAACTGCCGATGTACAAGCGTTCGCAGAAAGGAGTCGGTTATCTTGCGCAGGAGGCGTCCGTCTTCCGCCAGATGACCGTGGAGGACAACATCATGTCGGTGATGGAGCTGTCCAGGAAATTCACGAAAGCCGAGCGTCAGGAGCGTCTGGAATCGCTGCTGGACGAGTTCAGCCTTCATAAGGTGAGGAAGAACAAGGGTATCCAGCTGTCCGGTGGAGAGCGTCGTCGCTGCGAGATCGCCAGAGCCTTGGCCGTCGATCCGAAATTCATCCTGCTGGATGAGCCGTTCGCCGGTGTCGACCCGATTGCCGTGGAGGATATCCAGTACATCATCGCCAAGCTGAAATACAAGAATATCGGTGTCATCATCACGGACCACAACGTCGGTGAGACCCTGGCGATCATCGATCGCGCCTACCTGTTGTACGAAGGTCATATCCTGCAGAGCGGAACGCCGCAGGAACTCGCTGATGATGAGGAGGTGAGGGTCAAGTATCTCGGAGCCAACTTCACCTTGAAGAAGTCCAATGCTTTCGACCGTGCCATCCGTGAGCATGAAGGTAAGTAGGCTCAGGTCAATGAATGAAGAAAGACCGGTTTTCCAGGGGAAAACCGGTCTTTCTCTTTTTCTGAAGTGTCAGGATTATTTTACGCGCTCACCGTAGGTACGGTCTGTCGTGTTCACTCTGATCTTCTCGCCCTGGTTGATGAAGAGCGGAACCATGATGACTGCACCGGTCTCGAGGGTAGCCTCTTTCAATGCACTGGTAGAAGCGGTATCGCCTTTGACAGCCGGCTCTGAGTAAGTCACCTCCAGCTCTACGTAGGTAGGAAGCTCGCAGGTCAGGCATCTTTCCTCGTCAGCAAGGAACATCATCTCCACGTGCTGTCCTTCTTTCATAAGGTCAGCGTTCTCTACGAGGTCGCTCTCGAGGTGGATCTGCTCGTAAGTCTCTTCGTGCATGAAGTTGAATCCGTCCTCATCTTTGTAGAGGAACTGGTAAGGCCTTCTCTCGACGTTGATGGTCTCGATCTTCGCACCTGCTGTGAAGGTATTCTCAAGGATACGACCGTTCTCGAGGTTACGGAGTTTGGTCTTCACGAATGCTGGACCTTTTCCTGGTTTAACATGCTGGAACCATACGATAGAGCATGGTTTTCCGTTGAAATTAAGGTATAGACCGTTTTTGAAATCAGCTGTTGTTGCCATAAATGATTTATTTTGAATTGATTGATTCGTTTCCAGGCATTATGCCATATATCCTGCAAAAGTACGAAATAGTCGCTATACTTCAAAATTTTTAATTTCACCGGCGACTTCTTCCAGCAGCCACTTCGGTGTAGAAGTCGCTCCGCAGACTCCGACCTTGTCGTCCGGACGGAACCATTCTCTTTTCAGCTCTGCACAGGAATCGATATGGTAGGTTCTGATATTCAGGCTCTTGCAAAGTTCACAGAGGACTTTTCCGTTGGAACTGGCCTTCCCGGAAACGAAGATGATGATATCATGCTCAAGCGCGAAACGGGAAAGCTTCTCGTGTCGGGTCGCGACCTGTGAGCAGATCGTGTCGTGGATGTGCAGAAGTTCGGTACCTTTGAACCCTTGTACGGAAAGCTCCAGGTGATGGGCCATCAGTTCCTCCAGTCTGCAGCAGAGTTCTTTGTATTCAGCTGGACTTTTCGTCGTCTGGCTGAAGATCTCTGTCGGTACGGAAAGCGAAATCTGTCCGTCTTTGACGGCTTCTTCCAGCATCGGGAGATGTTCTACGACTATGGCCGTGTTCTCGGTCTGTCCGAGCAGTCCGAGTACCTCCGCATGTCCCGGTTTCCCGAAGATGATGATCTGGCCACCTCCTTTCTCCTGCTGTTTCAGATAGGTGTCCTTGATTCTCTTCTGGAGATTCAGCACGACCGGACAGGTGCAGTCAATGAGTCTGAAACCGAGTTGCCTGGCACGGACATAGGTGGCCGGGGGCTCACCGTGTGCCCGGATCAGCAAGGTCTCGCCTTCAGCGTTGACCATGTCCTCCATGTCTTCCTGATCGATCGTGACCAGTCCCTTGGCTTCCAGCCGGGCCAGTTCAGAATCGTTGTGGACGATAGCTCCTAAGGAATAGAGCCGGCCATGGCATGCGGAATCTGTAGCCAGATGCTGTTCCGCATTGCTGATTGCCCGGATCACTCCGGCGCAGAAGCCGGAATTCTTGTCGATATCTACTGTAAATCCCATCTGTCTCTATCCGTTAACATTGGAATCTTTTCTTGACAAGCTCTTCTATCCAGATGAGCTGTTCTTCCATGGTCATGTGGGAATTGTCCAGCACGACGGCATCAGCAGCTTTTGTCAATGGAGAAACCTCGCGGTGAGAGTCGATGTAGTCTCTTTCTTCCAGATTCTTCAGGACATCCTGAATGTCCGCCTGTTCTCCTTTCGCCTGAAGTTCGAGTGCACGGCGCTGTGCCCGGATCATCGGGTCCGCCGTCATGAAGATCTTCAGCTCCGCATCCGGAAAAACGGTTGTTCCGATGTCACGTCCGTCCATGACCACTCTTTTCTTCTTTCCGAATTCCCGGAGTTTGCGGTCAACATAGGAACGGACCTCTGCGACCGTCGCGATCGGGCTGACCTTGCCTGAAACGGTCAACGTACGGATTTCTTTCTCGATGCAGCGGGAACCCATATAGGTCTGGCTGCCGTCCCCGTGGTCCTCGAAATGCAGGTCCAGTGTCTCCAGTCCTGCAGACAGGGCCGGAAGATCGATCTGGCAATCTTCATCGATGAAACCATTCTCCATGGCATAGAGGGTGACTCCCCGGTAGAGGGCGCCTGAATCCAGGTAGAGAAATGAAAATTCAGAAGCAACCGACTTGGCGAAAGAACTTTTGCCAGTGGAAGAATATCCGTCGATTGCAATTATGATATCAGGTACGTTCATATTCGTGCGTAATTGGATCAGCAAAATTATAAATTTTTGTCTAAACGCGCAAAATTGGATATATTTGGAATAAAACTACTTAATGATATGAAGATTCTGGTTATTGATGATGAAAAATATATCAGGAACTCCATGCAGGAGATCCTGATGGACGAAGGTTATGCGGTAGATGTGGCGGTAGATGGGTCGGAAGGCGTGGAGATGCTGCTCAAGGAGCATTATGACGTGGTATTCTGCGATATCAAGATGCCGGTCATGGATGGAATGGAAGTTCTGGCCAAGATCAACGAAGCTCAGATAGAGACTGCAGTGGTCATGATTTCAGGTCATGGGGACATTGATACGGCAGTGGAATGTATCAAGTCCGGTGCCTTCGATTTCATTCAGAAGCCTCTGGATCTGAACCGTATCCTGATCACGGTCAAGAACGCGACGGAAAAGGCAGTTCTGGTGAAGGAAACGAAGACGTTGAAGAAGAAGGTCTATGGCGGAGTCCAGATGATCGGTGAGTCAGAACCGATTCTTCAGATCAAGGAAATGATCGCCAAGGTCGCTCCGACCGATGCCCGCGTCCTGATCATGGGGGCCAATGGAACAGGTAAGGAACTGGTGGCCAGAAGCTTGCATCAGAACAGCTCTCGAAGCGACAAGGCCTATGTCGAGGTGAACTGTGCCGCCATTCCGTCCGAACTGATAGAGAGTGAACTGTTCGGTCATGAGAAAGGGGCTTTCACCTCAGCCATCAAGCAGCACAAGGGCAAGTTCGAGCAGGCGGATGGAGGTACGCTTTTCCTGGATGAAATCGGTGATATGAGTCTGGCGGCCCAAGCCAAGGTACTGAGAGTTCTTCAGGAGAAGAAACTTTCCCGGGTCGGCAGTGACAAGGACATTATGGTGGATGTGCGTGTCATCGCAGCGACCAACAAGAATCTGAAGGAGGAAATCGAGAAAGGAAATTTCCGTGAGGACCTCTATCATCGTCTGAGCGTGATCGTCATCAAGGTTCCGACCTTGGACGAAAGGAAGTCGGATATTCCGGCTCTGGCGGATTATTTCATGAAACAGATCTGTCAGGAGACGGCCTTGAAGGCTCGTCCCATCACTCCGGAGGCTATGGAACTGCTTCAAGCCAAGTCTTGGACTGGAAACATCCGTGAACTCCGCAATGTCATCGAAAGACTCCTGATCCTTTCCGGCAGCGAGATCACCGCCGGAGATATCAGGAATTATGTCTATTGATCGTTGATCAGTCCTCGTAGCGTGGAAGGGTGACGGTGAAGCTGGCACCCTTCAGCACGAAGGATTTCTTGTAATTGATTTCACCTCTGCATTCTTCGATGATGTTGCGGCAGATAGCCAGTCCCAGACCGGTACCGCTGTTCTTCGTCGTGAAGTTCGGCAGGAACAGTTTGTCCAGGTTCTCGTCTTTCACACCTGGACCGTTATCTTCCACGACCAGGTCGAAGCAGCCGTCCTTGGTGCTTCTTCTCAGACAGATGACGACTGCGCCGTCCGTCGGTTTCTCACCGGCGGCGATCTGTTCGGCCTGCATGTTCTCGATGGCCTGGATGGCATTCGTCATCAGGTTCACGACGACACGGATGATCTGTGACCGCGGTGCCATGATGAAGCAGTCCGGCATACCCATGTAGGAAACCTTGATGTTCTCCTTGTTCTCGTAGATGGAGATGTGCTTCTTGACCAGAGCGTCCAGATCGATCTTCTGCGGCTCGTCATCGTAGATCTTGGCGACGCTGGAGAAAAGGTTGGCCGTATCGGTCAGGATTTTGATATGTTCCAGGATAACGTCGCAAGCCTTGTCGAAACGTTCGATCCAGACCGGGTCGTTGTTCTTTTTCTTCCTGATCAGCATCTGGAGTTCCAGCTGGATCGGTGTCAACGGATTCTTGATCTCATGCGCGATCTGCCGGGCCATTTCGCTCCAGGCTTTGTTCCTTTCCGCTTTGGCCAGGATGACCTTGCTTTCCTGAAGCGCCTTGACCATCCTGTTGTACTCTTCTACAATCTTGGAAATCTCGTCTTCCCGGTTATATTCGATGTATTCCAGATTGTTCAGATCGGCCTTGCTCATCTTCTTGCCCATTTCCAGAAGTGGTTTGAACATCTCGTCGACTTCATGGGTGCTGAAGAACATGGAGGAAATCAGGAGTATGATGAAGAGGTTGATCACCAGGGCCGTATGCATGACGGTCTCCATCTTGAAATTGAAGTTCTCTTCCGTATATGGGGCGCTGAGGATGGCGATCATCTCGCCTTTCTCGTTCATGATCGGAGCATACATCGAATAGTAGTAGCGGCCTTCGAACTGTTCGTCATGGACATAGAAACGTTGCTTCAGGTCCACGATGTTGTGGTAGGCAACGGCGTTGATCCTGCTGCCGACGATCATGCTTTCGAAGACCTCCGGTGTCGTGGATAGCAGGACCTTTCCTCGAGGGGTGAAGAGAGTGAGGTCGGAGAGTGTGATGTCTCCGATTTCCTGGATGGCAACCATGCAGTTCTTGTCCTGAATAAGTTCATGGTAGTCGTCCACGTCCTTGAGCTTGCTTTCCACATGGCTCTGGAGCATGCTGATCCTGGAGGACATGATGTTCTTCAGGTTCACTTCGTTCCTCTGGAAGACGAAGAGCAGGCTGACGGTAGTGATACCGACCAGGATGAAGATGGAGGTCATGAAGAGTATCGTGCTGATCCTGGACCGGTAATAGTTTTTCTTGAAGGTCTTGTGGATCTTCTTCCGGACGAAGAATAGATGGAGGACGAGCCATTCGATGAGGAAGAGGTAGGAGATGGAAGTGAAGAAGGTGATCATATTTCCGCTCTGCCGGGAGATCAGGATGATTTCGTCCTCGGAGGTTCTGTTGACGAAGTGAGTGTACTTGTTCTTTCGGATGAAGGAGAAGTTGTTCTCATCCATTTCCTCCAGATCCTTCTGGGCCAGTCGTGTCGGGTAAGGGTAGCGTCCTTTGAAATTGGACAACCTGCCGTTTATATATTTCGCATAGGAGTAGAACTGCGGAAGGTTGACTCCTTTATCCCCGTAATATTTGCGCAGCAGGCTGTAGTAGCCGCGGTCACCTCTGCTTTCCCTGGATTCCAGAGAGAGGATCATGTAGATCTTCTTCAGGTTCTTGCCGCGATAGGTGAAGATACCGGCATAGGAGATGAAGCCTTTTTTATCGTCCATGGAGAAGAAGCGGGAATCGTTGCTGATCCGTTCTCCTTCGCTGATGATTTTCCTGATCTTTTCGCGTCCGACCTTGTCTCGGTCATTCACCAGATAGACGGAGATGTAATATTTCTGATACTGGCCATGCAGGTAGTATTCGATGATACGGTTGGTCATCTGGTTCTCATTGACATTTCTGGACAGGGTGGCCATCACCTTGTCGTTCGCGATGTGGTCTTCCACGGATCTGATGTTGAACTCCAGTTCCAGGTCGCGGCTGAGAGTCATCTTGTTGCTCCAGACCCGGCAGCGGTCCATTTCTTTCGTGAAACCGAGGTTGAGGAAGGTCATGGAGAAATAGATGGTGGACAGGAGCACGAGCAGCAGGATCGGGATCTTTCCGGTAGGGTTGAAATTCTTTCCCGTCAGGAGCTGGATACTTGGTTTGAGACATTTCAGTTCCATCATGACTGCACAGAGCAGGGACAGGTAGGAAATGTAGACCAGCACGCTGTAGAAGGCATTTTCATTCCAACGGTAGAAAGAGAGAGAGATGTTGGAGTTGAGATTGATGCTTCGGAAACCCCAGTTGATGTAGAGCAGTGTCAGGATCAGGGCGACTACGGTCACGGCTCCTTGGATGATGAAACCGCGTCTCGGGTCCTTGCTTCTGCGGATGTCCAGGTAAAGGGCTTTCTGGATGATATAGGTGCAGAAGATGAAGTTGAAGACCAGTAGGTTCAGCAGGAAGATGGCGCCGAAGGAGTACAGGACAGGACCGTCCGCATAGATGGCCGGAGAGAAGAAGGCGTTGCTGCCTTGCTGTCCCATTCCCCAGAAATAGGTGAGCAGGATGAAGAGCGAGTTGACGGTGGTGACGGTGATCCAGGCCCTCCAGTTCCTGTGGCCTTTTAGGAAGATTATTCCAGAAACCATGATCAGGAAGAGGGATATCCATCGCAGGATCGAGTTGGTCTTCAGGAAGTCCGTCAGATTCTCTTCGAGTGATATCTTGAAGAGCGGGATGTCTCCCGAGCGGACGACCGAACCTCCGATATCGGAGATCGGCCGGATGGAATAGTGCCGGGAAATGCCCAGGTTCGGATTGATGCCGTTGCCAGACTTGTTATTGACCAGGTCGTTCTTGATTTCCAGACCGGCGATGATCTTGATGTGCTCGATCGGTTCTTCCACCATTTTGGCCACATACCATTTCGTGCCGAGGTTGATGTACTGCAGTTTTTCCCGGATCTTGGCCAACGGGGAAGTGATGCGGTCGGACATGGTGCAGATCCGTTGATAGACGACCTTGGACGTGATGTCGTCGTTCAGGATCGGAAACTGGTTTCTCCAGGCCTGCAAGGTATCATTGACATAGCGATAGATGACCATGTCTTCCGGGAACGTGTTGTAATCCAATGCTTTGGATGTGTCGGAAAGCAGAGCTGAACTGATGTAGCCATCCATGTCTTCCAAGCGTTCCTCAATCCGTTTTTCTGTCTTTCTGGCGATCTGGGCCGTGTCGGCTGCTTCGAAGTTCTGCAGCAGAGAAAGGGCGAGCAGGAGAATCGCCGCGATGAAGAGCAGCAGATTTCCCTTATTCCTGATGAATGTTCTGTTTTCCATATCCCTTCTTTCTTCCAAAGGTTCTATTCATGGTGATAGGGCTCACCTCTCATGATGGTGAAGGCTCTGTAAAGCTGTTCCACGAAGATGGTGCGGACCATCTGGTGTGAAAAGGTCATCTGCGAAAGTGAAATCTTCGAGTTCGCCCGATGGTAGACTTCATCGGAGAAACCGTAGGCTCCTCCGATGACGAAGGTGATGTCTCTTCCTTCCGTGGAGATCTTCTTTTCCAGCACTTCCGCCCATTTCATGGAGGTGTATTCTTTCCCGTGTTCGTCCAGCAGGATGACGTCATCATTGGGACGGATCTGTTTCAGGATGAGTTCTCCCTCCCGGGTCTTGATCTGCTCCTTGCTCAGGGAGGAGACGTTCTTCAGTTCCGGGATCTCGTTCATGACGAAGGGAAAATAGTGCTTGAGCCGGGAGATATAGGTCTGTAGACCTTCCTTCACCCAGGCGACATCGGTTTTTCCAACAGTTAGCAGTGTGATTTTCATATCACAAATATATAAATCTGTTTTGACTTACGGTGTATTTTTCTTGTGGCTTGGAATTTGTATGGTAGTTCTGTGCCAATTTTTAATGTGAATATGTACAAAAGGACTTTAATTCTTCTTTTACTTTCTTTCTGCTTTGCCGGAAGTCTGAAGGCACAGCAGGTATGCGAAGACATCTTGCCTCCTGTGGAACGTTACATTTCCAGTGGCGATGTGGAGAATTTGTCCCGTTGGTTCGATGAGGCATTGGAGATCACGATCTTCTCTCGCTGCAACGAATCCAGCAGCAGACAGGCCAGGCAGATCCTGCAGGCTTTCTTCGACAGCTATACGCCGACTTCCTTCAAGATTTCGCATGTCGTGGAGAAACCGAATCTGGAGTATGCGCTTGGTGGGCTGCAGGCCGGTGGAGAGAACTTCATCGTGACGATCTTCATTTCCAAGAAGGAGAACGGTTGTCTCATCCAGCAGATGAAAATCGATAAAAGAAAAAGCCGTCGTCGTCGCTGATGAAAGTTTGGCACAGGCTTTGCAAATGATAAAGACGGTTAGTTTAGTTGATAATAATAGGGTTATTTCAAAACGAAGGAGGATGCGCATCAGCTGTGCATCCTCCTTCTCTTTTCGTTTCAGACCTTATTTCTGTCTCAGGTAGATCTGTACCGGACAA
Source organism: Bacteroidales bacterium (assembly GCA_020026355.1). Lineage (GTDB taxonomy): Bacteria > Bacteroidota > Bacteroidia > Bacteroidales > UBA932 > Cryptobacteroides. The sequence goes on from JAHHQP010000004.1 coordinate 45,344, forward strand.
CCAAGGAAGTCGAACTTGCTCCGGAGCTTGTTCTCCAGGAAACGTTTGTACGGATCCTTCACGTATTGCGGAAGGTTACAGAAAAACGCGAAAGACGGACTTCTGGTCGGCAGCTGCGTGATGTATTTGATCTTCACATATTTGCCCTTCCATGCCGGCGGTGGATAATTCTCGATTTCAGGAAGCATCTCCTCATTGAGCTTGGAGGTGGAAATCTTTCTGGAGTAGTTGTCGTAGACACGGGCGGCAGCATCCAGTACATCCATGATTCTCTGCTTGTTGAGGACGGAGGTGAAGATGATCGGCAGGTCATTGTTCGGCGCGAGCCTTTCCTTGATGGCCTGGGTATATTCTTTCATGGTGTTGCTGGTCTTCTCGACCGTATCCCATTTGTTCACGACGACGACGCAGGCTTTCCTGTTCTTCTGAATCAGGTTGAAGATGCTCATGTCCTGTGCTTCGATACCGGTCTGTGCATCGATCATGAGGATGCAGACATCGGAATGTTCGATGGCACGGATGGAACGCATGACGGAGTAGAATTCCAGATCTTCATGGACCTTGGTCTTCTTCCTCATACCTGCGGTATCCACCAGCATGAACTCGTGTCCGAACTTGTTGTAGAGGGTCGCGATCGAATCTCTGGTCGTTCCTGCGATCGGAGTGACGATGTTACGGTCTTTGCCGAGCAGGGCGTTGGTCAGAGAGGATTTGCCGACATTCGGCTTTCCGACGATCGTGAAGTGCGGCAGTTCCGGATGTTCGTCATCCGCCGCACCGTTCCGGGCAGGAAGCAACCTGACGATTTCGTCGAGCAGGTCACCGGTACCGCCTCCATTGGCTGCGGAGATGTTCCAGATTTCACCCAGTCCGAGGGAATAGAACTGATATGAGTCGTAGATTTTGTCTCCGGTATCGATCTTGTTGACGGCCAGAATTACCGGTTTCTTGCTTTTGCGCAGAATGCCGGCAATCTCTTCATCGTAATCGGTGATGCCGGTAGCGGCCTCTACCATGAACAGCACGAGGTCTGCTTCTTCGATGGCCAGGACAACCTGTTTCCTGATCTCCTCTTCGAAAATATCATCGGAGTTGGAGGTGTATCCTCCAGTATCCACGACGGAAAATTCAGTTCCGCACCACTCACATCTGCCATAGTGCCTGTCACGGGTCACACCGGCAGTTTCGTCAACGATAGCTTGTCTCATGCCGACAAGCCTGTTGAACAAGGTAGATTTTCCTACATTAGGTCTACCGACAATTGCTACTAGACTCATAAAAATTCAATTATTTGCATTGGCCGCAGGCGCTGCAATCCATATCGTCGCAGTCTTCGCGCGGCTTCTTGTTGTTAGTGCCCCACATCCTGAGTTCGTCATCCTTGGCACATTTGATTCCTCGCTTGCGCATCTCGCGGTTGCTGCCGACATCGGTTTCAGGAAATTTTCCGTTCTTCCTGAAGATGATGTTGAAGCATAGACCGAAGACGCACAGGCCTATGAGGATGATGGCTGCCAGCAGAATCTTCATGTCAGTTGATGAAATCCGGGCTGATCGGTTCGTAATTGTATACTTTGTTGATGATGTTGGCGAAGATGCCCGTCATCGAAAGTACAGTGATCTTGCTCTTGTCCTTTGCCGGATCCGGATCCAACGGAATGGTGTCGGAAACGATCACCTCCTGGAGTGCGGAATCTGCGATCTTCTCGTAGGCCGCTCCGGAGAATACGGCGTGGGTAGCGCAGGCTCTTACACTGAGTGCGCCCATTTCCATCAGGACATTGGCTGCTTTCGTCAAGGTACCTGCGGTATCGATCATGTCATCCACGATGATCACGTTCTTGCCTTTCACATCGCCGATCGCGGTGATGGAGCCTACGACATTGGCTCTCTCCCTGGATTTGTGGCAGATGATGACCGGGCACTCGAGGTATCTCGCATATGCGTTCGCTCTTTTGGCACCGCCCATATCAGGAGCGGCGATAGCCAGGTTCTCGATGTTCAGATCCCTCAGGTAAGGGAGAAAGATCGAACTGGCGTAGATATGGTCGACAGGGAAATCGAAGAATCCCTGAATCTGGTCTGCATGGAGGTCACAGGTCATGACTCTGTCGCAACCTGCGGCGTGGAGGATATTGGCGACGAGTTTCGCTCCGATGGAGACTCTCGGCTTGTCCTTGCGGTCCTGCCTTGCCCAACCGAAATAAGGCATGACGGCGATGACCTTGTGTGCTGATGCCCTCTTGGCGGCATCGATCATAAGAAGAAGTTCAAAGAGGTTGTCAACAGGCGGGTAGGTTGACTGGACGATAAACACGGTAGCTCCTCTGACGCTTTCATTGAAGGAAGGCTGAAACTCTCCGTCACTGAAAGTGAGGACATCAGACAGGCCGAGCTCGATGTTGAGCGCTTTGGCCACTTTGATCGCAAAGTCTTTGGAGGCTCTGCAAGTAAACAATTTCATTTTGTGTTCGTTGTGCATCTTATGAGGGGTTTATGATTCTTCTTGTGATTCTTCCTGAATTTTCTCCAGCACGTCTCCGATATAGTCAAGGATTTCTTCTTTGCCCATACGGTTCTCTGATGAACTTACGAAGTAAGGAGGCATTTCTTCCCATTTCTCGAGGATCTGCGCACAGTTCCGCTCGATCTGTTTCTGAAGCGCGGTCTTGCTGAGCTTGTCGCCTTTCGTGAAGATGATGGCGAAAGGAATCCGGCTTTCTCCCAGTTCGATGAGGAAATCCATGTCGATGGCGCCGATGTCGTGCCTGGAATCGATCAGGACGAAAAGCATGACCAGCTCTTCTGAAAGGTTGATGTAGGTCCTGATGATCTGCTCTATCTTCTTCTTTCCGGTCTGGGAGAGTTTGGCATATCCGTAGCCGGGAAGGTCGACGAGATACCATTGCCGGTTCATGAGGAAATGGTTGACCAGTCTGGTCTTGCCCGGTTTGCTGGAAGTCATGGCCAGTTTCTTCTGGTCGGCCAGCATGTTGATTAGGGACGATTTGCCGACATTGGATCTTCCAATGAACGCGAATTCTGGAAATTTCTGTTTAGGTTTTTCGGAAATCCGTGTGCTGCTGCCAGCGAATAATGCTTCGGTGATCTTCATAAATAAATCGGTCTCTGAAATCACCGGCAAAGATATAAAATATTTCTATTTATAAGAATATCTGCAGGCAGTATGAGAAATTTTGTTAAATTTGTAAAGGATGTGAAAAAGTTATGAACAGGACATCTGAAAATTATTTGGATCTATATGATTTCCAGTGCAGGATGAAGTCGGGGGTAGAATCTCTCTTCCCGGCACGTTTGTGGGTGAAGGCAGAAATCAGTTCGATCAAGACCCGCAGACATTGTTATCTGGAATTGTCTCAGAGCGGCCCGGAAGGTATCGTCGCGAAAGTGTCGGCCGCTATCTGGGAAAGTCGTTTCCGTTTCCTTGCTCCATTTTTCGAATCCGTGACCGGTTCGCCCCTTCAGGTGGGAATGACCGTTCTGGTGCAGGTGCAGGTCAGCTATAGTCCGATCTATGGCTTCACGCTGGTGATCGATGACATTGACCCGGACTTTTCGCTCGGGGAGCAGGAGAGACAGCGGCAGATGACCATCGCCCGTCTTCAGAAAGAAGGGATCATTGACCTGCAGAAAAGCCTGGAGCTGCCTTTGCTGCCTCTGCGCTTTGCGGTGATCTCGGCAGAAGATGCGGCCGGTTACCGCGATTTCGTCAAACATCTCGAAGAAAATATCTATGGTTTCCATTTCGACTATGAGCTTTATCCGGCTCTGATGCAGGGGGCCCAGTGTCCGGCGTCCATCGTGGCGGCATTGGATGAGGTGGCGTCCTCCGGAAAGCTGTATGATGCGGTGCTGATTCTCAGGGGTGGCGGCTCGCGGATCGATCTGGCCTGTTATGACGATTACACGCTCTGCTGTGCCATTGCCCAGTATCCTCTGCCGGTGCTGACGGCGGTCGGGCATGATCAGGATTTCCATATCGCGGACATGGTGGCCCATGATTATCTGAAGACACCGACGGCTCTTGCTGATGAGCTGGTGTCCATCTATGCCGGGGAGGATGAACGTATCAGTACGCTCTGGTCCCGGATCATGTCGGTCGGTGTAAAGAGAGTCATGGATGCGGATGCTTCGCTTCGGCTGCTGCAGAACAGGCTGAGGAATGCTTTTCTGTATAAGATCAGGGCAAAGGAAGCGGCAGTGGATCTGCTGGAGGCCCGAATCAAGGGAGCTGATCCGCGGAATGTCCTCAAGAGGGGGTATGTTCTGGCGCTGGACGGAAAGGGTGTGGTCTTGAAGAATGCGGCTGGATTCCGGCAAGGAGATCAGGTGGGCCTGATGTTCCATGACGGTCGTGTGGATTGCCGGGTAGAGAATGTGAAACAGAATTAATGACAGGAAGATATGGCAGAAAAGGAAGAATTTGACTATCAGCAGGCGATGAAGAGCTTGGAGGAGATTGCTGCGAAGGTGGAAGATCCTTCTACGAGCATCGATGAAATCGAGAAATACGTCGCCCGATCTGAAAAGCTGGTGAAGGATTGCAGGGCTTATCTCCGGGGAACCCGGGAAAAACTGGAATCATTGGAAAATATCTGATCGCGCAATAGAGATATGGAAAGAATCAAGAAACTGTATGAAACGGATCCGTGGCTGGAACCTTACAAGGGTGTGGTCGATGCACGTCATGCCCGGATTGAGGAAACTTATGCGAAACTTGCGAGGGGCGGCCGTCTGATCAATGCGGTGAACAACCACCTCTACTATGGCCTCCATCGTGCGGACAACGGGAACTGGGTATTCCGGGAGTGGGCTCCGAATGCGAACAAGATCTACCTTATCGGAGAATTCAACAATTGGAAGAGGACCGAGTCCTATGCGCTGCAACCGACAGGCAACGGCAACTGGGAAATTGAACTTCCGTCGATGTTCATGGGGCATGGGGATCTGTACAAGCTCTACATCGAGTGGCCGGGAGGAGGCGGTGAGCGCCTTCCCGCTTATACGACCCGTGCGGTCCAGGATCCTGACAGCAAGGCTTTCTGTGCTCAGGTCTGGGAACCTGCAGTGCCTTATGAATGGAAGAATCCGGGGCCAGGCAAGAGAGAGCATCCTTTCATCTACGAGTGTCATGTCGGCATGGCCGTCGAGGAGGAGAAGGTAGGAACTTTCGATGAATTCCGTAAGAATGTCCTGCCGCAGGTTGCTGAACTGGGCTATGATACTCTTCAGATCATGGCGCTTCAGGAGCACCCGTATTATGGTTCCTTCGGTTATCAAGTCTCCAATTTCTTCGCGCTGAGTTCCCGTTTCGGTACTCCGGAGGAATTCAAGGCTCTGGTCGATGAGGCACATGGTCTGGGCATTGCAGTGGTCATGGATATCGTTCATTCTCATTCTGTGGACAATGAGGTGGAAGGCCTCGGAATGTTCGATGGCAGGGAAGACCTCTATTTCTACAAAGGTCCTCAGGGACACCATCCGGCCTGGGGCTCGAGATGTTTCGATTACGGAAAGGATGAGACGAAATATTTCCTGCTGGCGAACTGTAAATACTGGCAGGAAGAATATCATATCGACGGCTTCCGTTTCGATGGAGTGACCAGCATGCTGTACTGGGATCATGGACTCGGGAAGGATTTCGTCGGATATGACAATTATTTCAATGAAGGGGTCGATGAGAATGCCGTCACCTATCTGGCGCTGGCCAATCTTCTGATCAAGGAAGGAAATCCGGACGCTTTCACCATCGCGGAGGATGTCAGCGGCATGGCCGGACTGGCCGCTCCGTTCGAGGCTGGCGGTATCGGCTTCGATTTCAGGATGAGCATGGGTGTGGCGGACAACTGGATCAGATGGATCAAGACCCTCCCGGACGAGAAGTGGAGTGTCGGGGAGATCTGGTGGCAGCTCACGAACAAACGTGAGGATGAGAAGACCATCAGCTATGCCGAGTGCCATGACCAGGCAATGGTCGGGGACAAGACCATCATTTTCCGTCTCATGGATGCCGAAATGTATACGGCCATGAACAAAGGCTCGAAATCACTGATAGTCGAAAGGGGAATGGCCCTGCATAAGATGATCCGTCTGGTGAGCATGGCGACAGCCGGAGACGGTTACCTCAATTTCATGGGCAATGAATTCGGTCATCCGGAATGGATCGATTTTCCGAGGGAAGGGAACGGCTGGTCTTACAAATATGCCCGAAGACAGTGGTCTCTTGCGGAGCCGGATTACCTCAGGTACAGGTACTTGAGAAATTTCGACAAGGAAATGGTACATCTTGCATCCCGGGAAGATATCTATTCGTACAAACCGGAACTTCTGGTCCAGGACGAGGAGAAGAAAATACTGATTTTCAAGAGAAATAATTGTATATTTGCTTTCAATTTCAATCCGACCTCGTCATTTGCTGATTACGGTATAGCGGCACCGGAAGGACAATATTTTTCGGTACTTGATTCCGATGAAGCCGAATTTGATGGTTTCTCCCGATTGAAAGAAGGGGAAACCTATTTCACCATACCTGAGAAATGCCCGAACGGCAAACCTTGCTACAAGGATTCTCTGTATTTGTACTTGCCGAGCCGCTGTGCTCTGGTTTTGAAGAAAATTGATGAATGAACCCGTTTAACGATATTTGATATGGCTTTTCTTAAATTCAACAAGTCAGAGCTTGTGAACCTGTCCTATTCTCTCAAGAGGGAGATTCTTTCGGCGAACAAGACAGGTGCCTACTGCAATACATCCATCGTGACTTGCAATACCAGACGTTATCACGGACTGCTTGCGGTTCCAGTGGATGAGTTCGGAGGTGGAAAGTACATGCTGCTTTCATCCCTGGACGAAAGTCTCGTTCTGGAAGGCAAACAGTTCAATTTGGGAATCCATTGCTATGGAGACACTTATGAGCCAAGAGGACACAAATATATTGTGGACTTCGATCAGGATCCGTTTCCGGTCATCACCTACAAGGTCGGTGAGATCCTGTTCAGGAAGACGCTCATGATGGTGCCGGACAACGATCAGATTCTCATCAAATATGAGTTGCTGGACGCTCCTTCCAAAGTCTCGCTGCAATTGAAGCCTTTCCTGGCATTCAGAAGCGTGCATGGCCTGACACACCAGAATTCTGAAGCGAGGACTTCCTACGAAGAAATCGACAGCGGCGTCGCTTTCAGGATGTACAAGGGTTTTCCTTACTTGAACATGCAGCTTTCTACCAAGGCTTCCTGGAAATCAGTTCCTTACTGGTATTCTGGAGTCACCTATTCGGACGAATACCGTAGAGGTTTCGATTGCAAGGAGGATCTTTTTGTACCGGGATCCTTCTTTCTGGATCTCAAGGCCGGCGAGTCCGTCGTCTTCTCCGCCTCTGTCAATGAGGTCGCGGCAAAAGGACTTAAACGTAAGTTTACTTCTGTCGTCAATAAGGCGGAACCGCTGGAGTCCATGCACGACATCCTGGTTTCCAATGCCAATCTGCTCAAATGCAGAAGGAACGGCAGAAATCGTATCAATGCAGGTTTCACCTGGCTGGAAACCGGTCTGCTGCGTGAGACGGTCGTTGCGTTGCCTGGTCTGACTCTCTATGCAGACGGCAATACTGCAGAATTCGAGGAAATCCTGGATACCTTGATCGCGGATGAACAGGAGAGACTGTTCAAGAGGACCACTCAGGTGGCCGCTCCGCTCCGCCTGACCGATACGATCCAGCAGTATATTGATTTCACCGGTGAAGAAAAGCGAATCTGGATGAAATACGGGGAGACGCTGAAAGGCATCATCGAGAGTTATGGTCCAGGCCGGAGAAAAGAAGTGACCCTTCATCCGAACGGACTGCTCTGGGCACAGGCGGATGGCGTTGCTCTTTCCTGGATGAATGCCTATGTGAACGGCCGTCCGGTTACGGAAAGAGCCGGTTATCAGATCGAGACGAACGGCTTCTGGTACAATGCCCTCTGCTTCGCTCTGGAGATGGAGAGCAAGTATGGGCCCGAGAAAAATGATTTTATCGCGAGGTGGTCTCCGGTAAGGGATCTCGTGAAGAAGAATTTCCAGCCGATGTTCTGGATGGAAGATAAGAGAAGGTTGGCGGACTATGTCGACAACTCCCATAAGGATGAAGCGGTACGTCCTAACCAGATCTTCGCGATGTATGTCCACTATACTCCGTTGGATGACGAGGTGATCGGAGAGGCCATCATGACGGTCCGCAACGAACTGGTCACCAAACGTGGAATCCGTACTCTTTCTCCAAGGAACGTGGCTTACCGAGGTGTATATGAAGGATCTCAGATTGACCGAGACCTCGCTTATCATCAGGGCTGTGCCTTTCCTTCATTGCTCAATGTCTATATGGATCTCGCCTTCCGTCTGCTGGGCAGCAAGTTCTGCAAGAGGGCGGAATACCTTACGGAGGGATTCTACGAGGATCTTCACAAGCACGGTGTCGGACTCTTCTCTGAACTCTATGACGGAGATCCGCCTCACGAGCCGCATGGAGCCATTTCATCCGCATGCAGTGTCGCTGCGTTGCTCAGAGTTGATTATCTCATGAATAAATACAAGGAGGAGAAATAATGAAAGTATTGATGTTTGGATGGGAATTTCCTCCTCATATCGCAGGAGGATTGGGAACCGCTTGCTATGGTATGACGAAAGGTCTGGCCTATAATGACGTGGATGTGCTTTTCGTGATGCCTTCCGCATCGGGTGATGAGGACCAGAGCGCCGTGCGTATCATCAATGCAAGTGATGTTCCGGTAGATACGGTCTCCACGACCGTAGATGAATTTCTGGGTAAGGTCAGTTTCGTGCACATCGGCACGAACATGGTCCCTTATGTGGATCCGCAGGAGTTCACCCAGATGGTGGAAGAAGAACGAAAGAGACAGATCAAGGGTTTCCGTGTGCAGTATGGCCAGAAATACAAGTTTTCCGGCAAATATGGCGCGAATCTTATGGAAGAAGTTGCCAGATATGCTATGGTCGGTGCGACCATAGCGCTGCAGCACAAGGATGAGATCGATGTGATCCACGCTCATGACTGGTTGACCTATCTGGCCGGCATCGCGGCCAAGCAGCTTACCGGGAAACCGCTTGTCGTCCATGTACATGCCACTTCATTCGACCGTTCAAGCGACGATAAGATCGATACCAGGGTCTATGACCTTGAAAAGCGGGGCATGGAGGTTGCCGACAAGGTGATCGCCGTCAGCGAACTGACCAGGAACATTGTCATCAACAAATACGGCATCGATCCTTCCAAGGTCGTTGCGGTGCATAACGCCGTCGATTTCAGCGGCAGACAAAATCTGGAGGTCGAAAGGAACGTTCCGGACAAGGTGGTGACTTTTCTGGGACGAGTCACTTACCAGAAAGGACCGGAATATTTCATCGAGGCTGCCGCGAAGGTATTGAAGAAATGTCATAATGTCCGTTTCGTGATGGCCGGAAGCGGTGATATGCTCAACAGGTGTATCCGCCATGTGGCCCGTCTCGGCATTTCGGACCGTTTTCATTTCACCGGCTTTCTGCGTGGCAAGGAGGTTCAGAAGATGTTCGCGCTGTCGGATGTCTATGTGATGCCGTCCATTTCTGAACCGTTCGGTATCTCTCCTCTGGAAGCCATGCAGACGAATGTGCCGTCCATCATTTCCAAGCAGTCCGGATGTGCGGAGATCTTGAAATACGCATTGAAGGTTGATTTCTGGGATGTGGATGCCATGTCCGATGCCATCTACGGCCTTCTGCAGTATCCGGCTATTTCCAAGCTGGCGTCGCGTTGCGGTTATGAAGAGGTGAATTCTCTTAAATGGAACAATGCCGCCGCGAAGATCAAACGCGTCTATGAAGCTGCAATCAATCATGAATAACCCTGTAACTATAAAAAACCATTAGATTATGAAAAAAAGTTTATGTCTGTATTTTCAGGTCCATCAGCCGACCAGATTGAGATTATATAGATTTTTCGATATAGGCAAAGACTCTCATTACTATGATGATTTCGCTAACCGTACCATTCTCAGGAGAGTCGCTCAGAAATGCTATCTTCCGATGAATGAAATTCTCCTCGAGCAGATCAAGAGCAGCAAGGGGGCATTCAAGGTCGCTTTCTCCATTTCAGGTTCCGTACTGGAGCAGTTCGACCGCTATTGTCCGGAAGTGCTGGACAGTTTCCGCCGTCTGGCGGATACCGGATGCGTAGAGTTTCTTTCAGAGACATACTACCATTCTCTCGCATCACTCGGTTCCGAACCGGAATTCAAGCATCAGGTGCTCAAGCACAAGGCTGCGATCGAACATTATTTCGGCTTGACTCCGAAAGCTTTCAGAAATACTGAACTCATCTATTCCGATGCGATCGGAGAGATGGTCTACGATATGGGATTCAAGACCATGCTGACGGAAGGTGCGAAGCACGTCCTCGGTTGGAAGAGCCCGAACTATATCTACAGCGGAGCGAAGGCTCCGAAACTCAAGCTGCTTCTGAAGAATTCCAGACTGAGCGATGATATCGCTTTCCGTTTTTCCGACAGAACCTGGGCAGACTGGCCATTGACAGGGGAGAAGTATCTCAGCTGGCTCAAATCCACCGGAGAGAAAGATGAAATCATCAACCTCTTCATGGACTATGAAACTTTCGGCGAACATCAGAAGGCACAGAGCGGTATCTTTGAATTCATGAGATATCTTCCTACGGCAGTCCTCAATGACGGTACTTTCGAATTCGTGACTCCGTCTGAAGCGGCCAGAAAGCATGATCCGGTCGGTGAACTTGAAGTTGAGGATCCGATTTCATGGGCGGACGAAGAGAGGGATGTGACCGCCTGGCTGGGCAATGAACTCCAGAATGATGCGTTCAACAAGCTTTACGGTCTGACCGAGAAACTCAGTCTCCTGAACGATGAAGCGCTCTGGGCGGATTTCGGACATCTCCAGGAAAGCGACCACTTGTACTATATGTGCACGAAGTTCTTCTCCGATGGTGCTGTACATAAATATTTCAACCCGTACGATACGCCTTACGAGGCATTCATCAACTATATGAATGTCCTGAGTGATTTTATTTTACGTGTAAATGATGCAATTTCAATTTCAGATGTTAACTTTGCAGCCGCAAAGGTTGAGACTGCTCCCGTAAAGAAGGCTCCGGCCAGAACTGCGGTATCCCGGAAGAATACGGAGAAGAAGTCTGAGACGCCTGCCAAGAAAACTGCGGCTTCAAAGAAGACTGCAGTCAGGAAGACAGTGAAGAAATAAGTCTTCGGACTATTATGACACAGGTTCAGTGACTTCCATGTCAGTGTAGGCGATGGTCAATTCTTTGATCATCGCCCCACTGCGTAAGAAGCGCTGGACAATTTAATTATTATGAAACAGATGGATGAAAAATTGATCAAACCGGATTATCTGTTTGAGGTGAGCTGGGAAGTATGCAATAAAGTCGGCGGTATCTATACCGTCATTGCGACCAAGGCTCTGTATTTGAAATCTGAATACAAGAGACATCATATCATGGTGGGTCCGGACGTATGGATGGACGAGGTGAGCAACCCGGACTTTCTGGAGGATCCTTCATTGTACAGCGCTTGGAGAATGCAGGCGATGTCTGAAGGATTGAGGGTGCGTGTCGGACGCTGGAACATTCCGGGCAAACCGACAGCGATTCTTGTAGATTTCAAGCAGTTCCTTACCAGACAGAATGAAATCCTGACCGAATATTGGAAAGAATTCGGAGTAGACTCCATTTCAGGTAACTGGGATTACAAGGAGTCAGCACTTTTCGGCTTCGCTGCTGGAAAGGTCATCGAGAGCTTCTGCAGATACAATCTGGAAGAATCCGATAAGGTAGTGGCACAGTTCCATGAGTGGATGACAGGTGCCGGTCTGCTTTACCTGAAGTATGTGAAACTTCCGGTGGCTACCGTCTTCACCACGCATGCGACAGTCGTAGGCAGATGCATCGCTGGCAATAATCTCCCGTTGTATGATAACATGCTGTCTTACAACGGAGACCGGAAAGCTCGTGATTTCAACGTTGCTGCCCGGCATTCGCTGGAGAAGAAAACCGCACAGAATGCGGATATCTTCACGACCGTCAGTGAGATCACAGCCAGAGAGTGTACCCAGTTCCTGGAAAGAAACGTGGACATCGTGACGCCGAACGGTTTCGAGCCGAGCTTCACTCCAGCCACGGATGAAGAATATGATGAGAAACGTCATGCTGCCCGCAAACGTCTGGTGGAGGTCGCTGCCTGCATGAGCGGTGAGGAAGTGCCTGAAAATGCCGTTCTCGTCGGCATAGGAGGCCGTTATGAATGGAAGAACAAAGGTATCGATGTCTTCATCGATGCGCTGGATAAATTGAATCATGCTGATTTCGAGGGAAAATGTGTCCATGCTTTCATCATGATCCCTTCCGGCAACAACGGACCGGACAAGCAGCTGCTCGCAAAACTTCAGGGCAATGAGTCCGATTACGTGACCAGAGTCTCCCATTATCTGATGACGCCGGAATACGATTCCGTCACCAGACGCCTGAATGAACTCAATTTCAACAATGCGGTCGGTGATAAGGTGAAGGTCTATTTCGTACCGTCCTATCTCAATGGCAATGACGGCATCTTCAACATGCCTTACTACGATCTGCTGGCAGGACTTGACTTGAACATCTTCCCGTCCTATTATGAGCCGTGGGGCTATACTCCGCTGGAGAGTCTTGCGTTCAGAATTCCGACACTGACCACTTCATTGGCCGGTTTCGGAATGTGGGTGAGGGACCATTACAAGAAAGAGCATCCTGGCATCACGGTAGTGGACAGGAACGACTCGAATTATTTCGAGGTGGTGGATGCGGTCGTGGAACGCATCAAGGAAATCGCCAATCTCGACAAAGATGAACGAAAAAGATATATGGCCAATGCCAGGGAGGTCTCTGAGATCGCTCTCTGGCAGAACAATATCATTTATTATAAAGAGGCTTATTCCAAAGCCTTGGAAAAAGTGCAATCAGTTAGGGGTGGATTCCCTTCTTTAAGGAATGAAAAAACAATGAGATACGAAAGAATTGACGTAAATCAGCCGACCTGGAACAGCGTGTTTGTTCAGCGTCATCTCCCAGACAGCCTGAAGGACCTCGAAATCCTTTCGAAGAACCTTTGGTGGTGCTGGAACGAAAGTGCAAAGAACCTTTTTGCCGCAGTAGATCCGGAAGCATGGAAAGCGTCCGGCATGAACCCGATCGCTATGCTGGACAGAGTCAGCCTAAAAAGGTACAAGGCCTTGGTACAGGATCCTGACTTCATGAAGCAGCTTTCTGAAGTGATGACCGAGTTCAACGCCTACATGGCGAAGAAAGCAGAGCGTAAAGATCCGTCCATCGCATATTTCTGCATGGAGTACGGTCTGGATACTTCTCTGAAGATCTATTCCGGCGGTCTCGGTATCCTTGCCGGTGACTATATCAAGGAAACTTCCGACATGAACACGAACCTCGTTGCCGTCGGTCTGCTTTACAGATATGGTTATTTCAACCAGAAACTGTCCGCTCAGGGTGAACAGGTCGCAGAGGATGTCGCGCAGGACTTCATGAAGATTCCTGCATCGCCGGTACGTGACGCCAACGGAAACTGGCTTTCCATCAGCGTAGCCTTCCCGGGACGTAATCTCAATGCAAGAATCTGGAGAGTGGATGTCGGCCGTACCGAACTCTACCTTCTCGATACCGATATTCCGGAGAACTTGCCGGAAGACAGGTCAGTGACCTATAACCTTTATGGTGGAAACTGGGAGAACAGACTCAAGCAGGAGCTTCTCCTCGGTGTCGGTGGTATCCGTGCACTCCGTGCGTTGGGCATGAATCCGCAGGTATATCACTGCAATGAAGGTCATGCCGCATTCATCGGTCTCGAGAGACTCCGTGAATACATCAACAATGACAACCTTGATTATCCGGAGGCACTGGAAGTCGTCAGAGCTTCATCTCTCTTCACGACCCATACCCCAGTTCCTGCAGGCCACGATGCCTTCGATGAGGGTCTTCTCAGGAAATACATCGGCCATTATCCTCAGCGTCTCAAGATCGACTGGGAAACCATGATGTCCCTCGGTAAGGATAATCCTCAGGATGTCAATGAGAAATTCTCCATGAGTATTCTGGCTGCCAACATCTCTCAGGAGGTCAATGGCGTTTCCTGGCTCCATGGAAAAGTCAGTCGCGATATCCTTGCGCACATGTGGCCTGGATATCTGCCGGAGGAACTTCATGTCAGCTATGTGACCAATGGTGTCCATTATCCGACCTGGACCGCTCCGGAATGGAAGGCGATCCATACCAAGGTCTTCGGCGATGAGTTCCAGACCCATCATTATGACAAGAAATGCTTCGAGGGTATCTATAAGGTATCTGATGAGGAAGTATGGAATGTAAGGAACACTCTCAGGAAGCGCCTCATCGATGAGGTCAAGGAGCGTCTTTCCGATCCGTCCGTCACCAGTCATTATTCTCCTCGTCAGATCGTCAAGATCAAGGAGACTCTCCGTGACGATGTCCTGACTATCGGTTTCGCCCGTCGTTTCGCGACATACAAGAGAGCCCACCTGCTCTTCCATGACCTGGATAGGCTGGACAAGATCGTCAACGATCCGAAGCAGCCGGTACAGTTCCTCTTCGCCGGCAAGGCTCATCCTGCAGACAAGGCCGGACAGGACCTTATCAAGATGATCGTGGATATCTCCAAGCAGGACAGGTTCATCGGCAAGATCGTGTTCGTGCCGAACTATGATATCACCGTTGCGAAATATCTGGTACAGGGTGTCGATGTCTGGATGAACAATCCGACCCGTCCGCTCGAGGCTTCCGGAACATCTGGAGAGAAAGCTGCCATGAACGGTGTCATGCACTTCTCTGTCCTTGACGGCTGGTGGGTAGAGGGTTACAAGCCTTGTGCGGGCTGGGCACTCCCTATGGAGCGTACTTATGATGACCAGCGCTTCCAGGACGAACTTGATGCCGCTACCATCTATAACATCATCGAGAATGAGATCGCACCTACATATTACAACAAGACCCTTTCTACAGGACGTTCTGCAGACTGGATCGAGTACATCAAGAATACGATCGCCATGGTCGCCTGCAACTTCACGACGAACAGGATGTTGACGGACTATATCAACCAGTACTATAATCCGCAGTCAGCACGCTATGAGTCTCTCATTGCCGATGATTTCGCGAAAGCTCGTGAAATCGCCGCTTGGAAGAAGAGACTGCGTCGTCAGTGGAAGAATGTCGAAGTGGTTTCCATCACTAAGGAAGAAGGCGCATCCGACGATATCGAACTCGGAGGAAACATCAAGGCAGAACTTGTCCTCAATCTCGGAGACCTTAATTCAGACGAGATCGGAGTCGAGCTGCTGTTCGCTACGGAGGACAAGAAGGGTCGTCTCCATATCCAGGAACGTTACGAGTTCGAGGCCGGAGAGGCGGTAGACGGCGTTGCCAGATATACGGTGGATGTCGTTCCGGAGACTTCTGGCCTCTACAAGGTCGCTGCCAGGATGTATGCCAAGAATCCGGCACTTCCTCACAGACAGGACTTCGATCTGGTAAGATGGTTGTAAGATGGTCATAGCAACCGGTTTCTTCGACGGTGTCCATCTTGGGCACCGTCTTGTCATTGACAAGCTCGTGGAGGCAGCTGCCGCACGAGGAGATGAAAGTATGGTCATCACGTTCTGGCCGCATCCGCGGAATGTTCTTCAGCAGGAAGCCAGAAATCTGCGTCTGCTCACTTCTCTGGAAGAGAAGAAGGCGATGCTATCCGCCTTGGGGGTAGATCATGTGGAGGTTCTTCCTTTTACCCGTGAGTTCAGCGAGATGACTACGGAAGAATATCTCTCCCGCATCATCCGGGACAAGTTCGGCGGGAAAGCCATATTGCTGGGCTATGACAACAGAATCGGTTCTGACAGAGCTGCTCCTTCAGAAACGGCCCGGATTGCCGCGTCGCTCGGTCTGGAGGTGATCTGCGGGGACATGCTTCCTTCTTCGGGAGGTTATGCCGTCAGTTCCACGAAAATCCGCGAATCCCTGGCCCATGGTGACGTCGTCTCGGCTGCAGAAATGCTGGGTTACAGGTATGGACTCAAGGGAGTCGTCGTGTCTGGCAATCAGTTAGGCAGGACGATCGGTTTCCCGACAGCCAACATGCAGCTTTATGATCCTTTGAAGTGTGTCCCTTCTGACGGAGTCTATCTGGTGCGAGTGGAAACCTTGGATCGTAAACTCTACGGCATGTGCAACATCGGTTGCCGTCCGACGGTTTCCATGGAGGGAAAGGTGAAGACAATCGAGACGAACATCTTTGATTTTCATGATGATATCTACGGCCTTGACCTGAAGATTTCTTTCATCTGTAAAATCAGAGATGAGAAAAAATTCTTATCTTTGGAAGAATTGAGAATGCAGCTGGAGAAAGACCGCAATCTTTGTTTGGAAAAAATTTGATGGATATGGATATTCTGCTGATCATATTGGTGGCGGCCTTCCTCGGGATGAAGGCGGTGGAAAACAGACTGACTACGGCGGACAAGGCTGCACCGGAAGAATTTCCGCGGCCTGATGATTTCGTCCTGGAGCCTGCGGAGGAGACCTCTGTACTGTCGTCATCCCAGTCCGGTCAGGAGGAATCTCTGACTGACGATATGCCTGGCGATCTTCCCGATGCCGGAAAGAAACCTGTCCTGCAGGTGGCTGCAGAAACGCATGGACCGGAGAAAAAACAGGAGAAAGAGAAGCTGGATCCCAAGAAGATGGTGATCTATTCGGAAATATTCAGAGCCAAATATCTGGAATAGATAGATTTTTTTACTATATTTGCAAAAGAGGGTTCTGTCTATGACAGGACTCCTTTTTAGTTTGTACAATTTAAACCGTTAAAATAAAGAATTATGGCACTTCATTATATGACCCAGGAAGGTCTGGATAAATTGAAGAAAGAACTCGCTGATGCCATTGCTCAGCGTCCGGTGATTTCCGCGGCTATCGGGGAAGCACGTGATAAAGGAGATTTGTCAGAGAATGCAGAATACGAAGCTGCACGTGAGGCTCAGGGCTTGCTCGAGCTCCAGATTTCCAAACTTCAGGATCTGGTGGCGAATGCCCGTGTCATCGACGAGTCTCAGATCGGTACCGATCATGTACAGATGTTGAACAAGGTCAAGGTCAAGAACCTGAATGCCGGTCAGGTGATGGAATTCACTCTTGTCGGCGAGAGCGAGGCGGACTTCATGCACGGAAAGCTTGCTGCCACGACTCCGATCGGCAAGGCACTCATGGGCCATTCCAAAGGTGAGATCGTCGAGGCCAAAGTACCTTCAGGCATCATCAAGTTCGAAATCCTTGACATTACATTGTAATAAATACCATGGCGACAATCTTCACGAAAATCGCGAACGGGGAAATCCCGTCGTATAAGGTGGCGGAGAATGATGAGTTCTACGCGTTCCTGGACATCAATCCTTTGACCAAGGGACATACGCTGGTCATTCCGAAACATGTAGAGGATGACTATATCTTCCATCTGGATGAAGAAACCTACATGGGACTCTGCGCTTTTGCCCGGAAAGTGGCACAGGCTGTCGGAAAGGCAATTCCTTGCAAGAGGGTCGGCGTCGCCGTCCTCGGAATGGAAGTGCCGCATACGCATATTCACCTGGTCCCTCTCCAGACGGAGGGCGATCTGGATTTCCGTAAACCGAAGCTGGAACTTTCCCAGGAAGAATTCGTTGCCATCGCGGCATCTATCCGTGCTGCCTTTGAACAGAACTGATTATGAAGAGAAGCAGATTCATCTTACCCATGATCGCGGCTGCAGCGGCAGTGTCCTGTACTGGCAACCGTGCGGAAATCAAACTTACCCTTGCAGGTGCTCCTTCGGAGCAGGTCGTGGTGAAAGCCCAGAACCTGAACCGCTATGAGGTGCTTGATACGCTCTATACTGATGACAAGGGAAAACTGGCCTATAAAGTGGACGTGCGGAAGGGAGACCCTGAGTTCTTCTTTCTTTATCGGAATGACCGACGTTTCGCTTCCTTGCTGCTGGAGGCTGGTGACAAGGTCCGGGTGGAGGTCGATGCCGATGGGCATCTCAGCATGTCCGGTTCTGAAGACTCGCGCTTGCTGGCTGAACTCAACGAGGAGCAGAAGAAGGTTGATGCTGCTCTGTCTGACATCCAGAACAGGTTGGATGAGAACAATCTTCAGGATCTGAAGGTGGAATTCAATAAAGTATATATCGATCATTACCGTTCCAGCGTGGCTTTCGTCATGAAGCACTGCAAGTCTCTCGTGTCTGTACCGGCTTTGTACGAACAGCTTCAGGGCAATGCGCTTCCGGTTTTCGGCCGACATACGGATGCTCTTGTCTTCAAGTCCGTGAGCGATTCTTTGAACAAGGTGTGGCCGGAGTCCCGTTATGCTCAGGCACTCGCTGTCGAAGCTCAGCGCAGGGTCAATGAGATGCAGCTGTCCATGAAGTTGAGTGAAGCAGAGGCCAGACCTTTCCCGGAGCTTGTCTTGAAGGACAGGGATCTGAAAGACATCAAGCTCAGTGAGGTAGAAGCGGAATGTATCATGCTGCATTTCTGGAATCCGGCTGAACCGGCTCAGAAAATGTTCAATGTTGATGTGCTCTTCCCGCTTTACAAGGAGTTCCACAAGAAGGGTCTTGAAATCTATGCGGTCGCGTTGACTTCGGACCGTGTCGGCTGGGGCCTGACGGTAGGGGATCAGAATCTGCCTTGGATCAATGTCTGTGATCCGTCCATGAATGCAGCTGCCCTTTATAATCTGCAGCAGCTTCCGACGACCTTCTTCATCAACAGGGATGAAGAAAACCAGCTCGTCCGTGCGGGCGAGCAGTTCGATGGAGTCGAATCCATCCGGAAATATCTTAGAAAGGTATTAAAATAATTTCTTGCGGCTGACGCCAGCAACGAATTCCTTGAGATAGAACGGTTCGAAGTATGCGACATCTTCGAACCGTTTTTCTTCGTAGGCTTTTCTGGCAGGTCCGGCCATGGCAGACGCTTTCGGCCAGCACTGGATGAAGTGCGCATTCGGGGAGACGATTGTCTCTTCGCATTTTCCGGCACCGTCCCCGATGAAGAGGACCTCGCCTTTTTCCAGCCATTCCCGGAAAGATCCTTCCGTCACGACATGGGCTTCCGTTTCTGTCAGTTGTTTTCCTTCTGTGTCAAAGACGGCGCAATAGACTTCCATCCTGCGGGCATCGATCATCGGTATGATATACCTGCAGCCTTCCGGCAGCAGTCCTTCCGTGATGGCCTGTGCGGCCAGAGTGTCAAGTGTACCGACCGCGAGCAGCGGGAGATGGGCTCCGAAACACAAGCCTTTAGCCGTAGATACGCCGACTCTCAGTCCGGTATAGGATCCTGGACCCTTGCTGACGCAGACGGCGTTGCAGTCCTTAATCGTGCATCCGGCTTCTTCCAGAATTTCCTGGACGAAAGGAGTCGTGAGGGATGCGTGTGATTTCAATGCGGAACTTTCCCGGTACGCGGTGATTTTTCCGTCTTCAACCAAGGCGGCAGAGCAGAGAACTGTCGATGTCTCGATAAGTATGATTCTTTCCATATCTTCCTAGAAGATTAAACTTTTCAAATAAGGCATGACTGCAACGGTGATCTTCTTGAAGGCATCCAGGATGATGGAACCGTTCAGGATTGCAGGGTTGAACAGTTTCAGTTCGTTGTTGAGCGAGGTCATCATGATTCCGAGGATGCCGGAGACGATGGCGAAGATCATCAAGGAGATGATGACGCCCAGCAGTCGGTTCAACCAGCCCAGCAGGATGATCTTGATGAGTCTCTCGATGATTTTTCCTGCCAGGAAGAGCGTGACGGCCACTACGATGAAGATCAGTATGAATGAGAAGACATGTATCACTCCAGGATTGGCTGCCGTCAGTTCGGCTAACCAGGCGGAGACCGGTTCTTCCAGCAGGACTGCCAGTCTGCAGCCGAGGAAAATGGTGAGCAGACCGATAAGCTGGGAAACCATACCTTTATGCAGGCCTGATATCACCGTGGGAATGAAGCAGATCAGCAGGATAATGTCAAGTATATTCATATATTTTTCTTATCTTTGCAGTTTTAATGAATGCTTGTAGATTAACGGATGCAAAATTAGGAAAAATATGGCATTTAAAGAATATAAAGGTTTAGATTTAGTTGCGGTAGGCAACGAAGTTCTCGAGCGCTGGAGGAAGAACCACGCTTTCGAGAAATCATTGGAATTGAGGGAGGGAGCTCCGGAATTTGTGTTTTTCGAAGGACCGCCTTCTGCGAACGGCATGCCTGGTATCCACCATGTGATGGCCAGGTCCATCAAGGATTCCATCTGCCGCTACAAGACCCAGTGCGGATATAAGGTGAACAGACGTGCCGGTTGGGATACGCATGGTCTTCCTGTAGAGCTGGGTGTCGAGAAGAAACTGGGAATCACGAAGGAAGATATCGGCAAGACCATCAGTGTCGAGGAATATAACGATACCTGTCGGAAAGAGGTGATGAAATATACGAAGGAGTGGGTCAACATGACCGAGCGTATCGGTTACTGGGTGGACATGAACGATCCGTACATCACCTATGACAACCGCTATATCGAAACTCTCTGGTATCTTCTCAAGAAAATCTACGACAAAGGACTTCTGTACAAGGGATTCTCCATTCAGCCTTACTCTCCGGCAGCCGGAACGGGTCTCAGCTCTCATGAACTGAATCAGCCTGGCTGTTACCGTGACGTGAAGGATACGACCTGCACCGTTCAGTTCGAGATCATCAAGGATGAGAAATCGCAGGCCCTCTATGGCTGCGAGACTTTCCCTGCCTATTTCCTGGCCTGGACGACCACTCCGTGGACCCTTCCTTCCAATACGGCCCTCTGTGTCGGACCGAACATCGACTATGTCAGAGTGCTGTCCGTGAATCCGTACAGCGGTCAGCCGGCCGTCTATGTCCTGGCTGCGGCATTGGTGGATTCTCTGTTCAATCCGAAAGGAAAGGACATTCCGCTGGAGGAATACAAGCATGGCGACAAGATCATCCCTTACCGCATCCTTGAGGGATCATTCAAAGGAAAGGAACTGGAAGGCATCTCTTATCATCAGCTCATTCCTTGGTTCAGACCGGAGGCGGAAGGTGCGTTCAGAGTGATTCTCGGAGACTATGTGACGACTGAGGATGGTACCGGTGTGGTACATATCGCTCCTACTTTCGGTGCGGACGATAACAAGGTGGCCAAGGCTGCCGGTGTTCCGCCGATGATGGTCGTGGACCGCAACGGTGACCATTATGCGCAGGTGGATCGTCAGGGGCGTTTCTTCCGTATCGAGGACATGGACCCGGACTATGCCGCTACGCATGTCGCTCCGGAATACAAGGAGTTCGCCGGTCGCTATGTCAAGAATGCTTACGATGACAGCCTGCCTGCAGATGCACCGACCCTGGATGTCGACCTCTGCGTGATGCTGAAACAGCAGGGAAAGGCTTTCAAGATCGAGAAACATACCCATACTTATCCGCATTGCTGGAGAACCGACAAGCCGGTGCTTTATTACCCGCTCAACTCCTGGTTCATCAAGACGACAGCCGTGCGCGAACGTATGATGGAACTCAACGATACCATCACCTGGAAGCCGGAATCTACCGGAACCGGCCGTTTCGGAAAATGGCTGGAGAACATCCAGGACTGGAACCTCTCCCGTAGCCGCTACTGGGGAACACCGCTTCCGATCTGGATGACGGAAGATGGCAAGGAGCAGAAGTGTATCGGTTCTCTGGTGGAACTGTACGACGAGATCGAAAAGTCTGTCGCTGCCGGAATCATGACTTCCAATCCGCTCAAGGAAAAAGGCTTCGTTCCAGGAGACATGTCTAAGGAAAATTATGACCGTATCGATCTTCACCGTCCTTATGCGGACCAGATCTATCTGGTTTCCGAGACCGGACGCAAGATGACCCGTGAAACGGATCTGATCGATGTGTGGTTCGATTCCGGCGCGATGCCTTACGCGCAGGAAGGGCTTCGCAACCTTGATTCTCCTCGCTTCGGCTGTACGGCAGATTTCATCGCTGAAGGTGTGGACCAGACCAGAGGCTGGTTCTATACTCTCCATGCCATCAATACCATGGTCAGTGACAAATGTGCCTTCAAGAGAGTCATCTCCAACGGTCTTGTGCTGGACAAGGATGGCAACAAGATGTCCAAGAGACTGGGCAATGCCGTCAATCCTTTCGAGGCGCTCGACAAGTTCGGTCCGGATGCGCTCAGATGGTATATGCTCACGAACTCTCAGCCTTGGGACAACCTCCGTTTCGATGAAGCTGGAGTCGATGAGGTAAGAAGGAAATTCTTCGGAACATTATACAACACATATTCATTCTTTGCTCTTTATGCCAATGTGGACGGTTTCGACCCTGCTCAGGATAGGATTCCTGTCGCAGAGCGCCCGGAGCTTGACCGTTGGGTGATTTCCTTGCTGAATACGCTCGTCAAGGAAGTGACGGCGGCATATGAGGATTACGACGTGACCCTTGCTGGTCGTCTGATCCAGGAATTTGTCTGCGACCATCTGAGCAACTGGTATGTCCGCCTCGGCAGAAAACGCTTCTGGGGTGGCAGCATGAGCGCTGACAAGCTTTCAGCATACCAGACGCTTCATGAGGTGCTTAAGGATATTGCCTTGCTTGCAGCACCGATCGCACCGTTCTTCATGGACCGTCTGTATCGGGATCTCGTGCCGGAGAAGGAATGTGTTCATTACGAACCGATGCCGGTCTATGACGGAGAGGTCATCGACAAGGATCTTGAGGAAAGGATGGAACTGGCACAGCGTGCTTCTTCCATGGTGCTTGCCCTCAGACGTAAAGTCAACATCAAGGTCCGTCAGCCGCTGAGCAAGCTCATCGTTCCGGTCATTGACCTGAAGGTCAAGGAGCAGCTGGAGAAGGTCAAGGACCTGCTTCTGAGCGAGGTCAACGTAAAGGATGCTGAGTTCATTTCCGATACGACAGGGCTCATCACGAAGAAGATCAAGCCGAATTTCAAGACTCTCGGAAAGGCTTATGGCAAGCAGATGAAGGATATCGCGAAAGCATTCGGCTGCTTAAGTCAGGATGATATTTCCGCGATTCAGGCGGCCGAACTGGCCGGGGAAGCTTATGTTCTTCATCTTCCGTCAGGCGATGTGACCTTGAACAAGGGCGACTACGAGATTTCATCTGAGGATATGCCGGGATGGCTCGTGGCGACCGAAGGTACATTGACCCTGGCACTGGACATTACCGTCACCCCGGAACTCCGTCAGGAAGGTGTTGCCCGTGAGCTGATCAACAGAATCCAGAATCTCCGAAAAGATAGTGGATTTGATGTTACGGATAAGATTAATGTTGTTATATTTGCAGAAGGTGAGGAACTTGAGGAAATCCAGTCCTCGCTGAAAACATACGGTGATTATGTCGGTGGCCAGACATTGGCTGAGGAGATTGCCGTCAAGACTGCTGGACAGGCCTGTCCTGAGGCGAAAGAGGTAGAGTGGAACGAGGGGACGATCCGCATTCAGGTCAGCAGATTATAAACACTATCATTAAACAAAACCAAGCGTTATGGCAGAAGATGTAAGAAAAGAGACTCCTGATTTCAAAGCGAGATACAGCGACGAAGAGCTGCAGGAGTTCAAAGCTATCATCATAGATATGCTTGAAAAAGCCAAGAAGGAGTACAAGACTTTGAGGGATTATGTCACCCATGATTCCAGCAATGATATCGAGGATACTTCTCCTACGTTCAAGGTGATGGAAGAAGGCGCGAATGCTCTTTCCAAAGAAGAGGCCGGACAGCTGGCTCAGCGCCAGTATAAGTTCATCCAGAATCTGGAGGCGGCTCTCGTACGTATCGAGAACAAGACCTACGGTGTCTGCAGGGTGACCGGAAAACTTATTCCGAAGGAGAGACTTCGTCTTGTTCCGCATGCTACCCTTACTGTTGAGGCCAAGGAGATGATGAACAAGAACAAATAGTCCTTTATGAAGTTGTCTCAAGGAAAGAAACTGATCCTTATCGGCGTGATTCTGGTCATCATTGACCAGATCACGAAGATATTGGTGAAGACCAGCATGGGGCTCGGTGAGAGCATTCCTGTGTTCGGGGATTGGTTCAAGATTCTATTCGTGGAGAATCCGGGAATGGCCTTCGGCTTGTCTTTCGGGGAATTCTGGGGCAAGATTGTCCTGACGGTGTTCCGTCTGGGGCTTTTCGGAGTGCTGGTCTGGTGGATCAGCAAGCTGCTCAAACGCAATGATGTCCCAAAGGGGGTCCTGGTCGGTCTGACGCTGATCACGGCAGGAGCTTTGGGAAACATCATCGATTGTCTGTTCTACGGATTGGTCTTCTCGGAGTCCGCTTATGGAGTAGTTGCGCATTTCGGTGGACATTATGCTCCGTTCATGCTCGGCAAGGTCGTGGATATGCTTTATTTTCCGCTCATCGATACGACATGGCCGGATTGGGTACCTTTCTTCGGCGGACGGGCGTTCAAGTTCTTCGAGCCGGTTTTCAACATCGCGGACAGTTGCGTGACGGTAGGTGCTATCTATCTGATCCTGTTCCAGTACAGATTTTTCCTGAAGGATGACGGTGAGGGAAAGGAAACCGCAGAGAAAAATTAAAAAAGTTGCGGAAAAATTTGGTAACTGATAAATTTTCACTACCTTTGCATTCCCTTTCGAGGGAAATCATATTGGAGAGATGGCAGAGTGGTCGAATGCGGCGGTCTTGAAAACCGTTGATCTTAACGGGTCCGGGGGTTCGAATCCCTCTCTCTCCGCACCAACAGGAAGCTCAGAACGAAAGTTCTGAGCTTTTTTCGTGTGTCCGGCGTTGCAAGCTTGCTTGCATAAGCCAGGATGCACGAAAAAAGCGGACGGCGATAGCCGTCTGAGCTTCCTGGTTGGTGCCAGGGCCCCACGGCGAGTGCCCAGGGATGTGACTGCCGCAGGCAGACAAATCCCGACTCGGCAGGCAAATCCAGAAGCTGCACTAAAATCTCGACGGCGCGGCCGGATGCTTTCCTGAGGTGGTTGGTGCCAGGGCCCCACTGCGAGTGCCCAGAATAAACATGATTTTGTAGTCGGCGAGAAGAAAATATTCGTTATC
>JAHHQP010000040.1 GCA_020026355.1 Bacteroidales bacterium
GATCAGCAGGACCAGAACAACAAGGACCAGCAGAACCAGAATCAGGATCAGAATCAGGACCGGAACGACAACCGGCAGAATCAGCAGCCGCAAGGTGGGCAGCAACCTCAGCTCAGCCCTCAGGCTGCCCAGCAGATGCTGCAGGCCATGCAGGCTCAGGAGAAGAAGACCCAGGATAAAGTGAAGAAGGCCAAGGCGGAGAAGATGGCCCGCAAACAGAAACAGAAAACTAAAAATTGGTAAGGAGAAGCAGCTATGAAGAGAATAGTGCTAGTGTTGATGAGCATCCTGTCCTTGACGATCGCCAGCGCACAGACTTCCATCAAGGTCAATGTGCACAATGTCGTTGAGGTCGGTGAGGATTTCAGTGTGACTTTCGTAGTCGACGGAAAAGTCGATGCGCGTGATTTCCAATGGACATCGGATGAGAATTTCGAGATTCTCTGGGGACCGCAGTACGGTCATTCCTCCAGTACCAGTTATGTCAATGGAAAGAGGACCAGTTCTTCGCAGACG
This sequence comes from Bacteroidales bacterium, assembly GCA_020026355.1. Lineage (GTDB taxonomy): Bacteria > Bacteroidota > Bacteroidia > Bacteroidales > UBA932 > Cryptobacteroides. The sequence continues at coordinate 517 of JAHHQP010000040.1, forward strand.
AGTTTCACTTATCTGGTGAGCTGCTCGAAGGCCGGAACCTACACGCTTCCGAGTGCCGTCCTTACCCTCAAGCGGAAAACCCTGACTTCCGAACCGGTGGAGATCGAGGTTGTCGAGGTTTCCGGTCCGGATGCGGCAGCTGAAACCGCGACTGAGGACAGAGGTCGGAATGAAAGCGTTTCTTCCAACCGTCTGTTCATGCAGTTTGTCACGGACAAGCAGCGGGTGATGGTCGGTGAACCGGTCCATGCTTCCCTGAAGCTGTACTCTAAAGTGGATATCGCCGGTTTTTCCGGTTTCACGCTTCCGGACTTCAACGGTTTCTGGAAGAAGGAGACCAAGAGTCCGCAATACAACAATGTAAGCCGCGAGAAATTCAACGGTGAAATCTGGGATGCCGCCACGATCTGTGAATATGTGCTGATCCCTCAGCAGTCCGGCACCTTGACGATCGGTCCGTCCGAACTGGTCTGCATGGTCAATGTCCGGGAAGATACCCGTGGCATGAGCGAACTGGACCTTTTCTTCTCTTCCGGTTACAAGACCCTGGAGAAACGCCTCAGGACCAAACCGCTCAAGATTCAGGTTTCTGCGCTTCCTCAGCCGGCTCCAGCACTCTTTACCGGAGGTGTCGGCCGTTTCGACATTTCCGCAAGATTGCAGAAGGATAGCCTTGAGGTCAATGAAGCCTCTACCTTGACTGTGATCGTGAAAGGTAAGGGGAACATTTCCCTGATGGGTCAGCCGGTCGTGTCTTTCCCGCTTGATTTCGAGGCTTATGACGTGAAGACTTCTGAGAAATCAGGAAAGGACGGTCTTTCCGGTGAAAAAATCTATGAATTCCCGTTCATTCCGCGCAGTGCCGGAGATTTCGAAATCCCGGCGATCGGTCTTTCTTATTATGACAGTGCAAGACATCAGTATGTGACGGTCGATACGGGCGCCCTCCCGATTCATGTCGAGAAAGGGGAGGGAACGGAGGTGCTGTCCGGATCTTCCGGACCGGATGTCGTGAAATCATTCTCTCAGGATCAGGTCAGCAATCTGAATACGGATATCCGCTATATCGTGCGTGAGTCTTCACGCTTCTCTCCTGCTGGCTCGTTTTTCCTGGGCTCTCCGCTCTTCTGGGGCTTATTCGGCAGCATGACGCTCATTGCCGTGCTGGTCGCTCTCATTTTCCGCTTCCTGATGCACAGGAGAGCTGATGTGGTACATATGAAGACCCGGAAGGCTTCCAAGAAAGCACTGAAGCGTCTGGTCGGTGCTCGGAAATTCCTTCAGCAGGGAAACCGCTCCGGCTTCTACGAAGAAATGCACAAAGCCTTGCTCGGCTTCGTGGCGGATCGTATGAACGTGCCTTATGGTGAACTTTCCGGTGATAGGATCGGGACCCTTCTCCAGGAGCATGGTGCTAAACCGGAATCCTGTCAGGAATTCCTCGATCTGCTGGATGCCTGTGAATTCGCCCGTTATGCACCGTCCCATGATGCCAAGGATATGGCGGCTCATTACAAGACCGCTGGAGAAATCATTTCCGTACTGGATGCGGAAATCGGAAAAATCAAATCTTCTGCCATGAAAAATACCATGCTGGCCTTGCTGCTGATGCTGGCCCCGTTCTGGGCCAACGGTATGGAGCAGGCTGAAGCGGATTCCTTGTGGTCCGCCGCGAATTCCGCTTATACTGCCGGTGAATGGCAGAAGGCGGTAGATCTGTATCTGCCTATCGAGGAGGCCGGTCTGGAATCTCCGGCCTTGTATTACAATATCGCCAACGCTTATTATAAGGGGGGGGATCTGACTTCCGCTATCCTGTACTACAACAGAGCTTTGCGTCTGGATCCGTCCATGGAGGATGCGGCTTACAACCTGAAGCTGGCCAACAGCCGGATCAGGGACAGGATCGAGCCGGTACCGGAGTTCATCTTCAAGGTTTGGATGCGCGATTTCTGCTATGTCATGGACGGGAATGCCTGGACAGCACTTTTCCTTGTGCTGTTCATGGTGACTCTGGTGATGGTGCTGCTCTATCTGCTGTCTGCTTCCACCTCGGCGCGGAAGACCGGTTTCTTCACCGGAATCGTGACCTTGCTCCTGTCGCTGTTCTGCCTCTGGATGGCCTTTTGGCAGAAGTCGGATTATGAGGACAACAAGGATGCAATCGTGACGACTCCTGTCATTTCAGTGAAAAGTTCACCATCTGCGGACCAGTCGACTGAACTGTTCCGTCTGCATGAGGGTACGAAAGTGGAAGTGCTCCAGGATGAGGAGGATTGGTTCGAGATCCGTCTGATGGACGGCCGTCAGGGATGGCTGCTCAAGAAACAGATCACGACCGTGAACTAGTATTTGTTGAGTGGCATACCGCTGGTCTTCATGTGGACCTGGCTGAGCACATCTGCGATCACGGCCTCGTATTCCTCGCGGCCTTCTTCGGTCTTGCCGGTGATCAGGTCAAGATGCGCGGCTGCATTTTCCAGAATCCGGTCGATGAAGTCCACGATGCTCGCCATGTCTTTCTCCTGAAATCCTCTGGAAGTGATGGCCGGTGTGCCGACCCGGATGCCGGAGGTCTGGAATGGTGATCTGGTATCGAAAGGAACCATGTTCTTGTTCAGGGTGATATCCGCCTTGACCAGTTCCGTCTCTGCCATCTTGCCGGTCAGTTCCGGGAATTTTGTCCTCAGGTCAATGAGCATGAGGTGATTGTCCGTTCCTCCGGAAACGATTCTGTAACCTTTTTCGCGGAATGCGTCAGCCATGGCCGCAGCATTGGCGATGACCTGTTTCTGATATTCCTTGAATTCCGGCTGCAGTGCCTCGTGGAAAGCGACGGCCTTCGCGGCGATGCAATGCTCGAGCGGACCGCCCTGTGTCCCCGGGAATACGCTGGAATCCAGAATCCCGGACATTTTCTTAAGTTCTCCTTTAGCGTTCTTCAGTCCCCATGGATTGTCGAAATCCTTGCCCATGAGGATGAGCCCTCCTCTCGGACCTCTGAGGGTCTTGTGGGTGGTGGAAGTGACGATATGTGCATAATTCACCGGATTGCTCAGCAGTCCGGCCGCGATGAGGCCTGCTGTGTGAGCCATATCCACCCAGAGCAGGGCACCGACTTTGTCGGCGATCTCGCGCATCCGTGCGTAGTCCCATTCTCTGGAATAGGCAGAGGCACCGCCGATGATGAGTTTCGGTCGGGTCTCCAGCGCGATGGCTTCCATCCGGTTGTAATCGATCAGGCCGGAGGCTTCCTTCAGACCGTAAGGGACCGCATGGTACAGGATACCGGAGATGTTGACCGGAGAACCATGGGTCAGGTGGCCTCCATGGGAAAGATCCAGCCCCATGAACGTATCGCCCGGTTTCAGGCAGGCCATGATGACGGCCATGTTGGCTTGAGCGCCGGAATGTGGCTGCACGTTCGCATATTCTGCCTCGTAGAGCTGGCAGACTCTTTCGATGGCCAGCTGTTCGATCTGGTCCACGATTTCGCAGCCGCCATAGTAGCGGTGGCCTGGATAGCCTTCTGCATATTTGTTGGTGCAGACAGAGCCCAGAGCTTCCAATACTTGTTTGCTGACATAGTTTTCAGAGGCGATGAGTTCGATGCCGGCGGTCTGTCTCAGTTCTTCTTTTTTGATCAAGGTGCTGATCAGTAGATCCTGTTTCATAGATTACAAACTTCAATAGAGACAAAATTACTTATTTTTTCCCGTTTTACGTATCTTTGCAGGGTTAAAGATATCAACAGCATGAATAATCGTAAATTGCTCAATATAGAGCTGGGAAGGGTCTCTGCAGAGGAATACAAAGAACTTCCGGAATCGGGAGTCGTCCTGGTTCTGGATAATGTCCGCAGTGCACATAATGTAGGATCGGCGTTCCGGACGGCAGATTGTTTCAAGGCAGACAAGATCTGGCTCTGCGGTATCTGTGCGACACCTCCGTCCGCGGAAATCCATAAATCGGCCTTGGGAGCGGAAGATAGCGTGGATTGGGAGCATTGTCAGGACACCATGGAAGCGGTCCGCCGCCTGAAAGCAGAGGGCTATACGGTGGTAAGCGTCGAGCAGACGGTCGATTCGATCTCTCTGGACCGTTTCGTGCCGGACCTCAGGTCTGAAGGCCATCCGCGTTATGCCCTGGTCTTCGGCAACGAGGTGGACGGGGTCCGTCAGGATGTCGTGAACGCTTCGGATCTTTCGCTGGAGATTCCGCAGTTCGGCATGAAACATTCCTTGAACATTTCCGTCTGCCTGGGAGTGGTCCTCTGGCATTTCCGTCTGCAGGGAGATCTGCTGAAGCAGGTTTTCGCGGAAGGAAAGAAAGGTGACTGACAATTTGTCAGTGCATTGTGATTGGCATCCATTTTGCCCTATTCCAGATTGTCTGTCAGAAATGACAGCAACAGATGGATACAAGAACAAAAACACAAATATTATGATCAGACCATTAGCAGACAGAGTTCTGGTCGAACCCAAGGAGGTTGAGACCAAGACAGCTTCAGGATTGTACATTCCTGATACCGCAAAAGAAAAACCACAGCAAGGAACCGTTCTCGCGACAGGCCCCGGCAAGACTGACGAACCGATGGAGGTCAAGGAAGGCGATGTGGTGCTTTATGGCAAATATGCCGGTACGGAAGTTACAGTAGACGGTAAGAAATATCTTATCATGAAACAGTCAGACATTCTGGCAATAATGTAAAGGAGGATCAGATTATGGCAAAAGAAATCAAATTCAATATGGATGCTCGCGCCCAGATGATGAAAGGCGCTGACGCATTGGCAGATGCAGTGAAGGTTACCTTAGGTCCAAAGGGACGTAACGTCGTGATCGACAAGAAATTCGGTGCCCCTCACGTAACCAAGGACGGTGTGACGGTCGCTAAGGAGATCGAACTGGAAGACCGTTTCGAGAACATGGGTGCCCAGATGGTGAAGGAAGTGGCCGCAAAGACCAATGACCAGGCCGGTGACGGTACGACTACCGCTACGGTATTGGCTCAGTCCATCATCAATGTCGGCATCAAGAACGTGACTGCCGGTGCAAATCCTATGGATCTTAAAAGAGGTATCGACAAGGCTGTGCACGCTGTCGTCGACAGCTTGAAGGCACAGAGCCAGGAAGTGGGTGAGGATTACGCGAAGATCGAGCAGGTCGGTACCATTTCCGCAAACAATGACAATTATATCGGTAAGCTCATCGCTGATGCCATGTCCAAGGTCAAGAAGGACGGCGTCATCACGGTAGAAGAGGCGAAGGGTACCGAGACCGAAGTGAAGGTTGTCGAGGGTATGCAGTTCGACAGAGGTTACATCTCTCCATATTTCATGACCAACGGTGACAAGATGGAAGCTGTTCTCGAGTCTCCTCAGATCCTGATATGTGACCGTAAGATCTCTACGATGAAGGATCTTCTTCCTATCCTCGAGCCGATCGCTCGTGAGGGCAAATCCCTGCTCATCGTGGCAGAGGATGTCGATGGAGAGGCTTTGACTACGCTCGTGGTCAACAAGCTTCGCGGTACTTTGAAGATCGCTGCCGTGAAGGCTCCAGGTTTCGGCGACCGTCGTAAGGAAATGCTTCAGGATATCGCGATCCTGACCGGTGGTATGGTCGTTTCAGAGGAAAGAGGCTTCACTTTGGAGAATACGACACCGGATATGCTGGGTAAGGCAGAGAAAGTGGTCATCACCAAGGACAACTGTACGATCGTCAACGGTGCCGGTGACAAACAGGCTATCGCAGAGCGTGCAGACCTGATCCGCAAGCAGATCGAGAGCACAACTTCCGATTATGACCGTGAGAAACTTCAGGAACGTCTCGGCAAACTGGCCGGAGGTGTGGCTGTCCTCTATGTAGGTGCCGCTACTGAAGTGGAGATGAAGGAGAAGAAAGACAGGGTAGAGGATGCGCTCAGCGCTACCCGTGCCGCTGTCGAGGAAGGTATCGTACCGGGCGGTGGAGTCGCTTATATCCGTGCCGCTGAAGACCTCAGGAATCTTAAAGGAGACAATGAGGATGAAACGACAGGTATCCATATCGTAGCCCGCGCCATCGAGGAGCCGCTCCGTCAGATCGCAGCCAATGCAGGTGTTGAAGGCAGCGTCATCATCCAGAAAATCCGTGAGGGCAAAGCTGACTTCGGTTACAATGCGCGTACGGATGAATATGTGAACATGTTCGAGGCCGGAGTCATTGACCCAACCAAGGTTTCCCGTGTCGCTCTGGAGAATGCGGCTTCCGTTGCAGGAATGTTCCTGACTACGGAATGTGCAATCTCCGACATTCCTGAGCCAGCAGCTGCTGCTCCAGCAATGCCGGCCGGTGGAATGGGCGGCATGATGTAGAATGACAGCTCAGTTCAAGATAGGGCAGCCTGCAGGTCTGACGGATCTGCAGGCTGCTTTTCTTTTGCATTCGGTTTCCTGAGGGAAACTTGTCTATAGGGGATGTTTTCCGGCATGAGGATTTCCGTTCAGGTCGGGATCAGGGAAATAAAAAAAGCATCGGATCAGAGAATCCGATGCTTTTTTTAGCTATAAGAAAACCTTTTAAAGGTATGCTTTCTTTATGAAAGTTTATTTATGTAAACTGCGATACCGCTCTTGAGGTTTGCAGCTTTGTTCTTGTGGATGAGACCGATCTTCGCAAGCTTGTCAATCATTGCATAAACCTTAGGTGCATTGGCTGTAGCTGCTGCTTTGTCAGTTGTGTTTCTCAAGGCACGGATAGCGTTCCTTGTAGTCTTTGCATAATATTTATTATGCAATCTGCGCCTTTCGCTCTGGCGATAGCGCTTGTCTGCTGATGCGTGATTTGCCATTATTTTATTTTTTTATATTTTTGGTAGTGAGTGGGGGAATCGAACCCCCATTGCAAGAATGAAAATCTTGAGTACTAGCCGTTATACGAACCCACCGTCAAGCCCTTGTGTTTTCTTTAAGGGAGTGCAAAGATATGTATTATTTTCTTTCTTCCAAAATATTTTACAAATTTTCTGAAGATTTTTCCCATTCAAAAGAATCAAGGATTCCTTCTACCTGTCTGAGGTATTCCCGTTTGTCGAATTTCGGGGCATATATCCAGCCCTCCAGGACGATCATGTTGATGCCGTCCGGACTGTAGAAGGACTGACTGATGAAAGGGCCTCCCATGAAGTCCTGTTCCACTTCCCACAGTCCTCTCACTTCCGTGAAGTGACGGACGTCGTCCTTTATATATTTGGGTGCGGAATAGGCGGCCATGTTCGTCGTCATGTAGGTTCCTTCAAACATTCCCGGTACATTATCCTTGAGGATCTCGTTGCGGTGACGGATGATGCTCTCGCTGGTCATTCCGTCTTTTTCGCGTCTGTGCGGATAAGTATAGACGAATATACCCTGCTGTACGAACTGGGTTTCGCTGGCGATCCAGATGAAGTCATCAGTGATCTTCTTGAGTCCGTAGCCTTTCGGAAAATGAGGTGAGCCTCCGATCATGGCCTTCACTGCGGCGGCGATGCTCGGTTCTTCAAATTCCTTCACGTTCCGGATGACCCTTTCCCTTTCTTCTTTCTCGAGGATGGAAACGATGGTGCCCTTGTTTTCTGCCACCAGCTTCTCTGCGGCGGTATAGTCGAGGGCATCGATGTCGATGACGACCTGCGGCTTGCTCCAGACATTATGTTTGATCGTGATGCCCGGGACAAGGGAGCCGTTCACTCTGACGCGGATGATGTTGCGGTGTACCTTGTAAAGTTCGTTGAACAGGCTTGGAGTGACGTTCTTGACCGTATACAGAGGTTCCCGCTGAGGCAGGAACTGGCAGTCGCTCTCGAGGGTGTCTCTCAAAGTCTTGCCGATCGTGCCTTCCCAGTCTTTCTTCTCGATGACGACCAGGACTTCGCCCGGATCACCGCTGCAGGTGGTCGATTCGATTTTGCATGAAACTATGCTCGGAAGCAGGCATGCGGCCAACAGAATGGTGTTCAATATCTTTTTCATGTCTTATATGGTTTTATCTGATCAATCTTCCTATATCGTTGCTGAAAGCCAGGAACATGAGGGCGGTCAGCAGAATCATTCCGACAATCTGCGCGGCGGTGAGGAATCTCACGCTCGGCTTTCTGCGGGTAATGATCTCATAAAGCGTGAACACGATGTGTCCACCGTCCAGCGCCGGAATCGGCAGCAGGTTCATCACGCCCAGCATGATGGAGAGAATGGCCATGATGCGGAGGAACAGGTAGGTGTTCCAGTAGCTCGGGAAAATCTGGCCGAGAGCCACGAAGCTGCCGACAGATTTATAGGCACCGGTACTTGGGGTGAAGACCAGCTTCAGATCCCTGAAGTAGCCTCCGATATTGTCGAAGGTCATCTTGACGCCTTCCGGTATCGCTTCCAGCACATTGTACTTGCGGTATTCCGCGATCGGCCCGTTGGTCATGATGCCGAGCATGCTGGTCGAATCGACCTGGACCATGCAGCTGTCGAGAGCCCCGGCCCTGAGGTAGCTCACCGGCACAAGGGTATCTCTCATGCCTTTCAAGGCTTTTCTTGAATCCTGGATCCAGCTGACCGGCTGTCCGGCCACGGAAACGATCGTATCTCCTTGCCGGAGTCCGCAGTCCGAGTTCAATGAGTTCGGCGTGAACGAGTTGACGACGAAAGGAAGCGCCATGTCGAAGACACCGGGAGCCTGGATCAGCTCGCTGATGTAGCGGTGGTCCATATAAAGGTCCAGGGTGTCGCCGCCGCGTTCCACGGTGACGGTCTTCGGGGAGCGTCTCGCGAGGTCCGCCTGCAGCATGCCGAAATCTTCCGGCACCCAATCGTCCATCTTCAGGATCTTGTCGCCGTTCTCGAAGCCCATTTCCTGGGCCAATGGGGACGTGTAGATGGCTTGTCCGTCATTCTTGTAGTAGCCTTCTCCCCAGATGGAGAGCATGGCGATGAAAAGGATGATGGCCAGGATGAAGTTGAAGAGGATACCGCCCGCCATCACCAGCAGTCGCTGCCAGGCCGGTTTAGAGCGGAATTCCCACTCCTGCGGTTCGCTCTTCATGGATTCCGTGTCCATGGATTCGTCGATCATCCCTTCGATCTTGCAGTATCCGCCCAGCGGCAGCCAGCCGATACCGTATTCCGTCTCGGAATTCTTCGGCTTGAACTTGACAAGTGCCTTTCCTCCGAGATCGAAGAAAAGGTAGAATTTGCTGACCCGGATCTTGAACAGTTTCGCAAAGGTGAAATGTCCCAGTTCGTGAATGAGGATCAGCAGCGAGAGCGCTACGATGACCTGCAGTATTTTCAGTAGTACGATCATTTATTTTCTTGTTTTGTCAATGAGGCCTTCTGCCAGGGCATAGGCGCTTCTGTTGGTGGCATAGATGTCTTCCAGGCTCGGGCACTGGATGAAGTCCGCTTTCTCCATACATTCCCCGATGATGTCCGCAATGTCGTAGAAACGGATGCGGTCCTTGAGGAAGGCGGCTACGGCCGCTTCATTCGCGGCATTCATGATGCAGGCCATGTTGCCTCCGCGTTCCAGAGCGGTGTAGGCATGACCGAGGCAAGGAAACTTCTCTTTGTCGGCATCGAAGAAGGTCAGTTTCGCCAGTTCCGCGAAATTCAGTTTCCTGTTGTCCAGCGTCAGACGTTCCGGATAGGCCAGGGCGAACTGGATAGGTTCTCTCATGTCCGGGTGTCCCAGCTGGGCGATGACGGCTCCGTCCGCATATTCCACCATGGAATGAACGATGGACTCCGGATGGACGACGACATTGATCTTGTCGGCCGGGGTGTTGAAAAGCCAACGGGCTTCGATGACTTCCAGTCCCTTGTTCATCATGGTCGCGGAATCGATCGTGATCTTGTGGCCCATGTTCCAGTTCGGATGCTTGAGGGCTTCCGCCTTTGTGGCTTTCGCGATATCTTCCTTGGACCAGGTCCGGAAAGGACCTCCTGAAGCGGTCAGGTGAATCCGTTCCAATCTGTTTCCCAGTGCTCCGCGGAGACACTGGAAGATGGCTGAATGTTCGGAATCCACCGGCAGGATCAGACTTCCGGTCTCGGCGGCACGCTTCATCACGAGCTCTCCGGCTGCGACCAAGGTCTCTTTATTGGCCAGGGCGATGGCTTTACCCGCATTGATGGCGGCCATGGTCGATTCCAGGCCGCTGAATCCGACCATGGAGGTCAGGACAATGTCGATCCGGTCGGAAGTGACCAGGTCACAGACCGATTTCATGCCCGCGAAGGTCTTGATGAAATGAGGCTGCAGGGCATCTGCGACTTCCTGGTATTTCGCTTCGTTGCAGATGACGACATTGTTCGCTTCGAATTCGATGGCCTGCCGGATAAGCAGGTCGGAACTGTTGTTCGCGGTCAGCAGTTCCACTTCAAACAGATCTCGGTGCTGTCTGATGACATCCAGGGCTTGCGTTCCGATGGAGCCGGTCGAACCGAGGATGGCAACTCTTCTTTTTTCCATTAGAAATTGATGTATTTGGTCGGATCGGTCGCTCTTCCTTTATACCACAGCTCGAAATGCAGGTGGGGACCGCTGCTCAGTTTCCCGGTATTGCCCAGAATGGCGATCGGTGTGCCGGCCTTGACCTTATCTCCTGTCTTTTTCAGGAGCTTCTCATTGTGCTTGTAGATGGAAACGATGTCTCCTGTATGCTGTATCTGGATCGTGTTTCCCGTATCTTCATCCCAGCCGGTGAAGATGACGGTTCCGTCAAGGGTCGCCTTGACCGGAGTCCCTACTTCGGCGGCAATGTCCACGAAGGGGTGGATGTGCTCGTCATATCCTTGTGAAATGATTCCCTGTATCGGGGTGAAGAACAGCAGTCCTTCCAGCGGAAGCACTCTGGCCTGTGCGCCGGAGATGTTGAACTGTTCTTCCTTCATCACGGTTTTCCGGAGGACGGAGTCCTGGCGGGTGATGAGCATCGGGTCAATGAGTCCGGTACTGTCGCTCTCCGGGCGGAGGAGACTGTCGATCTTCATGGTCTCTTCGCCGTCCAGCACTCGTCGGAGGTTTTCCGCATAGATGGTCCAGCGACTGGCGATGCTTTCCAAGGAATCGATCTTCATGGCATTCTGCAAGGCTTCCAGCCTGGTCTGGGAGTCCGGATAGCCCGGAACGAAGGTTCTGATCGGCGTGAAGGCGATCAGACACCAGAAAATGGCGCAGAAAAGGATCAGGGCGGCAATGACGGTGAATATGGCGCGTGCTTTCGTGAATTTCAGCATCCATAGATTCTGGTGCGTGCTGTCATCGTTCAGCAGCAATCTGTAACGCCTGATCTTCTGTTCTTTGTTTTGTTGTGCCATAATGAAAATAAAAATAGTAACTTTGTACCCTATGGACAGAATTATAGGGATAGATTACGGACGTAAGCGAATTGGTGTCGCGGTCAGCGATCCCTTAGGCATCTTTGCCTCTGCATTGGATACGGTACATTCTGCAAAGATAATAGATTATCTCAAAAAGTATGCTGAAAATGAGAATGTCATCCGTTTTGTCGTGGGCTGGCCGACGAACATGGACGGCAGGCCTTCGGAAGCGGCCGCCGATGTAGAAAAATTTCTGAAATTGCTGGAAAAATCATTTCCTGGCACGCCAGTTGAACTTGAGGACGAACGCTTCACTTCCGTCCTGGCCCATCGGGCGATGATCGACGGGGGAATGAAGGCGAAAGACCGCAAGGACAAGGAGTCCGTGGACAAGATCAGTGCGGCGATCATCCTGCAGAGCTGGATGGACCGCCATGCTTCTTCTCCGTTGCCTCCGATGCCGACCCTGGTCCCGGATTCTCTATCGATGAAGAACAATAAGAAAAAAAGGAGATAAGAAACATGATATTACCTATCTATTTATATGGTCAGGAAATTCTCCGCACCGAGTGCAAGGAGGCTGATCTGGAGAAAAAGGAAGAATTGACGAGACTCATCGCGGACATGAAGGAGACTCTGGTCTCCGCCGACGGTTGCGGTCTGGCCGCCCCTCAGGTGGGCGTGGACATGAGGCTGGCGATCGTGGACGGACGTGACCTGACGGATGTCTATCCTTATCTGAAGGATTTCGTGCGGGTGATGATCAATCCGGTGATCGTAGAGTCCAGCGCCGATACCTGCACCTATTCCGAGGGCTGCCTGAGCGTGCCGGGCATCTATGCTGAGGTAGCCAGACCTTCCAGCATCACGGTGGAATACTACGACGAGAATTTCGAGAAGAAGACCGAGGTCTTCGACAAGTTCGCCTGCCGGATGATCGAGCATGAGCTGGATCACCTGGACGGCAATCTATTCACGGACCATGTCTCGCCGATCCGCAAGAAGATGATCACCAAGAAACTGCATAACATTTCTTCCCGCAAGATCGCGACACGATACAGATCCAAGTAGAACAATCTAAAAAAGATATATTATGGGAGCATTTCATGCATACGACATCAGAGGTATCTACAATGTAGACTTCAATAAGGAGACGGCCTACAAGGTAGGCTTTTTCATCCCGGAACTTCTCAAGACGGACAAGGTGCTGGTCGGCAGGGACGCCAGGGTTTCTTCCCAGGAAATCCACGATCATCTGCTGAAAGGTATCACGGATGCTGGAGCGGATGTGTATGACATCGGACTCAGCACGACTCCGATGGTCTATTTCGGAACCGCGAACTATGGATTCCATGCTTCCGTGCAGATCACGGCTTCTCACAATCCGGCAGAATACAACGGAATGAAGGTTTCCCGTGACAATGCGCTTCCGGTCGGCAAGGCAGACGGCCTGGGCCAGATCGAGGCGTGGATCAACGAGGGCCGCGAATGTGTGCCGGCTGCCGTGAAAGGAAAGGTCATCGAGAAGGATATCCACAAGGATTACCTGAACTTCCTGCTCAAGTACAAGACGGACCTGTCGAATCTGAACATCGCCATGGACGTGTCCAACGGTATGGCCTCGCTCTATGTCCATGAAATTTTCGGCGAGCAGCCGCATTATATCTATGATGTGATGGACGGCCGTTTCCCGAATCATGAACCGAATCCGCTGATTCCGGCCAATGTCGTGGCTCTTCAGCAGCTGGTGAAGGAGACGAAGGCCGATATCGGTGTCATCTATGATGGTGACGCTGACCGCGTGATGTTCGTGGACGAGAATTCCCGGTTCATTTCTCCGGACCTGATGATTGCCGTTCTCGGCCATTATTTCCTCGAAGAAAGAGGCGAGAAAGGACTGGTGCTTCAGGATATCAGGAGTTCCAAGGCTGTCGGTGAATATCTGGCACCGATGGGAGGCGAGATGCGTACCTGGAAGGTAGGACGTGCTTTCGCTGCCCACAAGCTTCGTGAGATCAACGGTGTCTATGGCGGCGAACTGGCCGGGCACTACTATTTCAGGGACTTCTTCTATTCTGACAGCGGCCTCCTGGCTTCCATCCTCATTCTCCATGTCGTTTCCGAGATGAAGAAGAAAGGAATTTCCGTCAGTCAGCTGATCGGAAAGGTGGAAGCTTACCAGAATTCCGGTGAGATCAACTTCAAGCTGGAAGACAAGAAAGGGGCGATGGATGCCATCAGGGATCATTTCATGGCTGCAGAGAAATCCACTGCCTATATGGATTTCGACGGTTACCGCGTCGAGTTCCCGGACTGGTGGTTCAATATCCGTCCTTCCAACACTGAGCCTTACCTCCGTTTCATCTGTGAAGCGAATTCCAAGGAACTGCTCGACCAGAAGGTCGCGGAAGTGAGAGAGATCCTGAAAGCACGTTTTGGCGCGGAATGATGAGAACTGGAAAAATATCACTTGCTTTATTCGTCCTTCCTCTCCTGTTCGTGGGGAAGGATGATTTATCTGCACAGCAGAGAACTCATCTGCATGATACCTCACGGGTACGTCTGCATGTCCAGCGTCCGGCTCTTGCTCCGTTGAAATCCCTCGGTTGCCCGGGAGCGGAAGCTGTCGATACCTTGGATACGGTCAATGACAAGGTGAAGGTGGTCCTTTACGGCGATAATAGCTGGAGATATCTGAAACTGCCGGATCCGTTGGCTGATTCAACGATCTTTACGGCGAATTGGGACACCTATTCGATGGATCCTTACCGGAAGAAGCAGGCAGAGCTGCCTTATACCTGGTCCATCTGGCTGGTGGACAGCCTGCAGCAGTATCATTGTCCTTTCCAGGGCAATGTGAATCCTCGAGGTAAGTTCGGCGTACGTCGTGGTCGCCGCCATCAGGGCGTGGACATCCCTTTGCCGAACGGCTCTCCAGTCTATGCCACCTTTACCGGAAAGGTCCGGGTTTCCCGGTATTGCAACGGTTACGGCAATCTGGTCGTCATCCGTCATGAGAACGGGATCGAGACTTTCTACGGTCATCTGTCCAAGCGTCTTGTCGAGGCAGGGGATTGGGTGAATGCCGGCGATGTCATCGGACTGGGTGGAAATACCGGCCGTTCGACTGGTCCTCATCTGCATTTCGAGACGCGGTACGACGGCTTTGCCTTCGACCCTTGCTGGCTTATCGATTTCCCGAGCGGAACCTTGAGAAAGCGGCTGTTCATCCTGCACAAGAAATTCTTCAGCCCGTACAGCAATTACGAGCAGGATTTCGAGGATGAGTGGAAGAATGCTGAAGAGGATGCCAAGGAGGATGCGGAGCGTGCAGCCATGAAGTGGCATACCGTCAAGTCCGGAGATACCCTCGGCAGGATAGCGGCCCGGAACAACACGACCGTTTCGGCCATCTGCCGGCTCAACGGTATTAAATCCACGACGGTCCTGAAGGTCGGACGTCGGTTGAGAGTCCGGTAGGCTTCTTGTATTTGCCGTCGCTGATTCATTGAACACATCCCTGCCTCGTCATGACAAGGCAGGGATGTGTTTTTCTGAAAATGATGTGTCTTGAAAGGACGGGTGCCTTTCAGAAGAGGCCTACGAACCAGAGAAGGCGGCAGGTCTTTTCGGATATAAGGAAAAAGGTCGCTGAAGTGTTTCAGCGACCTTTCTGCTCCTGAAGTAGGACTTGAACCTACGACCCTCTGATTAACAGTCAGATGCTCTAACCAACTGAGCTATTCAGGAATTTCTTGTGTCTCAACCAGGGGTTGTTCCTGATTGGATTGCAAAGGTACGCATTTTTTCTTTCCTTCCAAATTTTTCGGCAAAAAAATTCAAAAAAAATTGAACTTTCTTGTTTTTGGGCCGTCTGAGGGGAGAAA
>JAHHQP010000041.1 GCA_020026355.1 Bacteroidales bacterium
TCTGGGGGTGACCTTCGAGGAATTCTCCGCCCTCTGGAACAAGGAGTGAGGGCGGAAAGCCGTGGTCCCGTCCGGGATCGCGGCTTTTTCTAAGTCAGTAGCTGATGCGGAAAAGACAAGTAGAGCGCTTGCTGATAACGCAAAAAAAATGAGACCGCGTCGCATCCCGCGAGGCCGCCTCATACTAACCACATAATTAATAACACTAAAACTAATAACCATTCGATTGCGGGTTTCAAGAACTGTCTCCCGAACAACCGAGCTACAAAGGTATGTGTTTTATTTTAAATTGCAAATCTTTTTAGAGAAAATTTGCAATTTTTTTGAAAAAACACGGAAAATGGCCTATCCCTGAACCAAAATGAGTAAATTTACAGGTTCAAGAGTGCATGAAATGAAGATGAGATGCGTGGTACAGTCCGTCGTGTACCAGAATGAAACCAACGGTTTCTCGATATTGCGGATCGCAACAGATGAGTCCATCGGCGTGAAGACGCTGGTGTGCACAGGTATTGACTTCGGCAAGGGCACGGAACTGGAGTGTGAAGGGGAGTGGAAGAACGATCCCAAGTACGGACTGCAGTTCCAGGCGACCGAGTGCCGGGAAGTCATTCCCGAGACCTTGGAGGGAATCGAGAAATACCTCGCCAGCGGCCTCATCAAAGGAATCGGCAAGAAATATGCGGCAGATATCGTGAATCATTTCGGGTACAGCACTTTCGACGTCATCGATACCGATATCGAACGGCTGCGGGAAGTGCCGGGCATCGGCACGAAGAAGATCGCGCAGATCCGTCAGAGCTGGGACCGCCAGAAAGCGATCCGGGACATCATGGTCTTCCTGCAGGGCTGCGGTGTATCTTCCACTTACGCGGCGAAAATCTACCGCTTCTATCAGGGGGACAGCATCCGGAAGGTGAGGGAGAATCCTTATCGTCTGGCGGACGAGATCTGGGGCATCGGTTTCAAGACGGCGGACCAGATCGCCGCTCATCTCGGTTTCAACGGTGAGGATGAAAGGCGTTGCCGGGCCGGTCTGGTCTATACGCTCCGTCAGCTTTCGCTCCAGGGGCATGTCTATGCCACGGAAAGTCAGCTGCTCGCTTCGGCCTGTTCCCTGCTGGAGGTGGGGGAGGAACCGTTGAAGACCGCGATGGAAGGAATGTTGAAAGCCGAGCGTCTGGTCCGGGAGGGGGAGGATATCTATCTGCCCCAGTTCCATGAGGAGGAAACGGAGGTCGCTGCTCGTCTGCTGGCTTTGGCAGGTCAATGGAAACGGCAGTCGGGGGCATCGCTCCCTGAACTCGAAAAGCTCTATGGACCGGATGGAGTCCGGTATGATGAGGTCCAGCTCGGAGCCATTGCCCAGGCCGTCCAGCATAAGGTCATGGTCCTGACCGGTGGACCGGGAACGGGAAAGACGACGACGACGCTCGGCATCATCCGGGCTTTGTCCGCGAGAGGACTTCGGGTCCTGCTGGCCGCCCCTACGGGAAGAGCGGCCAAGCGGATGAGCGAGGCGACCGGCTATCCGTCCAGGACCATCCACCGTCTGCTGGAATACAATCCGATGGACGGCTGTCTGCGGAATGAGCAGCATCCGCTCCAAGGGGACGCGCTCATCGTCGACGAATGTTCCATGATCGACATTTCGCTCATGGCGAGTCTCATGCGGGCGCTTCCGGACCGGATGAGGCTGATTCTGGTCGGAGATATCGACCAGCTTCCGTCCGTCGGCCCGGGAAATGTCCTGCGGGATATCATCGCATCCGGAGCAGTGCCGGTGGTGAGGCTCGACCGGATTTTCCGGCAGGCCATGAAGAGCCGGATCGTCATGAGTGCCCATGCGATCAACCGGGGCGAACTTCCGGACCTGAGCAACGGGAAGGAAACTGATTTCTTCTTCCTTCGTCGGGAGGAGGGCGCGGATATCGCGGCGGAGATCGTCTCCTTGGTGAAGGACAGGCTCCCGAAGGCCTATGGGGAAGCGGCGAGGAATATTCAGGTTCTTTCTCCGATGCAGAAAGGACCGGTCGGCACCATTGCCCTGAATCATAGTCTTCAGGAAGCCTTGAATCCGAACGGAGAAGGCTTGAAACGCGGACAGTATGTCTTCAGGCCGGGAGACAAGGTGATGCAGGTTCGGAACAATTATGACAAGGAGGTCTTCAACGGGGACCTTGGAATGGTGCGGAAAGTCGATCTCGAGGAGAAGGAGCTGACGGTCGATTTCGACGGTACGAAGGTCACTTATGAAGGGGAGGAACTGGATGAACTCATTCTGGCCTATGCCACGACGATCCATAAATCGCAGGGCTCCGAATATCCCATGGTGGTGATTCCTGTGGTCAATGCGCATTATGTGATGCTGCAGCGGAACCTCATCTATACGGCGATCACGCGCTCGAAGAAACTTTGTGTCCTCATCGGCTCGTTGCAGGCGCTGCAGATGGCGGTGCGGACGCAGGAGTCCTTGTCGAGGAATACAAGGCTGAAGGAAAGACTGGAGAAAGGTTATGAAAAGAACGATAGAAAAAGATGAAGTGATCATCATGAACTTCTCGGGCGTCTATACCTTGGAGAAGTTCGCTCACGATCAGCGGTTCAAGGTGCTGGACTGTACGCACCTGCAGGGAACGGACCGCTATTGCGATCCGGAAGCGGAAACCAGAATCAGGCAGCTCCTGGCCCCATTGCCCTATACCGGCATCCATTTCATCGATTCGGGAGATTTCCATTACATCACGAAATTCTGGACGGACAAGATCAGCGTGCCTTTCAATCTTCTGGTCTTCGATCACCATACGGACATGCAGGAACCGGCTTTCGGACCGATCCTTTCGTGCGGCGATTGGATAAAGGAGGCGCTGGACACGAATCCGGTCTTGCAGAAGGTGATACTGGCGGGACCTCCGACCTGGATGGGGGAGACGCTGCCCGTGGAATATGAAAACCGGGTGGAGTTCCACCCGGAAGCTGAGCTGGTCCATGGCCAGGGGTGGCGCGATTATCTGGGAACGCACGGAAACATGCCGCTGTACATTTCCATTGACAAAGATATACTGCAGAAAAAAGCCTGTCCGACGAATTGGGATCAGGGACAGGTTTCTCTGAACCTTCTGGACGGAATCCTGAAGGCTGTCATCGGTACAGAGCATGTCATCGGGGTCGATATCTGCGGAGAGTGTTCTCCATCGCTGGATTTCCTGGAGGAACGGGAAGAAGCTGCAGAAAACGATCAGGTCAACTGCAACTTGCTGGATACCCTCATTCCTCAGGATTGAGCTGCTCGTTTCCGTTCGGGAGCAGAGCGAAGTTCATGTCGGCCTTGCAGCAGATCTTGCCGTCCACGCGCAAGACGGCGGAGCAGAAGGATATTCTGGAAGTCCCCATGTCCCGCGTGTTCTTGAGGACAGCTTTGATCTCGCACAGATCTCCCGGACGGACCATGTTCTTGAACCGGGCGTTTTCCAGACCGGCATAGACGGCGATATGGCCGCGCAGGTAGTCGCGCACCAGCATGGAGCAGGTCTGGGCCATGATTTCACATTGGATCACTCCCGGAACCATCGGGTTGCCCGGAAAATGTCCCCGGGTGAAGAATTCGTCTTCCTTGATCCGGTAATGTCCGGTCACGCTGCCATCATCCTCGATGGTGCAGTCATCGATCAGCAGCATCGGTTCCCGGTGCGGGAGGATGCTCTTTATTTCTTCAATATCGCAGAACTGGCTCATGACTGACAGGTTTTCAGAAAGGTTTGACTGGCTTGTGAAAGGAGTTGTTCCGCGCCGGACATGACGTCTTCGACAATGGCTGCGGCCGGCTCGGTCCGGCAGATCATTCCGGCTACTTCTCCTGCGAGGAAACTGCCTTCTGCGAAGTTGCCGTCCACGACGGCTTTCTTCAGGGTTCCGGCACCGATGCGCTGTAGCTCTTCTCTCGGCACCTGAGGATCCATTTCCATCTTGCTGAATTTCCTGCTGAACGGATTCTTGAGGCATCTCACGGCATCGCCGAGGCTCTTGCCGGTGACGATGGTGCCGATGTCCGTCGCCTTGATCAGTCTTTCCTTGTAATTCTCATGGACCGCACATTCGTCGGCACTCAGGAAACGGGTACCCATCTGGACACCTTCGGCTCCCAGCATGAAAGCGGCGGCCGCTCCTCTTCCGTCATAGATGCCACCGGCTGCCAGTACAGGAATGTCCACGGCATCGACCACCTGCGGCACGAGGGCCATGGTGTGCAGATCGCCGATGTGTCCGCCGGATTCGGCGCCTTCAGCGATCACGGCATCGGCGCCCAGCTCGACCATCTTGACAGCATAGGCAACGGAAGCGATGACCGGGATGACGATAATTCCGGCTTCTTTCCAGGCTTTCATATAGGTGGCGGGAGATCCTGCACCGGTGGTGACGACCTTGATGCCTTCTTCGATGACGAGAGCTGCGATCTCGGCGGCATTCGGTGCCTGCAGCATGATGTTCACGCCGAAAGGTTTGTCGGTCAATGCACGACCTTTCCGGATTTCTTCCCGAACGGCTTCGACAGAGGTGCTGATGGAGGAAATCAAGCCCAGACCGCCAGCTTCTGAAACAGCTGCTGCAAGACGAGCGTCTGCAATCCAAGCCATACCTCCTTGGAAAATCGGGTATCTGATACCCAGCATTTCACAGATTCTACTTTTGATCATGATATAGGTTTTAGTACTGTGAAATTATAAAGAAATATTTTTAAAAGCATAATTGGAGCGTCAAATGCTCTATAAAAGGCTGTCATATGTCTTGAAAAGTCTAAAGTTTGGTATTTGACAAGCGTGAAATAAAAGCGGAAAACCATTCGCCGATACCAGAAAAATGATCATCTTTGCAAGATTTTTAAAGGTTTTGACTGAAATGTGGCTTTTACTTGCTTTCGGATCCGCGGCTCTGCTCGGATGTTATGATGTTTCCAAGAAATTTGCGTTGCGGGAGAATGCGGTCCTTCCGGTGCTCCTGCTGAATACTTTGTTCTGCACCTTGATCTTTTCTCCGGTAATCGTGCAGACTGCAGCGGAAGGGAATCTGACAGCTCATCTGCTGGTTCTGCTGAAAGCGGTCATTGTACTGAGTTCCTGGATATTAGGGTATTTCGGACTGAAACATTTACCGATCACGATCGTCGGACCGATCAACGCGACCCGGCCGATGATGGTCCTGGTCGGTGCGGCTCTCCTCTTCGGGGAGCGGCTCAATCTCTATCAATGGATCGGTGTGCTTCTGGCTCTGGTCTCCATTTTTCTTCTGAGTCTCTCCAGCAAGAAGGAAGAGGTGGATTTCAAGCACAATCGTTGGATCTGGTGTCTGGCCGGTGCAGCCTTCATGGGGGCGGTGAGCGGACTGTATGACAAGTTCATCTGCCGGACCTATGATCCGCTTTTCGTGCAGAGCTGGTTCAATCTCTACCAGTTTTTCCTGATGTCGCTCATCGTGAGCGTCCTTTGGGTACCGCATCGGAAGAAAACGACCCCCTTTCATTGGTCCTGGGCGATCCCGCTCATCTCCATTTTCCTGTCTGCAGCGGATTTTCTCTATTTCAAGGCCTTGGCCCAGGAGGAGGCGATGATTTCGGTCGTTTCCCTCATCCGGCGATCATCGGTACTGGTCTCATTTACCTGTGGTGTGGTCCTGTTCAAGGAAAGAAATCTCAAGGCGAAGATTCTGGATCTCCTGCTGATCCTGATCGGTATGGTCTTCATCTGGCTCGGCTCTCGCTAATTTCCTGTTTTTTCATTATCTTCGCGGCATGAGAAAACTGATAACCCTA
The DNA here is from genome assembly GCA_020026355.1 of Bacteroidales bacterium. Taxonomy (GTDB): domain Bacteria; phylum Bacteroidota; class Bacteroidia; order Bacteroidales; family UBA932; genus Cryptobacteroides. The sequence continues at coordinate 5,807 of JAHHQP010000041.1, forward strand.
TTTTTGGCGATTCTGCCATTGACCTTGGCTGCACAGAACGATAGTTTCGTAGAGCCTTCCGATTCGATGCGTACGGTTCGTGAACGCATCGCCGCTTCTCAGGGAAAGACGGTACCGGACCTGAGTTCCCACATCAATCTTGAATTCTACAGTTCTCTGGCTGCCAATATCGTGGACAACCGGTTCGATGAGCTGTCTTTCAAGGTAAACCGTGTCCGTATGGAAATCTATGGACAGCTGAATCCGAAACTGTCCTATCATTTCCGCCAGTCGTTCAACAAGTACAGCAATCCGTTTTCGCTGGATAACCTGGCTTCTTCCATCGAATACGCGAATATCAGCTATCACCATCCGAATCAGAAGTTCAGCTTGGTCGCCGGTAAACAGTTTGTCTGTCTCGGTGGTCATGAATATTATGTCAATGCCCTGCGTATCCGTGAGTTCTCCGAATTCAATGCGACGGTCGGTTGCTACCAGACCGGTCTGATGGGTTCTTTCCAGCTTTCTCCGAGCCATGACATCAACATCCAGCTGGTGAACAACCGCAGCGGCAGCGATGGCGATCTGTTCGCCTACGGCCGTCCGGCGGATCTGGAGAAATCCTCTTTCCCGCTGCTGGCGACTTTCAACTGGAACGGTCGTTTCATCGATGATGCCCTGGAACTGCGCTATGCCGTTTCTGCCGGTAATCTGGCCAAGGGTGCGAACATCTATTATGTCACAGCCGGCAATACCTGGCAGCGTGGTCCGGTCCTGGCTTATTTCGACCTCATGTATTCTCGTGAAGGACTGGACAGCCAGAATCGGCTGAGTATCCTGCAAGGTGACCGCAAAGGGGCTGAGAATCTCAGGAATGTCCATTACCTCACCCTTATCGGTGACGTGGACTATTCTCCGCACCCGAAATGGAACCTCTATGTCAAGGGAACCTGGGAACTGGCCGGTATCTATGAAGCATACGGCGATTATTCTGCCGGTAATTATATGACGGACTGGAATGCCCAGGCCTGTGTGGAATGGTTCCCGTTCACGGAAGACCGGGGATTCAAGCTTTTCCTCCATTATCTGTATAAAGGAACGATCCTGGAACAGCGGGCGCAGGAGGCTTTCGGAACGAGGATCCCGGACCGTCAACGTATCTCCATGGGAGTGGTCTATACGCTCCCGGTAATCTGATTTTAGAAGAATGAAACTGATTGTATTTGATCTGGACGGCACCCTGCTCTATACTTTGCAGGATCTGTGCGATTCGGCCAATCATGCGCTGGAGAAGTGCGGCTTCCCGGTGCATGGCCTTGATGAGTATAAATATTTTGTCGGCAGCGGGGTCCGGAACATGATCCTCCGTGCCCTTCCTGAGACTTGCCGGAATGCAGAGACGGCAGAGCGGGTGGAGGCGGAGTTCTATCCGTACTACAATGTGCACAAATGTGACACGACGGCCCCATATGAGGGCATCGTGGAGGTGATCCGTCAGCTCAAGGAAGCGGGAATCCATATCGCGGTCGCGACGAACAAGTTCCAGGCCGGTGCTGAGGGAGTGATGCGGCACTATTTTTCGGCAGTTCCTTTCGATCTCATTCTCGGACAGATCGACGAACGTCCGATCAAGCCTGCACCGGATATCGTCTTCGATGCGATGGCACATTTCGGAGCGAAATCTGAGGAAACCGTCTATCTGGGTGATTCGGATGTGGACATGAAGACCGGTCTGAGTGCCGGGGTGCGGACCGTCGGTGTCGCCTGGGGCTTCCGGACCGAAGAAGAACTCAGGGCCTACCACCCTTGGAAGATCATCCATCGTCCGGTCGAGATCCTGGATCTGATCAAATGACAGGACTTCAGCAGGTGACGGATCTTCGTCGAATGAAACAGGAACTCATCAGCTGACTGAACCTTTTCAGACAATGAGAAAGGCTTCCGATTCTCATCGGAAGCCTTTCCTTTTATTCAATGTCTAACTTAAAACTTAACTTTGTGAAAAACTATTTGTCTAGATAAATTACAATCTCTGTGCCAAAGCGCGAAACTGTCATTTTTTCTGGAGACTGACTTGTCCGTACACTGCATTGCGGTAGAGTTCCGTCAGTTCTTTCATGTCTTTCACGGACTTCTGCTCTTCTACGGAAATGATCGGTCCGATGCCGATCCGTGCAGGCTTTCCGGCCTTGTTGAACACTTCACCGGGCAGGCGGAGCAAGCGTATGGCGGAACTGATCACTCCCAGGGAATAGTACCATTTCGAGTTTCCGTCGAAGAAGCGGATCGGAATGACCGGAACCCGAGCTTTCTTGATCAGCTTGATGATAGGTTCCTGCCAAGGCCGGTCTTCAATCTTGCCCTTGAAAAGATAAAGGTTAGAAACTGCTCCGGCCGGGAAAAGCCCCAGCGGAGAACCGTTTCTCAACTGTTCCAGTGAGTCTTTCATACCTCGTATGCTGGTCGCGGTCGGCGTCGCCTTGGTATCACCGTTCGGGTTCACTTCGATGAAGTTCGATCCTAAAGCCTTGATCCTGGAAAGGATCTGGTTCACGACCACCTTGAAATCCGGCCGTATGGAAGCGATCAGGTCAATGAGCATGACGCCGTCGATGCTGCCGTACGGATGGTTGCTGATCGTGATGAACGGACCGTCCGGCAGGAGGGCGGCCAAGGCCTCTTTCGCCTCTGTCGCGGAATGGATCCTACCGTCAAGTTCGACCGTATAGTCGATGCCCAGATCCACCAGGACATCTGCCGCGAACTGCTGTCCCTGATAATGAGCATGCCTGTCATACAGGTCGTTCAACTTGTCCACGGACAGCATGTGCATCAGTTTTTCACCTCTCTTTTCGCCTTTATCGCCCCTGAAAAATGAGCTTGCAGCCTGAAGATCTTCAATAGTCAATAGTCCCATAGTCTTTTTGTCATAAAATCAGAGTGGCTCATTTATCAATAACCATACCACTCCACGTTCATTCACCGTTTTAGAACAAGTAATAAGGCTCGATGATGAAAGAGAACTCGTAGTTTCCGTAAGGAAGGAGATATTTCTCCATCGGCCAGGCTCCCCAAGAGTCGACGCAGCCCAGACCCATCTGCGCAAGGTCTATGCAGACCGTCGTGTGTCCGGATTTGTGGAGCTCCTGCGAGTGGCGCTGTCCTTTCTCGATTCCGTCTTCCAGTTCCTCGATCGTGTATTCGAGCGCGGAAGCGGAAAGGCCCCTATCGCTGTAGATTTTAAGTCCTCTGCTGTCGAGTCCCAGGATTGTCCACCATCTGATGCCGGTCTTGTTTCCGGATTCCTGCGGTCGGATATAAGGGTAGTATTGTTCAGCCACGCTCTGATCCCAGAGTCCCAGCAGGGAAGAATGGTTCCTGTCTGCATAATTCTCATGAGGACCGCAGCCGTAATACCTGATCCGGTCATAGCGCTGCGGCATCTCCAGCTTCATGCCGAAACGGAGAAGATGTGGAATATTCTCTCCTTCAGCGGCATGGGCTGTCATCTTCTGCTCCACCAGGATCGCTCCTTCGTTATTGATGGTATAATTCAAGGTCAATGAGGCCTTGACCTCGGGAAGTTCGTAGCGGACTCTGATGGCGGCAAGTCCATCCATCATCTTTCCTTCCAGTTCCTGAAGCTGGAACTCTGGAGCTCTCCAGACTCTGGACAGCAGCTGCATCTTCGCACCGTAGTCGTTGTCGGTTCCTGCTCTCCAGAAATTCGGTTTGAGAGCAGTTCCTTCTTCCAGCAGTTCCTTGCCGTTCAGGCAATAGCGGTCCAGGAATCCGTCTTTGCGGCGGAAGTCGATCTGGAATTTTTCTCCTTTGACAATGAGATAGTTATGATCATTCTGAAGGATCTCCACACTTGCCGGAGCACGGTTCGTCAGCTGCTTGTTCTTCAGTTTCATTTCTGGCCAGGTATATGGGCTGAGCAGAATCTGGTTATAGGCGACGCGCCATCCGGCAGGCAGCAGACCGTCAGCTGCTTTCAGCTTCCATTCGATGTTGAGCAGCCATTCCCGTCCGTCCGTGAGCTGGCTATCCTCATAATCGAGGACTATTTCTGTCTTTTCCTGAGGTGCAGCCTGTACTTTTCCAATATGTCCTGTCTCGATGGCGATACCGTCAGCGAGGAGGGTCCAGTTCAGTTCAAATTTGTCCAGTCCGCTGAAGAAATTCTCGTTGTAGACTTCAAATCTGCGGCTCTGCAGGTCGATCGGACGGACCCAGATGTTCTGGTGGATATGACCGACTTCGTAAGCATGCGGATTGTAGACGCGGTCCGGACTGATGATGCCGTTGTTCTGGAAGTTCTGGTCGGAAGCGTCGTATTTGTTGAAGTCGCCGCCGTAACCGTAGATGTCCGTTCCCTCGCTGTTCTTCCAGTGGCAGGACTGGTCGACGAAGTCCCAGATGAAACCGCCCTGATAGTTCGGGTAGCGGCGGATGAGATCCCAGTATTCTTTGAAACCTCCCATCGAATTGCCCATGGCATGGGCATATTCGCATTGGATGAGCGGCTTGTTCGGCTTGTTTTCCAGATAGCTCTCGCAGGCTGCGTAGTCATGGTACATCGGGCAGAAGATGTCTGTTCCTTCTCCGCCTTCCGCGCGTTCATACATGACCGGACGCATAGGGTCTTCTGCCTTGATCCAACGATAGCAGTCCATGAAGTTAGGTCCCATACCGGCTTCATTTCCCATGGACCAGATGATGATGGATGGATGGTTGTAGAAGGTCTGGACATGTCTCTGGTTGCGCTGCAGGTGGGCAAGTCGGTATTGCGGATCACGGGCAAGCGTCTCCTTGCCGTAGCCCATGCCGTGAGATTCGATGTTCGCTTCAGCGACCACGTAGAGGCCATATTCGTCGCACAGTTCATACCAGATCGGATTGTCCGGGTAATGGCAGGTTCTGACGGCATTGATGTTCAGTTCCTTCATGATGCGGATGTCCTGGAGCATGCGGGCTCTGGTGACGACATAGCCACCGTCAGGATCCATTTCATGGCGGTTGGCTCCTTTGAACAGGATCGGCTTTCCGTTGATGAGCACCTGTGCATCTTTGATTTCTACCTTACGGAAGCCGACTTTGAACGGGATGACCTCAGATACTTTGCCATTGACATGGGTCGTGGCGGTCAGGGTGTAGAGGTCAGGGGTCTCAGCGGTCCACAGCAGAGGGGCTTCGACGGCCATGGACAGCTGGTGTCTTCCGGCTCCATTGACCTGGGTCTCAGCAATGGTCTTCCCGGTCTTGTCGGTCAAGGTCAGGGTCGTGATCGCTTTTCCTTTGACGGTGCAGCTGATGTCCAGACGAGCGTTTCTGAAGGCTTCATCAAGGACTGGAGTGGCGCGAATGTCTTCGACACGGGCTTTTTCTCGAGTGTACAGCCAGCAGTCACGGCCGACACCGCTGTATCTGGAGAAGTCCTGATCTTCCAGGTAGGTGCCGTCGCACCATCTGAAAACCTGGAAAGCAATGAGGTTCTTGCCGGGTTTGAGGAGTCTGGTAAGGTTGAATTCTGCCGCCAGCTTGCTGTCTTCGCTGTATCCGGCGAATTTACCGTTGACCCATAGGGAGATGTTCGAAGTGACGGAACCGAAATGGGCGAAGATTTCCTTTCCTTTCCAGGATTGAGGAATGTCGATGACCTTTCTGTACGTACCGACATGATTTTCAGTGACCGGTACGATAGGAGGGTTGTTCTTGTACTGATTTTTCCAGGCATAACCTGTATTGACATAGAGCGGATCTCCGTATCCGTTCAGTTCCCAGAGTGCAGGAACTTCCATATGGTCCCAGCCGAGATCGTTGAAATCGGTCTTGTAGAAATCTGTCGGTCGCTGATCTGCGTGGCGGACCCAGTTGAATTTCCAGGTGCCGTTGAGGGACAGGTAATTGGAGGCTTCTTCAGGAATTCCTCGCTTGGCTTCTTCTGCAGAGGGGTAGGCGTACCAGCTGGTGTGTGACGGACAGCGGTTGACGGCATTCATTTCAGGATCTTGCCAGACTTGTCCGGGTTGTGCGTCCAGACTGACAGCGGCCAGGATCGACGCGAAGAGCATTGTTGATTTTTTCATGGATGAGATGTGGTCTTTAATGGATAATGCTTGCAAAAATAGCAAAAATCATTGAAAGGCAGGATACCTTGTCCGGACAATTCGTACCGGTATGGGGTATAGAAAAAAATGAGACAGCGTCGCATCTCGCGAGGCAGCCTCATACTAACCACATAATTAATAACACTAAAACTAATAACCATTCAATTGCGGTGGTCAGAACGACTTTAACCGAACAATTGAATTGCAAAGATATGTATTGCCTCTGATAAAAGCAAGTATTTTCTACGATTTTTTTTAACTTTGTGAACCGTAAGTATTTTGTCGCACAGCAGGTACTTATATATATGACCATCCTTGGAGGATGGCAGGAATAAATCTTATCACATATTATGTTTCAGAAATCTATCCACAAATTATTAAAGGGCAGTCTCTTTGTCTTGTCCTGTATCTGCTTTACTGCACTTCCGGTCAGGGGGCATGATCTCATCCCGAAACCGGAATCCGTTACTTTCATGCCAGGAAAAGCATTCTTGCTTAAAGAGGGCATGACTCTTTCTTATGATGCGGAGTCGGAACCGTTGGCCAGATACCTGGCAGAGACGCTTGGAAAATCAACAGGCTTCAACTTCCATATGAAAGAAGGGGGACGCAAAGGACTTGTTCTCCGTACGGACTCAGAAAAATCGACACGCCCGGAAGGCTATGAATTGAAGGTAACCTCTTCAAGGATTGAAATCACGGGTCATGATCCCGCAGGTACTTTCTATGGTATCCAGACCTTGCTTCAGCTTCTTCCAGAAGCCGTCTACAGTCGTGAACTGCAACGAGGGGTCTCCTGGGAAGTTCCTCAGGTGCAGATTTCCGATGCTCCGGAAAGACCGTGGCGAGGCATGATGCTGGATGTCGCCCGCTACTTTTTCGATAAGGAATTCGTGAAGAAATACATCGATATGATGGCGATGTACAAGTTGAACAAACTGCAGTTTCATCTCATCGATGATTCTGGCTGGAGGCTGGAAATCAAGAAATATCCTCGATTGACGGAGATGGGAGCCTGGGCCAAGACGGGTACTCATCCGATGGGTGGCTATTATACTCAGGAAGATATGCGTGAAATCATCGCCTATGCCCAGCTTCGTGGCGTAGAAGTCATTCCGGAAATCGAGTTCCCGGCTCATATGTTGTCGGCGGTCGTCGCTTATCCGTGGCTTTCCTGTACAGGAATCCAGCATCAGTTGCCGCTTCAGCATTTCATCAGTCGCGACCTGCTCTGCCTGGGCAAGGAAAGTTCCTATCGTTTCCTCAGCGATGTGCTCGATGAGGTCTGCACGCTTTTCCCTTCGCCTTATGTCAATATCGGTGGGGATGAGGCCGTCTATACCGAGTGGGAAAAATGTCCGGAGTGTCAGCGTGTCCGCAAGGAACAGGGACTGGAAAAGACTTCCGATCTACAAGGTTATCTGACCAATGTGGTCGCGGATATGATGGCTGCTAAGGGTAAGACCGTGACGGGTTGGGAGGAAATCCTGCTGCGTGGTGATGTCAGTCAGCCGTTGGTCGGAATGTTCTGGCATCATGCCAGTGACACTGTGAAGATTGCCGGCACCCCTCATAAGGCCGTGCTGATTCCGTCTAGTCATTTCTACTTTGATTTTCCGGAAAGTTCGACACCGGGCGAGGTCAAGGGCGCGACCTGGTTGCCACCGGTTTCTTTGGAGAAGGTGTATAGCCTGGATGTTCCGGATTATTCGCCGTCTTCCTGTGTTCTGGGTGTGGAAGCTTGTTTCTGGAGTGATCAGTTCATTCATGGCACCCTGCTTCAGGAAATCCCGTATCTCAATGAGAACCGTTCAGAAAACTATGCGGAATATTTCAGTTTCCCGCGTTTGCTCGCTCTTTCCGAAGTGGCCTGGTGCAAGTCTGCTGGCCGTGATTTCTCTGATTTCCGGAGTAGAATGAAAACTCATTATCGTCGCCTTGATGGAAAGGGATGCAATTATCGCGTTCCGGAACCGATCGTCACTCGTCTGGAAGAGGACGAGAAAGGTTATACCTTCGAACTGGAAACTCCGGTAGCTGGCGCTTCCATCCATTATACATTGGATGGCTCTTATCCGACCTTCCGTTCTCCGGAATATGCAGAAGCCGTGACTGTTGCCGACAAGAATGATTTCAAGGCTATCACAGTCGTTTCGCCGCGTCATTTCTCCTTGCCGTTGTATTATGAGCCAGATTATTCCGGCTACGAGGCTTTCGGAAAATATGTTGCTTCCTGGAAACCGGAGGATATCTCGTCCGATGGATCAGCCTGGCGTTTTGATTGCAGCGGAAAAATCACGGGCAATGGCTCTTACCGTCTTGCTTTCGTACCTCTGAAAGATTCTGCCAGCTTCCATGTGAAAGAAGTCCGCCTGTACAAAAGGGGAGAACTCCTTGCTGCTGCAGCTGCTGACCAGATGGTCGAGGAGGATGGGGCTCTGGTCTTTCCATTGACCGTCGAGCTCTTCGAGGCAGGAACACCTCTCTACATCGAAGCCTTTCTTTCCGCGGATGAGACCGCTGATCTCTCGGGTCATGTCTTTGTCCGTCAAAACTGATAGCTGACCATCTTCAAGGATGCGAAATGAAGAAGTAACCTCAGAGTTCGGTCTGGTTGCCTTATCTCATAAGTTTAGAAAACATATCGCATCCTCACGCATTTAAAGTAAAAAGATAGCTGTTCTTCTG
>JAHHQP010000042.1 GCA_020026355.1 Bacteroidales bacterium
AATCTGGGGCTCCTGCTGGACTGGGAGTTCGCTCCGATGTGGAATCTGACGGTCGGCGTTGGACTCACCCATTTCTCCAACGGCAACACCCGTTATCCGAATGCCGGTGTGAACAGCATCGGCGGTCGCATCGGTGTCTCCCGTTCCTTCGAAGGTCCGGGAAAAGCCAAGTCCTCATTGACCCAGGTCAATGAATTCAGAAGACACATGACCTACGATCTCATCCTCTACGGGGCGAGCCGCAAGAAAGCCATCAACATTGGCCTGGGCAGGAATCTCATCTGCCGGGGTAAGGATACGGACGGCTGGCACGACTGCTTCATCCACATCGGCTACCAGCTCTACAATTTCAAGAATCCGAACAACCTCATGCTCGGCATCGGCTATCGTTTCAACAACGGCCGGAACAAGGCAAGAAAATAAGCCTTTGTCTCGACTTTGCTAAAAGTTCCACTTTTCTGATATAAGAAGCGCTTTTCTACCAAAAAGTAAGTATATGACCGCAGAAAAATTACAAAAATAAAGTATTGTATGAATCTGCTATGATTCTTTTCTTTGCAAGCCGAAATGTATCCTACTAATAATTGCATGATATGAAAAGAATCTTACAACTAATCGCTGCTGTTTCCGCGGCAGCTGCTTTCTCGGTATCCTGTACCGAAAAATCGAACAAGATCGCCGCTGAGATCCAGGACATCACCGGCATCGAAGCCGTCTATGCGCTGGACAAGGACGAGGTCCTCAAAATCAACCCTGAAATCCAGTTCACCCAAGGTGAAGTCGGTCAGCTGACCTATCAATGGACTTTAGGTGAACAGCTCATCGGTGAAGAAGCCCGGCTCAGTCATACCTGTGCGGAAGCCGGAGCGTTCGATGCCGCCTTCAAGGTCAGCATCAACGGAAAGGAACCTTTCGTTAAGAAATTCAAGGTCAATGTAGCCCCGAGAATGGCTATGGTCAAGGAAGTCAAAGGCCTCGAGGAAGCGTATGAGAACTTCGAGAACGCCACGCTTACCATCACTCCGGAAATCACTTTCACAGAAGGCGAAGTCGGTCCATTGACTTATGAGTGGAAGATCGGTGAGGAGGTTGTCGGCAATGAAGCCACTCTCACTTACACCTGCGCAAAGCTCGGCACTTTCGACGGTTCCTTCAAGGTAACGCTCGGCGAGAACGAGCCGGTGGTGAAGAACTTCACGCTCCAGGTCAATGTTCCGATCTCCTACGATAACAGGGGCCTTCTGCTGCTGACGGAAGGCAAGGAAGGAAGCATGCTGGCCTATAAACGTCTGGACCGGATGGAACTTCCTGTCTACAAGGATGTCTTCAAGACCGTGAACCCGCAGAATGAACTTGGAAAGAAGGCCCTCGACATCGCCTGGTTCGGCTCTTTCCTGTCTGACTACAATACCCTGCTGAAGAGATCGACAGACCTGGATGTACTGCTCAGCACCGATAACCCGAACAAGATCTACAGCCTTGATCCGACGACCTTGAAGGTCAAGGAAGAATTCTCCAGCCTGATCCCGGCCCAGAAGATCCTGATCATCCACTGCTTCCAGCAGAAACCCTGGTCCGGACACCGTGCTTATTTCATCGGTAATGAAACAGAAAAGGTACTCATGACGAGCAATGTGGTATCCAACTCTGATATCGAGTCTCAGTATAAACTGTCCAACATCGCGACATCCATGTTTTCGTCTGAAACAGACATGCTCCGTATCTATTATGATCACAAGGGAAAAACGGTCATCTACCACTCTCAGCTCCTCCAGGGAGCCATGCCTGGCGACAACCGCCTGGCCGAGCCGATTTTCCTTCAGGCGGCCATGGGTAGATTCGATACTGAAATGCAGAATGTCTATTTCCCTTCCAAGGTCATCGCGGTCACCAACGACAATGGAACGACCAAGGCTTTCATCCTGACCCCTATCGACATCTACAATAATTATGAAACCATCGATGCGAAAATCGAGACGACAGGGAAGATACTTCCGGAATCAGCCATCGCTGTCCATCCTACTGAGCCTGTACTCTACTTCTCCAATGCCGGAGCAGTCAGCAGCCTGAATATCAAGACTGGAGAATACAAGAGTCTGTTCACCCTCGAGGGCAATATGGCCATCAAGAAGATCGCCTTGAACATCTATGATCCGGAGACGCTCTACATCGCCGCCGAGAATCAGGACGAAGCGAGCGAGTTGAAAGCTTCCCTCTTCGTCTACAGCATCAAGGACGGTGCCGGCAAGCAGCTCTATGCCGAGCACAAGGTCGGTGCCGCAGTCCGTCAGCTCATCTACAAAGGTGACGCCACTGAAAACGTGAAGTAATATAACTCATTTCCGGGTCCTCTTCCGGAGGATCCGGATTCTATTTTTCTGTCAATGATCCGTACCTTTTTCCTTTCAATGCTGTGCTTCGGCCTGTTTCTCTCCGGCTTACCGGCGACAGCGGCCGTACGTACCGAGCACTATTCCATTGCCGGTAAGGTCATTGATGCGAAATCACGCCAGCCTGTCCCCTTCGCTGTAGTAGCTACCGCGGAAAAGGATTGCTGGACCACCGCAGACAAGAATGCCTGCTTCGTACTTGACCATATTTCCGCCGGCGAACATGTACTCAACGTCTATTCGCTGGGGTATGTCGTCAAATCTTTGAAGATTCAGGTTTCCAGAAACATTACCGGACTATGTTTCTCTCTGGAGCCTCAGACTCTCGAACTCGACCAGGTCGTCATCACGGCCGATTCGAAGACCGGAAAATCCAATTCTTCCAGTTCCTACAAAGTGGACCGCACGGCTCTGGACCATCTTCAGGCTACGGATATCACGGATGTGATGTCCTTGCTGCCGGGCGGTAAATTCAAGGGGGACATCAATCTCACCAATGCTCCGACACGTTTTGAAGTCCATGGATCGTCTGGTGAGCTGAACTCCAGTTCATTCTCCACAGCCGTTGAGATCGACGGTGTGAAAATGAGCAACAATGCAGATTACGGAAAGCTGCAGGGAATCGACAGCCGCAGCATTCCGATCACCAATGTCGAATCTGTCGAGATCGTCACCGGCATCCCGTCCGTTGAATACGGTGACCTGAACAGCGGTCTGGTCAAGATCAGCACGGCGAAAGGACGGACACCTTTTGTCGTGGAACTCGTGACGCGGCCCAATACGCACCTTCTTGCCTTGCGGAAAGGTTTCAATATCGGTCAAGGTACGCTCAACGCTTCCCTCGAGCGGGCAAGATCCATCTCCAACCTGCTTTCCCCATATACCAGTTATGATCGCAACGGTCTGACGCTCAATTACAATCTCCATCTTAAAGACCGGAAAGAAGCCCCGCTGCTCTTCAGTGCCGGCTTCAGCGGAAATCTCGGAGGTTATGATTCTAAAGCGGATCCGGACCAGATCGGTAAGAACTACGAGAAAGAACGGCAGAACGGTTTCCGCTTGAATGCCGGGCTGAAATGGGTTCCGGGTACCCGTCTGCTGAACAGTCTGGACTGGACTGCCTCTCTGTCCTATACGGACAATCTCTCGACCTGGAATGAAATCCGGAGCGAGAGCGCTTCCGACGTTGCCATCCACACGACGGAGAACGGTTATCACGTGGCGGAAGACTATGATGTGAATCCGGACGCGCCCGTGATCCTGCTCAAGCCAGGCACCTGGTACGAGCTGCGCTACTACAGCAACAGACCGCTGTATTTCAATACGAAACTGAAAGCGGAGTCAAAGAACAGCTACGGCCGTAAAATCTTCAACCACGTGATGCTGGGAGCCGAATATTCCTATGCTCACAACTTGGGAAGGGGCACCTGCTACGATGACCTGCGGTATGCCCCGAGCTGGAGAGAATACCTCCTCTACGAAGACCCGGCCATGCATGACCTGTCCGTCTTTCTGGAAGATAACCTGACCCTTCATACCGGCAAGGATTCCTATCTGAAGTTCATGGCCGGAGTCCGCGGTGATTTCACTTTCATCCGCGGTTCAGAGTACCGCACGGTTCCTGCCGTCTCTCCTCGTTTCAATCTCGAATATGTCGTCTGGGAAAACAAGGATCAGTTCGTTTCTGATCTCAAGGCCCATGTCGGCTGGGGCAGAGCTGTGAAACTCCCCTCTTTCAACATTCTCTATCCACGTCCTCAATACATGGATCTGGCGACTTTCTCGACTGCCAGCGATGCTGAGAATGTCTCTTTCCAGGCCTACCGGACTTTCATCAATACACCGGTCTACAACAAGAACCTTAAATGGCAGTCCAGCGATCAGTTCGAGATCGGTGCTGAAATGGTCGCCGGCGGTTTCGGGCTTCGCCTCCTTTTCTTCATGAACGATGTCAACGGCACTTATCTGCCGCAGCAACGCTATCTGCCGTTCTCCTATAACTATACCGGTCCTTCTGCGCTGGAGGGACTTCCGATTCCTTCCGCTGACCGCAGTTTCCAGGTGGACCGTAACACTGGAATCGTGACGGTATCCGACAAGACCGGAAAATTCCCGGCACAGGAGCTTGACCATGTGACCTACCGCCGTTTCATTCCGGACAGCCGGTATGTGAACGGCAGTCCGAGCCGCAGAATGGGCCTGGAATATGTCCTGACCTTCCCTCGAATCGAAGCGATCCACACCCAGCTCCGGATTGATGGTAACTATTACCGCTACAGAGGAGTGAATGAGGTCATCAGTCAGGATGCGCCCGGTTTGCTGAGTACTTCATCGGGTGCGAAAGCCTACAAGTACATCGCTCATTATGCCGGTCCTGCGGCGGCAGTGAACGGCAACCTGACTCAGGATGTGAACCTGAACGTGATGCTCACGACCCACATTCCGAAGATCAGGATGGTCATTTCCTTACGGCTGGAAAGCACCTTGCTCAGCCGCTCGCAGAATCTGAGCGAATCCTCCCGCTATCAGCGCAGCGCCGCTCTGGAGAATCCTGCTGACTACATCAGCAGTGACGGGGACATCTACAACCGGAACAGGAAGGTCGCTTCCTATCCGATGTATTATTCCACCTGGGAAAGACCGGATGAACTGATTCCTTTCATGGACAAGTTCATCTGGGCAAAAGAAAACGATCCGGTGCTTTATGCGGACCTGTCGAAACTGGTGAAGAAGTCCAATTACCAGTTCATCTTCGATGAAAGACGCATATCGCCTTACTATTCCGTGAATCTGAACCTGACGAAAGAGTTCGGCGATTTCGCCTCCGTTTCCTTCTATGCCACGAATTTCCTGAACAACATGCAGACGGTCCGTTCGAACTGGCCGACCATGAAGGAAAGTTCCATCTACGGGAAAGGTTACATCCCGCGTTTCTCTTATGGCCTTTCCGTCCGTCTGAAATTTTGATGATACAATAAATTTAAAGCATATGAAAACAAGAATCTACACATTAGCCATGGCCCTGATCCTGATGACTGTTGCCTGCAATAAAATCAATGATTCCAAGAGACCCGAACTGGATCTGCAGAAAGTGACGGTCCGTCTGGAACTTGCGGAGGGCCAGGCGGACCATTCTCTGGCTGGCGCGAATGTCCGCCTCATTTCCGGCGAGATGATCTATGAGCAGAAGACCGAGGAAGATGGGTCTACCGTTTTCCAGGTTCCGCTCGGGCTTTATTCCGCCTATGCTTCAGCAAGATGGAGCACCGGTAACATGGGGACTGTCCTGAACGGCAGCCGGGAAGAAATCGTCGTGGACAAGAACTGGAATCCGGAAGAAGCCATCGTCATCAGGATGATTGCCTCCACGACCAAGCAGGTCATCATCAAGGAAATGTATACCGGCGGCATGATCGATCCGGTGACGACCAAGAACTATACGAAAGACAGTTACTTCAAGCTCTACAACAATTCCGGCGTAGAAGCCCGTCTGAAGAATTTCGGCATGGCGGTCGCTCCCGGAGCCTCCAACAAGGTTTCTGCAACGATGTGGGAGACCATCAATTACAAGGGAGAGCAATGTTATGCGGCTGAAAACTGGATTCCATTGCACCAGGCCGTATGGTATGTGCAGGGTGAACTGATCATTCCTCCTTATTCGGATGTCGTGATCGCCATGTGCGGAGCCATCGACCACAGCCTGACCTTGCCTGGAGCCATTGACCTTTCTGAAGCTGATTATGTCCATTATGATCCGGAATCCGGAATGGAGCAGGGGTATATGTATCCGGCACCATCCGAGAAGATCCCAGCCTCCCGTTATATGAAATGCGTCCTCTACGGTATGGGCTTCGGCTGGATCCTGCCGATCGCTTCTCCAGCCTTGCTGATCTTCACCACTGAAGGGATGACTCCTGCAGAATTCGCGAAATCTGATGCGACGACTTTCTATCCGAAAGGGCTTGAGGACGACATCATGTTCCGCTTCAAGAGACTGGACCGCTCCTGGTGTCTGGATGCCGTGGAAGCCTTCGAGATCAAGTCTGCCGGAGAAAACATCAAGCGTCTGACCCCGGATCTGGATGGAGGTTACATCTACCAGACCTGGAGTCAGGGTCATTCCGTCTACCGCAATGTGGATAAGGAAGCGACCGAAGCGATTCCGGGCAACAAGGAAAAACTTGTTTACGGCTATCAGTACGGTACCGAGGATATTGAATTTGGATCAACGGATCCGAGCGGCATCGATGCCGAAGCCTCCATGCGGAACGGAGCGAAGATCATCTACATGGACACCAACAATTCGACCAACGATTTCCATCTGCGGAAACAACCTTCCTTGAAAGATAAGGCATGAGGAAAAGAAAAGCATATCTGCTGTCGTTGCTGTCCGGGCTGCTGTTTCCTTTGGGAACGGTGGCTCAGACCGGTTGGGTGGATGAACATTATATTCTGGACGGGCTTCCGTTGCTGGGCAGCCGCAATCCGGCCGGACTGCAGGTGCTGGATCTGCCTTCCCTATCTCTGGTCGAACTATATGGAAACAAGAGTGACGGCAAGCTGATCAACTATCATGAGTCCGACAACGCTTTTCAGGTCTTCGCCGGTGCGCGTTCCCTTTACCGTTTCAATCCGAGAACCGTCATGAGGGGAGCCATCAGTTATGAACTGGATCATGGACGGAACCGGAGCGGTTCCGTTTTCCTGGATCCTTACTACAACACCTTCGATCTGCTGGAAATGACGGATGAGAATAAGGGACTGAAGAAAACGGAAAGATATCATGTGGAAACGGACCTCAGCTTTCAGGTCTACAAAGGCCTGACCCTCGGTGCGGCCTTCGATTTCGTCAGCGCGAACCTTTCCAAGATGAAGGACTTACGGCACGCCAATACCTATTCCGACCTGAAGCTGGATCTGGGTTTCAGCTACAGTTTCAAGGAAAAGCTCACGATCGGTGCCGCCTGGAATTTCCGCAAGAGCGTTGAAGGGATTTCCTTCGAGCGATTCAGTGCCGGTGACCTTCATTATGAACTGCTGGTCAGCTACGGACCGTTCTGGGGTAAAAGGAAAACCTATGATGAAAACATGGGACAGATCAGCAGGACGACGACGCCTGTCAAGAATATCTTCCAGGGCGGTTCCCTTCAGCTCGATTTCAATCCTACTTCCCGTTTCGAACTCTATCTTGAAGGCAGCTGCAGCTACAGATCCTGCGAATACGGACATCGCTCCCCGAATACGATTCTGTACAACACCTTCTCAGGACTGGAGTACGGGGCTTCGATTCAGGCACTTTTCAAGGAGAACACCCATCGTCATCTTCTCCTTTTCGAAATGAACGGCAGGTCAATGAACAGCTATGAAAGCATATACAAGACAGTCCATCACCAAGATGGCGAGAATGAAACCCGGTACCATGACCCGAAGAAGGTTTCCGATGCGGATCTTCGACACTATTCCTTCCGTTACCGCGGCGATCTGCAGACCAGGAAGAAGCTGCCTGCAGGAACGATCCAGGCAGAGTTCACAATCCACGAACGGAGCCGTCTGACAACCCTCTACCCTTATTTCCGTCAGGAACATCTCATACCTTTCTTCTGTCAGATCGACGGTCAGGGAAACATTCCGGTCCGAAAGAATCTCTTCAGCATCGGCCTGGCCTTGAGTTATGCCGGTCACCTGATAGATGATTACACCGACAGCAGCTACGTTCCGGAGCCGACCCAGATGAAGCCCAAATCCGCTCCGCAGATGCAGAACCGGGAGCATGAGTATCTGACCTGTCCGAAGATCGGTCTCACCCCTTCTTTCCGGTACAGCCGCCAGTTCGGGAAAACCATTGCATGGATCGAACTGAGCTACACCTGCAGGAAAGCCCTGGTACCGCTTGAATACCTGACCGGAGATGAACTGCATATCGAAAGACTCAGTCTGGGCTTCTCTTTCTGAGCGAGGAAAAGACCGCTATCTTCCGGTCTTTTTCTCGTAGGCTTTCAGTCCGGTGAGACGGATGATGCCGGTCGGATCGTTCGTCTTGCCCGGGTATTTGTCCAGATGGATTCTGCCACCGGAACTTCGGATATCATATCCGGCCAAAGTCGTGATCTTATCATCTGAATTCGTGATGTAAACTCTTGTGACGAGCCGATCTTTCACGTCACAGCCCCACAAGGTCGTTTCGTGCGAGTCCACACTCAGTGCTACAGCCCCTTCGTCCAGCAAACGAAGGATCAGCTCGGAAAACCGCTTCCATCTCGTCGCATCATCATTGTGAACACCTTGCTTGACATCATATTCCCAGTTGGACCAGGCTCCGTAAGGGATGACGAATTCACTGGCAAAGAAAGCGTCTTCTTCATCCTGCGGCAGCACTCCCTTGAAATAGCCGCCGTCGGCCACATGACCTTTCTTGGTCGGAGCACTGTAGCCATTTCCGCTGGCCCATTCCATGCCGCCCCCTTTCAGGAACCACGAGATGCCGAAATCGGAGGAATTCATGTAATCGGTCCAGCAATCTACGAATTCCTGGAAAATCCGGAGACTATACCCGCCTCCTTGACCGAACGGAACACTGGCCGGAATCTCATAACCTTTTCTTTCCAGATCCTCCAGCCACCACTGCAGCATATTGGAAGAAGCCGCCGCCCAGCAGAGCAGCTGGTCCTGCTGCCAGTTCTTGTTCACGTCAAACCAGCCGGACTGCTTCGTCACATTCCTGCAGAACTTGGAACCGCTGATCAGATCACCGTTCTCGTCAGTCTCCTCTCCCTGGTAGGCCGTGATCTGGATAGAATTGCTCTGCTTCCCGTCTTTCGTCGCATAGAACACGAAGGTTCCGGTGGTGGTGCTCGTGAACACATGACCCTTGATCGGGGTGTCGAAGATGCCGTTGTACTTCTTGTTGATTTCACATTCAGCGGTCACGTCCACACCGCCTTGATGGACAATGAATTCGACCTTGTCTTTGCCGTCTGCGACAAGGCTGGTCCTGTTGTCTGCCGTAGTCAGTTCCAGCGGACCTTCCGGACGGACCGGAGCCTTGATCAGGATTCTGGAGCCGATCTCCACCAGAGTGCCTTCTTCCATCGTCAGGTCGGCCTTGTAAAGTTCAAGCGCGGAAAAAGCTTCTCCGTCCTTCACCTTTCCGGAAGCCGTCACTTCAATTTCCTGGCTGTTCTCGCCTGAAGCCGGGCAGGTCCAGACATAGAGGTAGTCTTTTCCTTCGATCGCTTCGCCATTGCCAAGTTCAAGCGGTTCGCTGAACTTCACCGGCAACTGGTGTTCTGCCTGTTCTACTTTCCAGCTGAAATCCGCCTGAGCCTCCATCTGCTTCAAGGCTCCGCCATCAGAAAAGTCGTAGCAGCCACTGAAGGATCTGGAAGCTGCATCGATCATCAGCGCGTCCAGCAGCACAGGACCTGGAGCCTCGCAGGAAACGACATGATGGGAAACCACCGTACCGCGTGGGGTGAGGGGCAACAGAACCTTGATGAGCTTCTCCCCTTCTTCCTGAGCAGCGATGCTTGTCCAGATCGAAACATAGGGCTGGTCGATGACCAGAGCGTCGCGTTTTGCGGACGGAAGCAGACTCTGTTCTCTTCCGAAGCGCAGCTGTTTCTTTTCAGCCTCCCATTGACCTCCGGCTACGACTCTGATCTGCAGATCCTTGACATGGGTATCCAGCGGTATTTCCAATTTTTCTACCGTAGCCAAGGACGGCTGCTTTTCCGAACGTCGCAGCGTGACCGGCAGATAAAGAACATTCTTCAGCTCTTCGCCGCGTACCAGCACGAGGGCCGGAACTTCTTCTGCAAATTCATAGCTGACCCCTCCTTTTTCAGGGGAAATGATCTCTGTGCTCAGGTCAATGACAGGGTTCACGACAACTTCCGGTACCGGAGGTGAGACCTCTCCTTCTCCTGTTTCTCCTCCGTCAACGACTGGAGGAAGTTCTTCACGCTCGCAAGCGGCCAATGCGACGGCTGCGGAGCACATCATTGAAAATATGATTCTTCTTTTGCTTTTCATATATCGGTATTATTGTAATTCATTTTATTTTGTTTCCTCAGTGAAAAGCGCAAAAATACATAGAATCCTGTTATTGTACAATAGCTAGGATATAACTTTCGTTTCGATGCCATTTCGTTGCTATTTCTTTGTTTCATGAACCGAACTTTACAAATTAATGCTATATTTGCATAGTAAACGAAAAAATAAACCACATGAAAAAATCAATCCTGAAAATCTTCCTCGCAGCAGTCGCCATGTCCGGCATTTCCTGCACCTCCGCCGAAGATACCCATCATTACTGGAACTGCACGAAACCAGAGGACATCAATGCTTTCTTCGCCGGTCAGCAAGGCATCCTGATCAGCGGTCACCGTGGCGGCAATCTCGAGGGCTACCCTGAGAACTGTACCGAGACTTTCGACAAGATTCTCGAGTACCTTCCTACCGTCTATGAAATCGATCCCAGAATGACCAAGGACAGCATGGTCGTGCTGATGCATGACAGCACGCTGGACCGTACCACGACCGGTACCGGAAAGGTCAAGGATCATACTTATGCTGAACTGCAGGAATTCTTCCTGAAGGACCGTTGGGGCAATGTGACGCCTTACAAGATTCCGCTCGTCAAGGAGGTCGTGGAATGGAGCAAAGGAAAGGTCATCCTCAATTTCGACATCAAGGACGTGACTCGTGACGTCCTCGTACCGCTCGTGCAATCCACCGGTGCCATGAACTGCATGTACACTGTCCGCGATACGACAGAGGCCCTGGAAGTCTATCGCCTCGACCCTACCGCCAGAATGTCCGCCTGGGTGAAGGACATGGATGCGTTCAGAGCCTATGAAGCGGCCGGCATCCCTTGGGAGAACATTCCGATGGCCTATGTCCAGAGCAATATCATGAAAGAAGGCAATGCGGAACTGTATCAGGCGCTGCGTGAAAGAAATGTGAAATGCATGGTATCCACCGCTCCGCGGGAAGATAAGAAGAAGACTCCGGAAGAGCGTGCTGAAGGCTTCCGGAAAGTGATCGCCAGTGCTCCTGACGTGATCGAGTCCGACTTCCCTACCGAATTCGTGGATCTTTGATTACCTGAATGTCCTTTTCAGGGAAGCTGTGACCGCAAGAACTGACTGATCTGGCTATGGATGCTTCATTCATAGCCAGATTAATTGTATATTTGCCCTCGCTGGATAAACCACAGCCCCATTGAAATGACGGTCAAGCTTAGAAAACTCCTCCCTTTCCTGCTCATTTTCCTGAGCGTACTATCCCTTTCAGGGCAGCAGGTCAATGAAAAGATAAGTCAGCATCCGGACTATTCCGGTGGATTCTACCGGAATTACCCTTCCTCCGAAATCACGGCAGATACCTGGACCCGGCCGGTAGGTTATGTCCCCTTCTACATCAGCCATTACGGGAGACACGGAAGCCGATGGATCTCCGATCGTGATATCTACAGCCGTGCTTCCGGACTCATGGAGCAGGCTGCGCGCGAGCAGGTCCTGACTCCAGAAGGAAAAGCCTTGCTTGAAGAGGTCCGTACATTGGTCCGCGAGGCGGACGGAAGAGAGGGAGAACTCTCTCCTCAGGGAAGCCTCGAACACAGAGGAATCGCTGAACGCATGTATCTCCATTGGCCTGAAGTCTTCTGTTCCAAGGACGGCTCCCCGGTGCAGATCGACAGCAAGGCGACGGTCTATACCCGCTGCATCTACAGCATGATCGCCTTCGACGAGCGACTGAAGGAATTCGACCCTTCCCTACGCATCAGCCGTACAGCCTACCGCAAAGACATGGCTTATCTGTCCAATTACAGCGAGACGGGTGACAGCTACAAGACTGCACTGCAGGTCAGCGACAGCCTGGCGAAAGTCTGGATTCAACCGGACCGTTTCCTGCAGGCCATCTTCAATGACGCGGATTTCATCCAGCGTATTCCTTCCCGACAGCTCACGATGTTCGATTTCTTCCATCTGGCTTGCAGTCAGCAGGCCGTCGGTCAACGACAGCTTGATCTGTTCCGGCATTTCACGGAAGAAGAGATCGTGCAGCTCTGGAAGGTGCTCAGCACCCAGACCTACATCGAGGAAGGTCCGTCCCTGAGATTCGGGGATGCCTGCATGACCAATGCCAAGCGACTGCTGCGCAACATTGTCGAGACGGCGGATGCGGTCATTTCCGGGGAGCGTGACGAGGCGGTGACCTTGAGATTCGGTCATGAGTCCAACATCGTTCCGCTGCTGTGCCTGCTGCAGCTGAAGGAAACGGATGTCCGAACGGCCATCCGTCAGGAAATGCAGCTGAATCCGGACGAAATGGAAGCCGCCGCCGGAGTCTGGAACATTTCGGAAATCTGTCCGATGGCGACCAATCTTCAGTTCATCTTTTTCCGGAATGCGTCCGGAAACGTGAAAGTGAAGGTGCTGCACAATGAAAAAGTCGCCTTTTTCCCTTTCGGAAAGGCTGATTTCCTCGACTGGAAGGACCTCCGTTCCTATCTGGTCAGCAGATATTGACTGTAACGATTCGAACCAGATGAAAATAAAATGAAAGAATACGAAAATAATAAAGAAAATAATGTAAATTTGTTTACATCAAAAAACAAGACTAACATGAAAAGCATCGCTGAAAGACACAAGTTCATCCTGGAAAGATTGGACAGAAAGGGCTTTGTTTCTGTTCAGGAACTTGCTGACGACCTTGAAGTCACTCCTCCGACCATCAGGAAAGACCTTAGGATCCTTGAAAGCCAGAATCTGCTGATACGGTCACACGGAAGTGCCTCACAGGTGAAGCCGCGCGTCATGGACATCAGCATCAACGAGAAGGCGGAAAAGAACAAGGAAGAGAAGATCAGGATCGCCAAGGCTGCTCTTGGACTCATTCATCCCGAAGATGCCATCATCCTGGCTTCAGGATCGACGGTGACGGCTTTCGCCAATCTTCTTCAACCGATCGACACCATCAATGTCGTGACTCCTTCTTTAGGAATCGCTCTCCTGCTCAATGACAGGGACAACATCAATGTCATGGTGCTTGGAGGCAAGATGTACAAGAAATCCTTGTCTGTCCGAGGAGAATATGCCGCTGCGGGCTTGAAGAACATCAGCTGTTCCAAACTCTTCATCGGTTGTGACGGTATCAATACGGAGACCGGAATCACCTGCGCGACGACGGAGGAAGCCAGTCTGACCAATAAGATGATGGCCGCGGCCGCGCAGACCATCATCCTTGCCGATTCCAGCAAGTTCGGCCGTCGAGGCTTCGGAAAGATCTGCAAGCTCGAGGATATCGATGTCATCATTACCGATGACGGCATCACCGAAGAGATGAAGGATCAGATCGAAGAAGCCGGTGTGCAGATCATCATTGCCTGATCCTCAATTTCAAGTCAATGATGCCGCAAGAACCGAACTTCTGAAGTTCTTTCTTACCGACGGCGAGAGGATCCTGCCCGGAACAGCGCGGCCGCTCCCGGTAAACAGAAGACCAGAAAAGCCACGGCAAAGATCCATAGCGGGAAATCATTGAACAGGGTGGTATCTCCATAGGAATGCATTCCGCTGAGGAGGTAGTTCACTCCGAAATAAGTCATCAGCACAGCAAGAATGGCCCATTGGCTCAAGATACTGAACCATAGGTCATTCTTTCTTTTACTGAACCACCTCCAGTGCAGGAGGACGGCACCGATGCCCAGGAAACCGTAGGAAATCATCATGAAAGCGACATGGAACATGAGCCAAGGCTGCGGAGACCTGGCTCTTCTTCAGGAAGCAGGCACCGCTGAAATCAGAAGATTAAGTACATACTTCGAAAGTATTTATTAAAGTTAGTGATTTCTGTCCGATTTTCAAAATTTTCATTCTCATGAGATGTCCAGCTCTTGACGGAGAATAGTG
>JAHHQP010000043.1 GCA_020026355.1 Bacteroidales bacterium
TTCAGCTCAACGGCGACGGTATCTCCGCAGCGGCTGTCCTGAGGCAGCGATACGCTGTAGGCTTTGCCGTCGATGGTCACGGTGATGGCTCCCAGTCCGGCGTTCATGGTCGGGTCTGTCAGATGGAGCATCGGTCGTGTTCCTGTCCAGTCGATCGTCAGGACACAAGGGTAATCGGTGCTGATCCGGTGCTTACCGGTTTCCAGAACAGCGGTCTTGCCGTTCAGCCGGCTGTCTTCCTGCTGGTAGAAAGTCTTCTTGTGGACGAGGCTGAGGTCTGTAGGGTAGAAGACGGCCTCGATGAGTTTGCCGTCGAAGGCTTGTACAGCCTGGAGCTGGGCATCATTGCGCAGCACTTCAAATGGTAACCGCTTCAGGGCTTTTGCAGGCAGCTTCTTACCGAGGTAGACGGCGTAGGCATAACTTGCCCCGTCCGGCTGCTGACCGTGGTCGATCGTGATCTTGAGCACATCCGCCTGTTCCGGAAGGAACTTCAACTGAGGTTCGTTCTCTCTGTTCATCTGCATCCAACGGGTCGGGAGAGTTTCCAGAATCACGCTGCCATGCTGTTCTGTGCCAGGAATCAGGCAATAGGAGAATTTTCCTTCCTGGCAGATCCAGACCGGTCTTCCGTGCTGCGCTTCCGGTATGCCTGTACATCCCGGTTGGAGCAAGGTCTTCTTCTTGCCCTGGAGCATCCAGACCTTGTTTTCAAGGGCCGTCTGGTCAATGGTGGTGAGTACCGGTCCCGGAACCAGGTGGCGGTAATCCGTGATTCCTGCACCCAAGGCGACCATGTAGTCATCGATGAAGAACCAGCTCTTGTGAGCCCTGATACCGTAGAGTATGGCATTCTCGGCCTGTACCTCCGTTTTTCCGTCCTGCTCGTCCTTGGCTTTCTTGGCATTGCCGTCCATCTTGTCGAAAACCAGTCCGGCGACTCCGCGACTCTTGCCGTCATGTGCGGCTGCTGCGAAATTGTACTGGCTGCAGTAACCTCTCCAATTAGTGACCGGTGTCAGCCGGTCCATGCCCTGACGGGCGGTCACGCCCGGATAGCAGGTCACGTCCCAGGCGCCCATGATCTTGAAATATTCGTCGCCGTCACGCTGCAGGAGGGTAGCACCGTCCGTGCAGGTGAAATTATAGTTGTCTGCCTGAGGTGCGCTTTCCAGACCGTCACAACGGTAGGAAGCCATGTTGATGCAGACGTGGAAGTCCGAGGTCTTCCTCATGAAATCGTCGTTGTTGAAGAACCAGCGCAGGCCGGAATAGTTTCCGGACGGCTGTCCTTCCATATCGATCGCGAGGGCATCACATTCCTGATTCAGCTGGCGGAGCTCGCTCAGCTGTTCTTCCGTGAAGGAGGAAGCCCATCTGTTGAGGACTTTCTTGAGCATCTTCGCATAGGCGATGCTGTATCTTTCTTTTTCAGTTCGGTAGGAATTCCGGTCCAGGCCCGGAAGCCTCCAGCCTTTGTACCAGTACCAGCTGCCGCCTCTGAAGAAATTCATCAGCGCGTCCGTGTTCTCCTTGCTCAACGGTCGTTCCCACGGAGTTCCTTCCAGCTGCTGTAGCATGTCGAGTGCGCTGGACGTTCCGTCGATCGGGTAGCCCCAGATGAGGCACTGCTTGCCATGGCCCCAACCGGCACCGTCCGCGGTGAAGCCTTCAGTCCAGAACGCATCGTGGAAAGTCACCTGGGAGGTGCTGCTGATACATTTCTGGCAGACTTCCGCCAGCAGGTCCACCATCGGTACTGAACTGAACATGGCTGCTGCCTGAAGCAGCGGTCGGTAGGCCAGGGCATTGCCGCCGACCCACCAGACATGGTTCCGGAATCTCGCCAGGGAAACGACATCCGCATCGGTCTCGTCTCTTCTCATCGGCTGGGTCCAGGCTTGCAGGCCGAGCGCCTGGAGCATCTTGCAGACTTCATTGAGCTGCCATTGAGCCTGATCGTTCCGTTCCGGTTCCGGTGAGGTCTCCACCTGGTCCATTTCCTTCAGCAGCGAGAAGTAGATGTTGGAGGCTGCAGCTGGAATCGCGAAGCAGGAGGCGTGGAAACGCGGTTTCTGGTTGGAACGCCGGAGCTCGATGTCGCCGTAATGGAGGATTGCGGAATAGACTTTCTCCGGAACATCTCCTTTCAGTTTCCCTGTCCGGTAGGCTTCGGTAATGAGGAAGACTCTTCTCAGGGCGTCTCCGATGAAGATGCCGACTTTATCGTCCGGGGTATTGTGGAAGACGGAAGTGTAGAGCTTGCCGGCCTTTCTCCATTCTTGTTCCTTCGGATCCATGTCGGTGAAAGTGCCTTCAGCGCTCAGCAGTTCCAGCAGACGCTTCGGGTCGCGGATCGCGTCCGGTGCCCATCTGATCCGCCACGGGTGCTTCTGGAAATGGAGCCTCAGCTGTGCGAAGGCCGCTTCCTTGTCCGGAGCCTGAAGCTCACGGGCCTGGTTCCAGTATCTGTAATAGTTTCCCATCGCATAGCCGAAATTCTTGTCCGAACCGATCAGCTGCTGTTCCAGTGCGTCCGGCGCGGCGGCATGTCTGCCGATGTCCTGAGCGGAGATAGGAGGCAGTACCAGCAGGACGGCACTCAGGGAAATGAGGAGTCTTTTCATGTTCCTGTATAGTTATTGTATTGCATACAAAGTTAATTCAAAATGTTCTTTTATGGAAATTGTTTATCTTTGGAAAAATATAACTTATACCACATATGAAAGAGCACATTTTCAGAAAAATCTACGGTCTGGCCGCAGTGCTGCTGCTCACGCTTCCGCTCCGTGCGCAGCAGGCTTATGTTCCGGCTCCGGAAAACCTGGAAGCCAGGGAAGCTTTCCAGAATGACCGTTTCGGAGTCTTTCTCCATTGGGGCCTGTACAGCATGCTGGCTCAGGGCGAATGGTTCATGAATGCTTTCGATATCGATGCGCAGGAATATGCGAAACTGGCTTCCGGCTTCTGCCCGTCCCGTTTCGACGCCGCTTCCTGGGTATCGGCCATCAAGGCTTCCGGTGCAGGCTATCTCTGCATCACCTCCCGTCACCACGATGGCTTCTCCATGTTCGGGACGGAGGCTTCCGATTACAACAT
This sequence comes from Bacteroidales bacterium, assembly GCA_020026355.1. GTDB lineage: Bacteria > Bacteroidota > Bacteroidia > Bacteroidales > UBA932 > Cryptobacteroides. The sequence goes on from JAHHQP010000043.1 coordinate 3,100, forward strand.
CGTCGATGCGACTCCTTTCGGCAGGGACATCATGCAGGAGCTTTCTGATGAATGTCACCGTCAGGGACTTGCGCTCCATATCTATTATTCCCATCTGGACTGGAGCCGGGAGGACTATCCTCAGGGCAGGACCGGCCACGGTACCGGTCGTGATGCTTCCAAGGCCGACTGGCCACATTACTATGCCTTCATGAACGTCCAGCTCCGGGAACTCATCACGAAGTATGATCCGCGCGCCATCTGGTTCGACGGCATCTGGGACCATGATGAGGATCCGGATTTCGACTGGCAGCTGGAAGAGCAGTATGCGATGATGCACACGCTCAAACCGGCGCTGCTCATCGGCAACAATCATCATCAGACGCCTTACTCCGGAGAGGATTTCCAGATGTTCGAAAGAGATCTTCCGGGAGAGAATACCGCCGGTCTTTCCGGTCAGCAGATCAGTCCGCTGCCGTTGGAGACCTGCAATACCATGAACGGAATGTGGGGATACAAGATCCGCGACCAAGATTATAAGTCCGGTGAGGAGCTGATCCGTCATATCGTGGAGGCCGCCGGCCGTGGGGCGAATCTGCTCCTGAACATGGGCCCTCAGCCCAATGGGGAATTGCCTGCCTTAGGTCTGGACCGCTTGCGTCAGATCGGGGCCTGGATGCAGGTCAATGGGGAAACGATCCGCGGTACCCGTGCGGGGGATATTCCGCCGCATCCGTGGGGCGTGACCACTCGGAAGGGGAACAAGCTTTATGTCCATATCCTGAAACTTCAGGAGAAAGGCCTTTTCCTGCCGCTGGAAGCCAAGGTTCGCAAGGCGGTGGATTTCCCGGACGGTCGTCCCGTAAGGTTCAGACAGGACCGGGAGGGAGTCGTGCTGTACCTCGATGAGGTACCGTCCGCTGTCGACCATATCATTGAACTTGAATTGAAATGAAAGAATATCGTATAGAAGTTTGTGCCAATGGGGCCGAGAGTGCCTTGAATGCCCAGAGGGGAGGAGCCTTCCGGGTCGAGCTTTGTGCCGGTATGCCGGAGGGAGGCACCACCCCTTCTGCCGGTGAGATCCTGGCGGCCCGCAGGTTGCTGGACCGGACCAGGTTGAATGTCATCATCCGTCCGAGGGGAGGGGATTTCCTGTATTCCGATCTGGAGACGGCGATCATGATGGAGGATATCCGGACGGCCCGGATCGCCGGCGCTGACGGGGTCGTCTTCGGTTGTCTGACTCCGGACGGAGAGGTGGATATCCCGAGGATGGAGGTGCTGATGGAGACGGCTGCCGGGATGGAAGTCACTTTCCATCGGGCCTTCGACATGTGCCGGGATCCTTTCCGGGCCATGGACGAACTCATTGACCTGGGCTGTGACCGTATCCTTACTTCCGGACAGCGGAATACAGCTCCGGAGGGGGCTGGACTGCTGGCGGAACTGGTGCGCAGGGCAGAAGGACGGATCGTCATCATGCCGGGCAGCGGAATCACGGCGGAAAATGTGCGGGACCTGGCTGACCGGACAGGGGCAGTCGAGTTTCACCTGTCGGGAAGGGCACCGGTGGAAAGCGCCATGAAGTGGCGGAATCCGGAAGTTTCGATGGGCGGAACGGTACGAATTGATGAATTTTCACATAATATTACGTCAATCGGTCGAATTTCTGCTGTCCTGGAGGCCTTGGCGTAGAATTTGCGGATATTTTCCTTATTCAACACTTTAATTTAATGTAGATTTTATATGAAAAAGTTATTTTGCATCGTTGCAGTATCGATGATGATGGTTCCTGCCCTCAAGGCGCAGAACCAAGGTTCCATGTATGTAGGAGGTAGATTCGGTATCGATGTCGGTACGGCTTCCACTACCTTGAAGGCTGGGAATGAGACGATTACGGAAAAGGATTCCTCCATTCCGAATACATTCACCATTTCTCCGGAATTCGGTTATTTCGTGATGGACAACTGGGAAGTGAATGCAAATCTTAAATATGGCATTTCTTCTTTCATCCAGAAGAAGAACAGTTCCGGAACACATGAGTTTACATTTGGTGTCGGTACGAACTATCACATTCAGCTCTGCGACCGTATTTCCTATGCTCCGGGCATCGGTCTGGACTTCGGTCTTCAGAACCGGTACTCCAAGGTCGATTCCGGTTCCGTGAAGGTCCGCGAAAGCGATACAGGTTTCCTTTTCGGCATGGATTTCCAGCTGGCTCGCTTCAATTTCAGACTGAACGATCATTTCGCACTGGACTTGAATGTTCTGGGCATGAAATACGGTCTGGCTTCCTACGGTGGAAACGATGAGGGACTCTCTTATACGTCGAACAGAAACAGTTTCCGTTTCGGAACAGGTTCCCTCGGTCTCAGATATTACTTCTAGGAGATAGGGAACTCAGAAGAAGAAAGCCCGGTGCAGTGCATCGGGCTTTTTCCATGCTTATCGGGTAGGACTTCCGGTCCGTCATCGTGACTGGCTTTCCGGACAGCGTAGCGCTACAGTTTCCGGATGACCTGGAGCAGCTGGTCGCCCAGGCCGATGGTATAGCCCTGTCGGGCGAAGACCACCCTGTTGAAGGTATCTCCGATGATGAATATCGGCAGACCGTTCCGGTCATGGAATTTCATTTCCGTGGCGATCTGCTGCCGGATATTCTCGACATCTACGCCATAGACGGTACCGGATGGCATCTGTGCCGGAAAATCGGAATGGAGAAAGGCATCCAACCCCTGCTGATCCGGGAAAAGCAGCACGAGCGTACGTCCCCATTGACCTAAATCATCTTTACGAGCGGCCAGATCACGCAGCGCATGATTGGTCGGCTCCTGTCCCATACCGAGTATCCCGACGGTGAAATAGCCGCGCCCGCAGGCTTGGAGGATGGACTTCAGCTCTCCGCTTTTCTGGTCCAGGAACTTCGACTCGGAGTTGAAGCTGCCGATGACCTGTATTTCCGTTCCGGCTTCCCGGATGACCAGCGGAATCCTCGTGGTCTTACCCTCACGGATACTGAAGGAAGACAGATGGGACAGCACACCTCCATTGGCCAGACGGATACCGGTCACGAGCACATAGTCGCCGGCATCCATTACCGTTCCTTTGCGGAAGACTTTGTTCCAGGTCGTGCCGCCGCCCATGTCGACTTCTCCTTCCTCGTAGTTCTGGAGGCGGAGGCTGCCTTCCGGAGTGATCCTGGAGATGGTGAAGTGGGCGTAATATTTCGGATCATCCATCAAGGCGGTCGGCTGGAAGTCCAGCTGGAGCTTTCCGGTCGGGGCCGCTGTGGCCTCCACCTTCCTGAAATCCACATCGGCACGAGCCCATTGACCTTCGGAACGGGTCCAGATCTGGATCTTTCCGGTCACCGGATCAATGCGGACTGGGATGCCCAAGGTCCGGCAGAAGGCGGTGAAGAAGATGTTGCGGCTGTTGACATCGGCGGTACGGCATTTCCAGACACCGGCCGGTGAAATCGGCGCACCACCCATGTTGCAGAGGGTATCGACCTTGATGTTCTCCTGAACCCAGGCCGCCAGTTCCATCGGTTCTTTCTTGAACTGCTCCAGCTTTTCTTCGCCTAATTCCTTTTCTGCCTGGCTCAGCAGAGCCTGGTTGTAGGCGGTCAGCAGTTCGGTCCGGATACGCGGGTTGCGGACATATTCTTCCGTGAGTTCTTCCCGGCAGTCCAGGTGATGACGAAGATGGTCGTTCAGGACGGCTGCCGGTACATCGCGGAGGTCTTTCTGGGAAATACGGCCCAGCAGGTCCAGTCCGGCTTCCTGAGATTCCGGCGTGTCGAGTCCGGCCAGGAAATCCATGATGGCGCGGTAATTTCCTCTGGAGGCCGTGAGGTAGGTCTGGCAGAGCTTCCCGTCCAGTCCATGCTGGCGGGCGAATGCAGAGATGGTCTCAGCATTCGGGAATGTGGCGATGTAGGCGTTCCGGAGGGCATCTTCTTCAGCCAGCCGGCGGTCATTCTCCGCCCGTTGTTCCGGGGTGACTTCCGGCAGGAACGGATGTTCGGCCGGTGGGGTGATGTCCAAGGTCGTCGAGAACAGGTCTCCGGCTTTCTTGTCCAGGACAATGGTGACTTCCCGGTCTTTACCGAAGGCGACTTCGCTGAAACCGAATTTCCCCTCGCGTGAGGCCCAGACCAGCATGTCGCCCAGACCGGCGGAGAGGAAGGTCCGGCCTTCTTCGTCCGTTTCCTTCGTTGAAACCGTGAAATATTCTCCGTAGTTATAGACTTTGAACTCCACTTTCGCCCCGGCAGCCGGTCGTCCTTCTTTGTCCAGAACGCGGATATCGCTTCTGGCTACCTCAGCATAGTTTTCGGTGACGTTGATTTCCGTGAACACCCGGGTGCTGCGCATCTTTTCTTCCGGTCCGTTGTAGCGGCCGAAGGCTTTCGTGTGCATGAGCATACCTCTGGAGACCGGCGCATTGAACCAGGCAAGGTCCAGGACCGGTTCCGGTTCGCAGGCACCGAGGAAGTACCATTTTCCGTTTACCCAGGCTTCTACCCAGGCATGGTTGTCATCCGTATGGGCCCATCTCGGGGTATAGACCTGTCGGGCCGGGATGCACATGGCGCGGAGCGCCGCGACGGTCAGCGTGGATTCTTCTCCGCATCGGCCGTGTCCGGTCCGGATGGAGGCCGATGGGCTGCTGGTACGGGCATCGGATGGGGTGTAGATCACGTGTTCATGGCACCAATGGTTGATTTCCAGGACGGCATCGTAGAGCGTCAGTCCTGCTACTCTTTCTTTCAGTTCTTCGTAGAAGACCAGGCGGCTGTTGTCCAGGTCTTCGTTGTTCACGCGGATCGGCAGCACGAAGTGACGGAATTCCCGTTCCGGAATGTCCGCGCCCCAGCTCATTTCCTGTCTGGCTCGGAAGGAGCAGCGGATCTGGTCGAGGTAGAATTGCGTGTCATGGTCGGCGATGTCGGCCAGGGGCATGTAGGCATAGAGGAACTGGAGGGCTTCCTGCTCTGCGGGAGTCAGGTTCTCCAGGCTGGAAATGGTTTCCAGACCACCATAAGGAAGGTCGGCTTTTCGGGATTCGAAGTCTGCGATCATGGTGGCTAGTTCGTCACGGTCGCTGATGAAATGCTGCTCTTTCGGGCAGCAGCTTCCTGCGGACAGCAGCGCTGCAAGCAGGGGAATGAGAAGTTTCGGTTTCATATTTCAGTGAGGGTCATGAGGTTGTCCTGCTGACGGGTCAGCAAGAACAAATATAGGAAATCCTTTGCTTTTTTCTTTGTAAATATCTAATTTTAAAAAGTTTTGTGATTGCATTCTCTCCGGTCACGGTCTTGACCGGGGAGAATGTCATTTATTTACCTAAAATTTTCGCATGATGAAAAAAGTCATCAGATTGGCTCTGCTGCCGGTAGTCTGTGCAGCATTGAGCGTGACCAGTTGTTCTGAACCGGTGCTGGTGGAAACCGTCTATGAATCGACGGATCTTCCGGTGAACGGTGTGACACTGATTCCTTTTAACGGTGGTGTGTATACGTTGAATTTCAAGACCGAGGTCGTGACGAAGGCTGATACGACCTATCGGGATTGCCAGTACCGCATCAATTATGGTGATCAGGTGGGGGAGGCTGTGACGGTCGATCACGGTATCCGCAGTGTGGATGTCGTCATTGAACCGAACTATTCCGAGAATAAGCGCAAGGTTTCCGTCGAGACTGCTGAAGTCACTGCTGAACCGCAGTGGGAGACAGTGATCAAGGCTTTCCAGGCTCCTGCACTGGAGAAGTCCTGCGGCTTCTACTGGGCCAAGGGAAATGTAGTTCTGAGAGACGGCAGGTTCGCCATTGCGGATGACCTGAAGGAACCAGGTCTCTTCTTCCCTCGTGGTGGCAGTCGTTACGGTGTTCCAGCCGGGGCTTCCTATGCCGGAACAGCCTATGGTCCGGAACCGGTCAAGGTCCCGCTGGAAGAACTTTATTCCAAGGATCAGGAAACTTATACCGATGTCTGCACGATGGTGGATCCGGGGCTGAGGACTCCTTCTTATATGGAACTTTACTATCTTTATGCTGCTGAGGACCTTTCCAAGTCCGAATCCGAGGGACTTTCGGGTATCGGTTTCAAGGATACTTATTTCTTTCTGCCTTTCTATGGCGGAATTTCTCTCGAGAACGGAACATATATTGGAAAAGGGGAGTATGGCGGTTATCTTGGACTCGGTTCCAACTTTTCCGGAGATGGGGTTATCTATTCCATGAACAGGGAATATACGATTCTGGATTACAATCTCGCCCACTTGACCATGGGTTCGCTCCGTTGCGTGAAGAATACCGCCTTGCCTTCCTATGTTTCGCATGAACCGGCGGAAGCTGCGGACTGCAGAGCTTTCGACATCAAGGTCGTGACGGATCCGGGAGCGTTCGAACTTTATGAGATTTCATGGGAATCCGATGCTGGAGATGTACTTTTCGAGGATGCAACGGACAAGGTTCCGGAACAGGTATTCACCATTCCTGCCAATACGACCCATCAGGCGAAGACCTGGAAACTTTTCGTGAACCGGATCTATACTGGCAAGTCCTTCGTGCAGCCGGAGCTGACGGATTATGTGCGCTATGTATCGCATGATCCGGGGAAAGCTGAGGCTGAAGCCTTCCGTCTCAGCGTTACCTTCGAAAGTGATCTCCCTTCATTTACTGTCGCCATCAAGGGTACGGACGGTTATGAGGCGCAGCAGGAAGGATCCAAGGATAAGTTGACGGTGGTATTCGACGTGCCGGCCAATACCGGAGATGAACGGACTTTCTCCATTTCCGTGAACGGCAATGATCTGGGCAAGACCGTTGTCCAGGCTGCGGCTCCGAAGACGGCGCTCTTCTCTGTCATCTGGAGCCCGGCGGCGCTGACGATCAAGGATGGAAAATATGTTTTTGCTGCTCCGGGCGAGAAGCCGATGCTTTTCAAATGGAAGAGCCGTTACGGCATTTCCTACGCTGCCGGAAATGATTATCCGGGAAAAGCTTATGGTCCGGAAGAAAAGGCGGTGAACTTCTCCGAAATCCCGGACAGCGAGGTCGATCCTTGTACGCTGGTCGAGCCTCAGGGTACATGGCGGATGCCGTCCATGGAGGAACTGCTTGAACTGGTTTCTTATACGGATCCGGTGCTGGTGCCGAATGTATCCTGGACCTTGACGGACGGAGACCAGAGCGTCACTTTGCTTGGAGCCGGCAGCAGCAGTTCCGGCAAACGTATTGCTGACAAGAACATCATGATCTGGAGTTCCGATCCGGAGCTGGGCGGAAAATGTCAGTATCTGATGTGGTTCACTCAGGATGGAAAGCAGCCGAAGCAGGCGAAGACTGCAGCGAAAACCGCCATGCAGGTTCGTTGCGTGAGGGGAAAATAGACGGCGGAAACGAAGCAAGAGGCCGGGTCAAAAGTAATTTTGATCCGGCTTTCTATGTAATATGGCGTGATAAGTGCGGAGGTCGCTCCTATACCATGTACTGCAGCATCTTTTCATCATGAAAACAATAGCTGTTCCTCTGATTGTCAGAAGAACAGCTATCTTTTTACTTCATGTGCGTGAGGAGAGGCGGCTGATCGCTGACCGCGGACATTGGCTCCCGAAAAGGGAGGAGACCCGCTTGCGGGGAGGATCTGCAGAAGCAACAGCTACCTATTGACTTTTGAGTCACCCTCTTGTCTTTTCTCGTGCCCCGGTCACTACATCATTGGCCTCAGGCTTCTGGTGCCATTGACCTCAGCGGTCGGCCCCGGTCACTACATCATTGGCCTCAGGATTCTGGTGCCATTGACCTCAGCGGTCGGCCTTGTTGACTTCAGGCTTTAGCGGCCAGCGGGGCAGCTATGGTATAGACACGGGCAGCAAGTTCTTTGTCCAGCATGTAGGTACCGTATTTGTTGTCCTCGACAGCTTCGAAGGCGGCGATCATGTTGCGGGCATTCTCTTCCTCCTCGACCTGCTCGTCGATGAACCATTTCAGCATGTTCTGGGAAGCATAGTCCTCATCTTCGTGGGCGATGTGTGCAAGGTTGGTGATCATGGCGGTCACTTTCTTCTCGTGCGCGAGGGTATCTTTCGCCATTTCGAGGGCATTCTCCCAGGAAGTCTTCACTTCGGCGATCGGCTTGAGGGTCACCTTAGCGTCGCAGGCAGCCAGATAGTTCATCATGATCCTTGCGTGATCCTGTTCTTCCTTGAACTGGATATAATACCAGTTCGCAACACCTTTCAGACCTTTGGTCTCAGCATCCATAGACATGGAAAGGTAAAGATAACCTGACCACATCTCCGCGTTGATCTGCTCGTTCAACGCTTCATGAAATTTTTTGCTCAACATGATTATATTGGTTTTTAAGATTGTCTGTTCTGATAAGATTCTTCCTGTTTTACTTTAATTGATCTGCGTTGCAAATCTTCACAAAGATAGGAGATTTATTCCAATCATGGGTAAAAATCTTCTTTCTGTTTTTCATATCTTTGTCGACATGAACCATTTGCTGGATTGAACCAGATAAAGATGAAACTATTGATGACGAAGAAACAGCAGTATGCGCAGGCCAATAAGGATTGGCTCGCGGCGAAGGCTCGGGAAGAGGGAGTGCTTTCCCTTCCCGGAGGAATTTTCTACAGAATTCTTGAAAATGGCAAGGAAGAAGGAAATCATCCGTTACCTGATTCGGTGGTTGCCGTACATTATACCGGATGGACCATTGACGGTAAGGTTTTCGATTCCAGCCGGGAGGGGATTCCTCTGGCCATGAGGTTGAGGCAGCTGATCGGTGGATGGGTAGTGGCTTTGCAGAGAATGGTGCCGGGAGATCGGTGGGAGCTTTATATTCCGGCTGAACTTGGCTATGGTAAAGACAAGATGCCTGGTATCCCGGCCAATTCTACTTTGATTTTCGATGTGGAACTTCTGGAGGTGTTTTAGTCTTTTCCGCCCTTCTTGATGAGAAATGGTGTTTTTGAGCAATTTTTGCTTAAATTATAATTTATTTGCAGAATTGAAAATTTTGTGAAAAAAATTAAGCGGAAATGCTTGTATATATAACAGAATATCTATATTTGCTCGTGAATAGTTTTTTCATAGGTTAAGTTTTAGGTTAGAATTTTTACGGAGTCTGGTGTGAACCACGCTCCGTAATTTCTTTTTCTCCGATGCCGGTTTTGAGTACGGTCCGGTGGCAGGTTTTCTTTTCCGGTTTTGGT
>JAHHQP010000044.1 GCA_020026355.1 Bacteroidales bacterium
ATCCGACATAATGAAAGAGGGAAACTCTCAGTTCATATTTCTGAACTTTTGAGTCACCCTCCTTTTTTATTTCGGACAGGTCGTCGGATATCCTCAGGCCTGATTTTCCTTATCTTTCTCGATCAGTGCGATCAGCTGGTCGATGGCTTCCTCTTCCGGAATATGTTTCAGGACCGGTGTCTTCTTCTTGTAGATCGTGACCTTGTGGTTGCCTTCCCCTACATAGCCCCAGTCGGCATCAGCCATTTCTCCGGGACCGTTGACGATGCAGCCCATGACCGCGATGACCATCCCTTTCAGATGGCTTGTCCTTTCCTTCACGGTATTGAAGGTGCTTTCCAGGTTGTACATGGTCCTTCCGCATCCCGGGCAGGCGATGTATTCCGGACGGTAGAAGCGTCTCCGGGCAGCCTGCATGATCTCGTCTTCCAGATAGGCGGCGTAGTCGCTGCCGTCCAGACTGATCTCCTGACCTTGCTCGTCGGTATAGCTGCCGCAGATCTCGATTTCATCCAGATCGTGGTCCATGAGCCTTTTTCCGAAGTCGCAGGCTGCATCCATGAGCAGTCTTTCCCTGGATGGGGCGCAGTAGGTCGCGGTGGCTTTCTTTCCTTCTATCTTTACGGATACCATAGAAGAATGCAGCTTCCCGTCATAGCGGTCGGCCAGATAACAGGCGACCGGAAGTTCATTGACCGGAGGTTCTGTCAGGGATACTCTGATCGTGTCTCCGATACCTTCCGAGAGGACGGTGGACGTACCTACGATGGATTTGATTCTTCCAGCATCTCCGTTACCGGCTTCAGTCACGCCGATATGTACCGGGAACACGACTCCTCTTTCCTTCATGGCTGACGCCAGCAGACGATAGGCTTCGACCATGACCAGAGTGTTGCTGGCCTTGAGGGAGACGACGACATTGTAGAAGTCATTATCGATGCACATTTCCAACCATTCCATGGCGGCTTCCTTCATGGCCTGAGGAGTGTTGCCGTACAGGTTCGTGATCCTTTCTCCCAAGGAACCGTGGTTCAGTCCGATCCGGACAGCGGTATCGTGGGTCTTGCAGACTTCGATGAAGCGAGCGAACTGTGCTTTCGCTTTCTCGTGGTCCCTATGGAAGTTTCCGGGATTGATCCTGACTTTGTCTGCTACAGCCGCAACTGCAATCGCGATTTCAGAAGAGAAATGGACGTCGGCAACGATCGGGGTGTCGATTCCTTTTTCCAGAAGTCTGGCCTTGATCTGCGCGAGGTTGTCCACATCTTTGAGGGTAGGGACGGTCAGGCGGATCATCTGCGCTCCGGCTTCATGGAGTTCGATGCACTGCGCTACAGAAGCGTCTACGTCAGCGGTGTGCGTGTTGCACATCGTCTGGACGACAATAGGTGCATCACTGCCTATCGTCAGTTTACCGACCTTGACGGTCAAGGTCTTCATTCTTTCCATATGCGTCTAGTTTAGCTTGTCTTTTTATTTGCATCTTGGTCTTACCGACTCGTTTCGTCAGCTGGAAATGGATTCCGGCTGAAATGATCAGATTGCTCGGGTAAGCATATTTGTAGTAATACCTGCTGTTGTAGTCCGGCTGGTAGAGGGAGGAGAGGGAATGCTTGTACATGGCCTGGATATGGATCTCGATCGGGTCAAAGACGAAGCCTATGCCGACTCCACCTTTGATGCCGAAGTCGAAGCGGTTGTCCGTCGGCTTGAACTTGTTCTCCCATTCCCAGAGGTGTGCATATTCCGGATTCTCGTTGAACTGCGGGAGGAAAGTCCTCTTGATGCTCATCCGGTAGCCTCCGTAGAGGCCGAGGTTGATCATGAGCTTCATCTTCCAGAAATCGATGTGGCAATGGGCGAGTACAGGAACTTCCAGAATATCCATGATGACGCGGTCAGCGCCTTCCACGTGGTTGCTTCCTTCTTTTTCCGGGTCCTGGGTCAGCTGGTAACCTTCCCGGGCGTAGAAGATACCGGCCTGAATGCCGAAATAAGGCATGTAGCCGAACATTTTTCCGTACCGGGTCCAGGTCAGACCTACGTTGATCGGTACGAACATCATGCGCTGCTCTTTTTTCGGATTCCACATAACCTGGCTAAGGCCTACACCATATTGGACACCGATCATCGTATAGTCATTGATCTTCAGGTCTTTCTTGATTTCCAGAGAGTCCAGGAAGGCATCTGTGAGGGTGTCGGTCACTTCCACGACTTCCTTCCGGCCTTCATCCAGCTGGATGGTCTCTTTCCTGTTCTGGGCTTCAGCGGAGTAGGCCAGAACAAGCAGTGGCAGCAATATCGATATCAGTTTCTTGCTCATTCTCTCTTTATTTGAAAAGTTCCTTGACATTGATTTTCTGGCTGAGTTCCGTCATTTCCGGAATTTCCAGCAGCATATTGTCATCGGCCAACTTGTAGAATTTCACTTTTTCCGGCTGTTTGTGTTCCAGCAGATTTCCGGTATCCACTCGTCCGTTCCGGTTCAGGTCTTCGGTGATTCTGATGGAATATTTTCCTTCCCTCAGGTATGGGAAGAGCAGGGTTTCGTCCTTTTCCACGATGAAGGAGCGGATCACATTGGTCCTTTTCTCGTCCAGCAGGTCCACGATGTATTTATTCTCGACATTTTCCAGAACGAGTTCCAGGGAACTGAGCTTGTCATCGGTCGGCAGTGAAACCTTCACTTCCAGACTGTCGTTGTAGAAGCCGTTGATGTCCTTGAACTTGTTGTCCGGCACTTTCAGGATGTATTCCCAGCCTTGCTGCAGCTTATCTGCCGGGCGGACGGTATATTTCCTGAGGTTCAGGCTGTCTTTCTCGACGGTGTATTTCTCGATCTTTTCCTGCTGTTTCGGGTTGATGGACTTCAGCACCAGGGAGTCGAAGGCTGCTTCCACCAGCGGATATTTGAATTCCAGCTGGAAACCGTACTGTTCCACCAGTTCTGGCTTGGCTTCCAGAGTGAATACGGTCGTGGTGTCTTCCGGTTTGATCTCACGGCGACTTTTGGCGGCGGCTCCGGTCTTTCTCGGTTTGGCGAGCTTGATCTTTTCCGTGAAAGGGGACAGCTTGCCGGTCGTGTCGGTCTTCATGTAATTGACGAAAAGATAGAGGGTATCCGGCTGTCTGCGGGCATCATTGACCCAGATCTCCAAGCTGTCCTTCTCGAGGTTGAACTGCGTGATGAGCTTGTCCTGAGGGACGCCGGTCATCCACATGGAATCGATCTGCGGGTTCTCCGCCATGAAGGTGATGTAGGCGGTCCTCTCACCGATCCTTTCCTTATTGACGATCATCTGCTTCATCGGCTTTTCCTTGAAGATGTTCAGTTCGTATTCCGTCTTGCGGGCCATGCAGGCGACGGTATCGGTCATGAGGTACTTCATCAGTTCCGGAATGGAATCATTGACCTTCCTGTGCGGACGGATCAGCGTGTCCACGAAGGCGACCTTCTCGTTTTCGGCCTCATAGAGGTTGTTCGAGTTCTCGTCGATGATGGCATACATGCGGTAGAGGGTGTCCTCGATGTTCCTCAGGCAGAAGAATCCCCAGTCATCCGTCTTTCCTGCGACGTCCGGTCTTTTCTTGAAGATCGCAGAATCCGCGTGGTCTTTGTAGAGCATGACGGTGGCTCCCTTGAGCGGCTGGAGAGTGTTGCAGTCCTGAACTAGACCGGTCACCATCATGGAGTCGATCCTGTTGCCGGTCGAGAATACCAGAGTATAGCCGGGATACATGTTGCCTTCGTTGTTGTCCGCGATGGCATTCGTGATGTCGAGGGTATAGGTCTTGCTGGAATCCAGGTCATTCTCGAAGGAGATGACGACGCTCTTTCCCTTGAGCTTGTGCTTCGGCGCTTTCTCCAGAGGAGGGGAGAGGGTCAGGCTTTTCGGGTCCTTGACGGTCACATATTCATTGAACGTGATGGTAATGGCGGTCTTGTGTCTGGCTACCATGGTGTCACCCATCATCGGATTCATTTTCACGATGTAGGGAGGGATCGTGTCCTTGGGGCCTCCGCTCGGCGGAGTGGTGGTATTCGCGCACGAATGTGAAAATATCATCAGACCGGCGACTGCCAGCAGGGACAGCAGGGGAAGGTATTCTTTCATTCTTCTGTACATCTGTTTCTTCTTCTATCTTTTTAAAAGTCTTTACTGGAATCAGAGCTCGGTTCTCATGACACTCTTGACTCCTTCGATGCGTTTCAGTTTCTGGATCATCTTCTCGAGCGCGTCACGGTCATGGACATACATGTCGATGTTGCCTTCGAAGATGCCGTCCTTGCTCTCCAGCAGGATCCGTCTCATGTTGATGCTCATCACCAGCGAGATGTAGCGGACGATGTCGCTGAGAAGACCGATTCTGTCGACTCCGGTGATGCTCAGTCGTATCGGGAAGGCGTGGTCCTGGGAAACTTTCCATTTCGGCATCACGATCTTGTCTCCGTATTTCGCGGCGAGGCTGTTGGCGACCGGACAGGTCTTCTTGTGTACCGTGACGGTTCCGTCCGTTTCCATGAAGCCGACGACGCTGTCGCCCATGATCGGCTTGCAGCAGTCCGCAATCACGAAATTGTGTTCCATGTCGCTTACGTCGTTGATGACGAGATCGCTCTTCGCATCGCGTTTCAGCAGCCAGGACAGGAAGTTCGGCTTGGACTTCTTCGGCTGTTTCAGCAGTTCGCGCAGATTGTTGAGCTTGATGATGCCTGCACCGATCCTGAAGTAGAGCTGGTCTGGTGTACCTTCGTAGATGCCGTAGTGGTTCATCAGACGGTGGATGTATTTCGTGTCCAAGGTCAGATCCAGGTTCTTGAGCTGTTCTTCCAGAATCCTCTTGCCGATCTTGGTACTCTCGTTCCTTTCGGTCTTCAGGTAATCGCTGATGAGGTTCTTGGCTTTTCTTGTCTTCACGAAATCGAGCCATTCACGTTTCGGCCGTTCGTCTTCGGCGGTGATGATCTCCACCTGGTCTCCGGTCCGGAGGACATAGCTGAGCGGCACCAGCTTGTAATTGACTTTCGCGGCAATGGCCTTGTGGCCGATGTGCGTATGGATGGAATAGGCGAAATCCAGGGCCGTCGCTCCTTTCTGGATGCTCTTCTGTTCTCCTTTCGGCGTGAAGACGAAGATGTCGGAGGTGATGAGGTCGTTGTGGACCAGATCCAGCAGTTCCAGGGCGTTCACGTCCGGATTGACCAGGATTTCCTGTACCTTCTGGATCCATTTGTCCATCTGGCTCTCGCTCTCTCCGGCCACTCCTTCGCGTTTGTAGGCCCAGTGAGCGGCGATTCCTTTCTCGGCGATGTCATCCATCCTGCGGGTGCGGATCTGCACTTCGATCCAGATACCGGTGTTGCTCATCAGCGTGCAGTGCAGAGCCTCGTATCCATTGTTCTTCGGATGTTTCACCCAGTCTCTCACGCGGTCTTCCTTGAATTTGTAGATACCGGTGATGATGGAGAAGATATGGTAGCACTGTGCACGTTCGTTCTCTGTCGTATCGACGGTCGGATCGAAGATGATGCGTACGGCATAGAGGTCATAGACTTGCTCGAAGGTGATGCCCTTCGTCATCATCTTCTTCCAGATCGAATACGGAGATTTCACCCTTTTCTTGATCTCGAACCTGAATCCGGCATGTTCCAGCTCATTGCGGATCGGGGCGATGAAGGATTCGATCTCCTTGTCTTTGTCATTGATGTTGCGGTTGATCTTCGCCGTGATCTCATTGAAGGCTTCCGGCTCCTTGAAACGCAGCCAGATGTCCTCCATCTCCGATTTCACTTCATAGAGACCGAGTCTATGGGCCAATGGAATGAAGATGAACATGGTCTCGCTCAGAATCTTGTCCCGTTTGTGCTCCGGCATGAACTCGATGGTCCGGCAGTTGTGCAGACGGTCCGCCAGCTTGATCAGGACAACGCGGATGTCATCATTGAGCGTGAGCAGGATCCGTTTGAAATTCTCAGCCTGGAGACTTTTCTTGGTGGCTTTGTCCTCATTGTCCAGTACGGTCTTGATCTTGGTCAGGCCGTCTACAAGGGACGCGATCTTCTCACCGAAGAGATTCTGCAGGTCCTCGACCGTATAGTTCGTATCTTCGACCACATCATGGAGCAGGGCCGCGCAGATGGATTTATAGCCTAATCCGATGTTTCCGACGACAATCTTGGCGACTGCGATCGGATGCAGGATATAAGGCTCTCCAGAACGGCGTCGGACTCCTTTGTGCGCTTCGTTCGCGAAATCGAAAGCTTTCTGCACCATGGCGAGCTCTTTCTCATTGGCACATCTCTTCCGCGCAGCCTCCTTCAGGTCAGCATAGTCTCTGGCGATGATTTCGTAGTCTTTCTGGTTGAATTCTGATAAACTCATGGTGTTTTATCTTTTATATTTCTTTATCTGATATTGGGAGAGTATTCTTTTTTCTTCTGTTCGGCTTCATGTCATCGACCTGCTGGAATGCATAGGAAACTTCCGCTCCGATCAGGATGATCATCCAACCGGACTTGAGCCAGAACATGAAGAGCGGGATGGCGGCCAAAGTCCCGTAGACGGTGTTCAGCCTGCCGACGAAAATCTGCGTCTCCAGATAGAGGTACTGCAGGATGGTGAAGGCCAGGCCGGAGAGCACGGCTGCCCGCAAGGCATGTTCGTACTTCACTTTCGTATTCGGGATATATTTATACATGGCTGACAAGGTGAAGGAACCGATCACATAGAAGATGATCCAGTAGATGATCTTCGGCAGATCGCTGAATATCGTTTCCTTCAGCCCGATGTTCTCGAAAATGTGGGAATACAGGATCGTTCCGGAGAAGAACATCATGATGACGAAAGGGGAGATCAGCAGGATGATGAAGTAGTAGGTGAACTGCTTGCTGATCTTTCTGGATTTCCGGACTTTCCATACATTGTTGAAGACCGTCTCGACCCGCATCATCATCCAGATGACGACCCAGGAGAAGTAGATCGCACTGATCAGTCCCATCGTGCTGGATCTGGCGATGTCGATGAGGTTGTTCGCATAGCTCAGGACCATGTCGATCACGTCCTGGTGCTCGCTGAAGTTCTCGTAGAGGAGGATCTTCAGCTTGTTGGACAGTCCCAGACCGCCGGTCACGGCAAAGGCGATGGCGATGAACGGGACGATGGCCGTGGTGCAATGGAAACTCAGGGCTGTAGCCTGGAAGCCGATCTTTTCGGCCGAATAAGTCTTGAGCGTCACCAGAGCGACCCGAAGATAATGGATGGACCGTGCTTTGGCGTTTGACAAAGCACTGATGTCGATCTTCCAGATATCGTTCCTGATGAAGTTCGTGACTTTGGTTTTCTTCTGGCTGAGTTTCTTCCTCATGATACTCCTTCCTGTCTGTCGCTCATTAGCGGAGCTTGTTCATGAACCTTTCCGGGTCAATGATGAAGCGTTCCTGCAGTCCTTCTCCCAGCATGTTTCCTTCCTGATCCTTGACGCGGACCTTGAAGGTCAGCTTGCGTCCTTCTTCCGCTGTCAGTTCGGCTTCCGCACTTACTTCAGTGCCCGGGAGGCAGGCTTTCAGGTGGGCGATGTCCACTTTGGTGCCTACGGTTTCCCTGCCTTCCTGCCTCGCCAGCTGGTAGGCCGCCTTTTCCATCAGGCCGATCATGGCTGGAGTCGCCCAGACTTCCAGACCGCCTGATTTCATTTCCACAGCGGTTTCTGCTGCAGAGACGATATGTTTGATGGTATAGGTCTTCATTGTCCTTTGAAATTTCAAATTCATATTCAGAACAGGCTCAGCTGCTCTCCTTCTTTCGGCTCCGGCTTTTCTGGCGCTCCGGATGCTTCCGGCTGCGCTGCCGGTACCGGTTCCGGAGACTTGATCATCTCCATGAACTCCTGCTCGCTCACGATCGGAATGCCCAAAGCCTCCACCTTCTTCAACTTCTCCGGTCCCGGCTTCTCTCCGGCCAGGAGGAAGGTCGTCTTCTTGCTGACAGAACCGCTGTTCTTGCCGCCGTTCATCAGAATGAGTTCCTTCATCTGCTCTCTGGAAATCGAGAAGTTGCCGGAAATCACGATAGTCTTCCCGGCCAGCAGGTCGGTCGTCATTTCCTCCTTGTCTTCCAGCTCGAACTGGAGGCCAGCCGCCTTCAGTCTGCTGATCATATCCTTGTTCCGGTCATCGGCGAACCAGGCGATGATGCTGTCTGCGATGACTTCTCCGATATCTTCTACCTCCAGCAGCGCTTCCCGGGAGGCGGCCGCCAGACTGTCAATGTCCTTGAACTGCTTGGCGATGGCTTTCGCGGTCTGCTCTCCGATGTGG
Organism: Bacteroidales bacterium; assembly: GCA_020026355.1. Taxonomy (GTDB): domain Bacteria; phylum Bacteroidota; class Bacteroidia; order Bacteroidales; family UBA932; genus Cryptobacteroides. The sequence continues at coordinate 8,318 of JAHHQP010000044.1, forward strand.
CGGATGCCCAAGGCATAGAGCACCTTGTCGAAGCCCGTCGTCTTTCTGGATTCGTCCAGACTCTTCAGGAAACGTTCTGCAGAGCGTTCCTTCCAACCGTCCAGTCCCAGCAGCTGCTCTTTCGTCAGCGTATAGAACTCGTCCGGAGTATCTACCAGGTTGAGGTTGTACAGCTGCTCGATCGTCGCGTCTCCGGCAATCACGTTCATGGCTTTCCTGCTGAGGAAATGAACCAGTCTCGACTTGATCTGCGTCGGACAGCCGTTGATGTTCGGACAGAAGGATTTCGCTTCGTCCTCATCCTTGACCAATGGGGTCCCGCAGTCCGGGCAGCAGTCCGGGAAGTGGGGCAGTCGTGCGTCGGACGGACGCTGGCTCAGTTCCACTCCTGTGATCTTCGGGATAATCTCTCCGCCTTTCTCCACATAGACCATATCGCCGATGCGGATGTCCAGCAAGGCCATCTGCTCGCTGTTGTGCAGAGAAGCCCGCTTGACGACGGTTCCTGCCAACTGTACCGGTTCGAGGTTCGCGACCGGAGTGACTGCGCCGGTCCTGCCGACCTGATAGTCGATGGACAGCAGACGGGTCAGGGCCTGTTCTGCCTTGAACTTGTAGGCAACAGCCCATCTCGGCGCCTTGGCGGTGAAACCCAGCGCCTTCTGGTACGCAAGTTCATTGACCTTGATCACGATACCGTCCGTTGCGAAAGGCAGGAATTTCCGCTCGGTGTCCCAATGGTCGATGAACTCCTCGATCTCGCCGATGGTCTTGCAGATACGCGCCTTGTCGGAAACGGGGAGTCCCCAGGTGGCTGCTGCGGTGAGGGCTTCCTTGTGCGTCTCGAAAGGGAGCTGTTCGCCCAGCATGTGGTAGAGGGTACATTCCAGCCCTCTTTCAGCCACTTCTTTCGGGTCAATGAGCTTAAGGGAACCGGATGCGGCGTTCCTCGGGTTCGCGAAAGGCTGATCCTCGTCATGGATGCGCTGGCTGTTGAGCTTGTCGAAAGCCGCGTAAGGCATGTAGATCTCGCCCCTGATCTCGAATTCTTCCGGCCATGGTTCCGGACGGCTGGCCGTCGGAATGAAGCCGAGCGGGCGATGAAGCTCCTGCGGGATGTTCTTGATCCGCTTGACATTGCGGGTCACATCATCGCCGATGGTGCCGTCTCCGCGGGTCAATGCCCGGAAAAGCTTGCCGTGACGGTAGGTCAGGCAGATGGCGGTTCCGTCGAACTTCAGCTCGCAGCTGTAGGTGAAGGCATTCCCGATTCCTTTCGAAGCACGCTGCGCGAAAGCTTCGATCTCCGAAATGTCGTAGGTGTTCCCTAAAGACAACATCGGATAACGATGGGGGTGTTGTTCAAAGCCGTTGGCCTGTTCAATTTGTCTTGGCTTCTTAGAATATGCAAAAAGTGCGGTTCCTGTCCGGTTCTTATAGGAACCAGACAGGTCGCTGCCGACCTTGTGGGTCGGGGAGTCCGGGGCATCGAACTGGGGAAAGGCCTTCTCCAGGGCCTCCAGCTCCTTGAGGAGCATGTCGAAATCATAGTCGCTCATGATGGGGACGCTGTCCACATAATAGGCACGGGTCGCGGCCTCCAGCTGAGTTCTCAGTTCCTCGATTCTATGTTGTGCTTCTCTTACTTCCATTGGCTTAAGGGGATACAGCATTCACCCTCATTGGCTTACGGGATAAGCCGCTCAGGGAAAAGGCCATAAATCATACAAAAATAATCAATTTTTCGTGGATAATTGATGGAAAATGGATATTTTTGCAACTTCTTGGAAAAGAAAATATTTGTTCAACATTTAATAAACTACTAAAGATGAAAGATTCAATCATTATTCTTTGTGGTGGCGGTCCAGCCCCAGGAATGAACTCGGTTTCCATGAGCGTCGCCAAGACTTTCTTGGCTAAAGGTTATAGAGTGATCGGCCTTCACGGCGGTTATTCAGGACTTTTCAGCAAGAACGCACGCACTGAGGACCTCGATTTCTTCAAGGCAGACCGTTACTTCAACAGAGGTGGATCCTATCTTGAGATGAGCCGTTTCAAACCGACTGACAAGGATTTCGAGGAGAACTTCAACCTTGACCTCTTCAAGGACAACAACATCAAGCTTCTCGTGACCATCGGCGGTGACGATACCGCTTCCACTGCAAACAGAATTTCCAAATTCCTCGCAGCGAAGAACTATCCTATCGCAAACATCCATTGCCCTAAGACCATTGACAATGACCTTCCTCTTCCGGCAAATGCTCCGACATTCGGTTACAATTCCGCTAAGAACGAAGGTGCTCATCTGGCAAGAACAGCTTACGAGGATGCACGTACTTCCGGCAACTGGCTGGTTCTTTCTGCCATGGGCCGTACCTGCGGTTCCCTCGCGCTCGGCATCGGTGAGGCAACTCATTGCCCGATGACCATCATCCCTGAGATGTTCAACAAGACCGAGATCTCTCTCGACAAGGTAGTGAAACTCTCCGTTTCCGCTATCCTCAAGAGAAAGCTCATGGGCGTCAACTACGGTACTGTAGTCGCTGCAGAGGGCCTTTTCCACGCATTCAAGGCTTCTGAGCTCGAGGCTGCTGGCGTACACTTCACTTACGATGATCACGGTCATCCGGAACTTGGCAAGGTTTCCAAGGCTGTCCTCTTCAACGACCTCCTCGAGGGTGAGTTCAAGAAGATCGGTCTCAAGGTGAAGAGCCGTCCGATGGAGATCGGTTACGACGTACGTTGCCAGGATCCTATCGCATACGATGTGACTTACTGTACTGAGCTCGCTATGGGTGCTTACCAGCTCTTCAGCGAGGGTAAGACCGGCTGCATGGTTTATGTTGATTCTTACGGAAACGTATCTCCGCTCTACCTCGCAGATCTCCAGGATCCTAAGACTGGAAAGATTCCGCCGAGAGTTGTCGACATCAACGCAGGTCAGGCACAGAACTACTACAACTACATCGCACATTACATCACTCCGGAGGACTACGCAGCCCTGAAGGAGATGTGCCCAGCAGTCAACCCTGAGGACTACGACTTCAGGAAAATCCTGAACTGGTGACATATAAACGCTTGATAAAAGCGCATATACGC
>JAHHQP010000045.1 GCA_020026355.1 Bacteroidales bacterium
CAGAACCGCTCCCAGCTATCTGAATTCCATGACGAAGGTCGTCATCTTTTCATCGCTGCGTTCCAGCACGATGCTGCCGTTGTGCAGACGCATGATCTGTCGCGAAAGGCTGAGTCCGATGCCTGAGCCGTCCGATTTCGTCGTATAGAACGGGACGAAGATCTGATCGGCAGCTTCTTCCGGAATCGGTGCGCCGTTGTTGGAAATCCGGACGACAACTTTCTCGGACCAGTCGATGGACGCTTCGATCCGGACGACGGTCGCTCCGGCCTGGACCGCATTCTTCACCAGATTCACCATGATCTGCGAGATCTGTCCGGCATCCGCGTAGATGAGAATGTCATCGGATTTTTCCTCATAGATGAAGCGAGCTCCGTTTTCAGCCACCTTATCCGCCGTCAGTACACGGACCCGATCGACCAGTTCCCGCACATAGAAGGCTTTCTTGACCGGTGCTGCGACTCTGGTGAGGTTCCTGTAGGTGTCCACGAACTTGATCAGGCCTTTGGAGGAGGTGGAGATGGTCTCCAGTCCCCTCTTCAATTCCTCTGCATCGGGTTCGACCTCATTGACCTGAGCGGTGGTCAGATCCTTGCTGAGGGTATCGGACAGCGACGCGATCGGGGTGACTGTATTCATGATCTCATGGGTCAGCACCCGGATGAGCTTGTTCCAGGAGATTTCCTCGTTATGAGCGATTTCGCCCGTGATGTCGTTGAAGGCCACGATACGGACCGGACGACCTCCGATGGTCGATTCCGTGGCAGCCAGCGAGATCGTGACCTTGCTCCGCTCGTTGTTGAACGTCGCGCGGACCTCCTTGTTCGTGGAAACATTCCTGAACGCCTCCATCAGTTCCGGCGAGACGGTCGAAAGCTGGCGCAGATGGCTGATGGACGGAAGCCCGAGCATCTGAGTCGCCGCCGCATTGGCATAGATCACGTTGCCCTCTCCCCTTTCCGTGCAGTCATAGACCAGGATTCCGGTGCGGATGCTGTCGAGCATCTTGCCGTAATGGGCATCCTGCTCGCGGAGGGCCTTCACTTCAGCGTCAAAAATGCCGTGCAGACGGTTCAGGGTGCGGTTGAAACGTCCACCCAGCCACTTGCTTTCGCGATAACGGAAGGCCGATTCCCCGTCTTCCAGGGCATCCAGCATGAAGCTCACCTTGCGATGGAGCCGACGATGGACCAGCAGACCGGTGACCAGAGCGGCGGTCGCGGCACTGCCAGCGGCGATGAGTATGACGGTTGTTGCATCCATCAGATATCGTATTTCTTGAGTTTCGAATAAAGGGTCGGACGGCTGATCTCCAGCGAACGGGCCACCATGGTCAGATTGCCTTCGTACCGTTCCATGGCTGCCCGGATCGCACGTTCTTCGATCGCATCCAGTGATTCATCCTTGAACGTTTCCTTTTCTTGGGTCAATGGAGCCGTGCCCATTGACAGTTCGAAGTCTTCTGCCCGGAGCAGTTCTCCCTCGGACAGGATCACCGCTTTCTCGATGCTGTTCTGGAGCTCGCGGATATTTCCGTCCCATGCGCTGGCTTCCAGCAAGGCTTTCGCAGCATCCTCGAGTCCATTGACCTGACGGTGATATTTCTCAGCGAATCTGTCGATGAAGAACTGGGCCAATGGAAGGATCTCGTCTGTCCTTTCCCGAAGGGCCGGCAGTGCCAGGTGAATGGTGTTGATGCGGTAGTAGAGGTCATCTCGGAAACGGCCGTCGCGGACCATGGCTTCAATGTCGCAGTTCGTCGCGCAGATGAGGCGGATATCGACCGGAACTGCTTCTGTACCACCGACTTTCGTTACCGTCCTGTTCTGGAGGACCCGCAGGAGCTTGGCCTGCAGATGAAGCGGGATATTGCCGATCTCGTCCAGGAAGAGCGTGCCGCCGTCCGCTTGCTCGATCTTTCCTTTGTGGTCTGCCACAGCACCCGTGAAGGCACCCTTGACATGTCCGAAAAGCTCGCTCTCGAAAAGCGTGTCGGTAATGGCACCGGCATCCACGCTCACGAGCGGTTTCATTGACCTGTCGGAGAGACGATGGATCTCCCCTGCCAGCACATCCTTGCCCGTACCGTTCTCACCGGTGATCAGGATGTTCGCATCGGTACCCGCTGTCTTGGTGACCGTGGCATGCAGCTCCCGCATCCTTGCGGAATGTCCCCAGTACATGGAGGCGGTTTCCGGTGCGGAAGTGGCTTTGTGGGACTTCCCTACCTTGGCGGCAGCCTGAGAAAGCACCTGGACCAGATGGTCGTTGTCGTAAGGCTTGACGATGAAATCGAAGGCACCGCGTTTCATTCCTTCCACGGCCAGCGCGATGTCCGCATAGGCGGTGAAAAGCACGACCTCCGTGTCCGGAGCGGCCTTCTTGATCTCGGAAAGCCAGAAGAGGCCTTCGTTACCTGTATTGATGTCTTTCTCGAAGTTCATGTCGAGCAGGACGGCATCCGGCCGGAAGTCTCTCATCGTCGTGAGGAGGGTCTTCGGCGAGGACAGGAATTCCACCCTCTCGAAATATCTCGGCAGCAGGATGCCCAAGGCCGCACGGATGCCGCTGTTGTCATCCACCACCAGTATGTTGTTTCTATTCTTCATTGTTTCAAATTCAACTGCTCAGTCATCTGAAATTCCGGCATGAGGTTCATTCAATGATGACTGATGGTGTACTCCGATCCAGCACACCGGCAAACATGTACATCTCTCTTTTGGCAAGCCCCAAACGGTTGGCTAGGGTTCTCCAGGTACTTACTGCTTCAGTCACCTCTTTCAAGATTTCCTTCGCTCTTGTTTTGGTGATCATGTAGTCATCGCTGGCTTCCAACAGAATCTTCAGATTGGCTTCATTCGACGCAGATGAGATGAGCAGGCTCTGGTATCCGTTCAGAGACGGGTTCATGTCATAGGCCGGAGACAAGGTCCATCCCTTGCTCGTCAGCAGGAAGCCATGGTTTCTGAAATGGTCGTCACTGTTACCGATGCAGATATTGAACGCGACACGTCGGAACAGCTCCTGAAGATTCGCCTCGACATCCGTGCAGTTCTGAACGATGAAGTCCACAATATCCAGATAGCCATGCCCCGTCGTGGCATTGTCGCCGTCTGTCAAACCCAGCAACGTCATTGCTGAAGCGAAATGGATTCTCTTTCCGTCTGCATTCCTATCAAAACGTCGGGAAAGCAAGGTATGGAATTTCTCACCAGTAGCCAATGTACTGGTCTGAGCTGCATGAACTCCGGCTTTCGCAGCGAGCAAATGAGAGAAATGTTCCCACAAGCCGGCATCATAATCATCTTTACGGGACGGGAATTTGGCCACATCCGAAGATATCTCTGCCCGGACGAGTGAATTGCTGACCGGGAAAAATGTTCAAGTCATCGCTCAAGAACAAGTCCGGATGACGGGCCAGCCATCCTTCATCGAACTTGAAACTATAACTATCCGAACCACGGAGCGATTCGTAACCGAGTTCTCCGACCAATTCAGTTTCCTTCAGCCAATCGAAATCGGCATATACATATAATTTCTTCATGCGGCCTTACTTTTTGGAAGCCCTCTCTCTATTCTTCAGACTCAGGTCCTGCAGAGCTTTTCCAAGAGGATCCTCTTTTGCCAACCACAGGATATCGTCATCCAGTTGCAGCGCATACAGCACACGCAGATAGATACCGATGGCTACTGTAGGAGCTCCCTTTTCTATCCTTGACACCGTAAGAGGTGAACAAGTCGCACGTTCTGCCACCTGTGCAACACTCAGATTCCTGCGTAGCCGGGCCAGTTTGATCTGTTCCCCGACCACTTCCATCTTCTGTTCCAATTTCCTCGGCAGCTTCGTGCCTAACGTATTCTTTGCCATAATTAACCTATCATATAATACGCAAATATATAAAATATTCTATATTTTATGATAGGTTAAACAGATTTTCTTCTATTCATCCTTCAAGGATTCAGCCGGATTGAGATTGGCTGATCGCCAGGTACAGAGTGTGACAACCAACACTGTGACAAGCAGCACGACCAGCATCGCGATAACGAACACCCACCAGCTGAGCTGGATCCTGTAAGTGAACGCTTTCAGATAATGAGCCATCAGCAGCCAGGAAACAGGCACGGCAATCACGAAACTGACCAGAAGAATCATGAGATACTTGCGGTTGAAGAGTTCCAGGATTTCTCTTACCGTTGCCCCCTGCACCCTTCTGATGGCCACTTCCTTTTTACGGAAGGCGGTCTCGTACATGAGGAGTCCGACAATACCCATCAGGGAAATCAGGATAGTGATGACAGTGAACAATGACATCAGCTTGATGAAATTCTTCTCATTTCCATACTGGATCTCCAGTTCTTCGGCGAAAGATAGGAGTTCGATATCTTCCGGATTGTATTCGGAAACCGATACGGCACAAACTGCATCGCAGACCCGGGATTTCAGTTCCTTCAGGTCTACACCATCATGCGTCCTCAGGTAAGGATATGCTGGCTCACGCCACGGATGCTTGCCGAAGATATAGAAAGCATAAGGTTCTATTCCATAATGGAGCGGACGGAAATGGAAATCTTTACAGAAACCGACAATTTCGGTTGCTCCGATATGTCCATCCATCTTATCCTGCAAGGTTATACCGAAATTCTTCCTTGCAGTCTCGTTGAATATGAAGACGCCATTTTCTGACCGCTCATCCGACAGCTGGAAATCACGACCTTCCACGATTTCGACGCCCAAGAACTTCAGGAAATCATAAGAGACTGGCATACATCGGAATGACATCTGGTTTCCATTGATCATTTGTCCCCATATCATCGCATTATTCGACACCAGTTGTTCATCTGCCCATGACATTCCCTCTACACCAGGACATTTGAGAATCTCTTGTTTCATAGATTCCAGGCTTCGGACTTGAAGGGGCTGGGAAAAATGGAGTGAATAAAGATTATCCGAATCAAATCCCATGTCGTAACTCATCATGTACCGGTACTGTCTGGAGATGAAGAACGAACAAATGACGAAACTGATGGAAATGATGAACTGGAATGCAACAAGGGCATACCTGAAGTTCCTTCCTTTTCCCGACACATTCATAGTACCCTTGACTGCCAATGCCGGTGAGAAGGAAGTGATCTTCAGTGCCGGGTAAATGCTTGATGATAAAGTCATCACTAAAGCGACTCCTAATGTCAGCATCAGCATCGGAAGATTTTCAGAAAGCTGTAGTCCTGTTTTCATCATCGATTCAAAACCGAAATGGCGGAAGAGGGATAAAGGAAGATAGGCCAACAGGAACGACAGAGCTACCAGAAGACCGGATTCCAGGATGAAATGACCCACCAGTGCTCCTCGGGAACTGCCAAGAATCTTGTAGGTATTCACTTCACGCAATCTTGTCGGAATCTGAGCCATGAAGAAATTGACATAGTTGATCAATGTGACCAGCAGGATAAGGATGGCAGTTATGAGAAGCGTCACCACAGTCGTCCGGTTGCCTTTGTCAAACGTCCTTCCCAAATGTTCATTGAAATAGCACGCTTTCAACGGGAAGAATGCCGGGTAGAGTTTTTCTATCGCGGACGCCAGCTCCTCTTCGGTCAATTTCTCATCAGGAGAAAGAAGCGTCGGCATATATTCATCAGTCACTTGCTTGGATACATCTTCCAGTTCCTTCAAGGATGCGTCAGGATTCAGTTTCACATAGGTGAAATAGCAGTAATTGCTGAACTCATCCTCGTATACATCCCTCATATATCTGCAAAGAATGATATCTGCATGCCCCAACTCACAATTCTCGGGCATGTCACGGAAGATGGCGGATACCTTGAAAGTATGATCCCTTGAAGAGGGACGGACATCTCGAATGACATCGCCCACGGATATTCCCATCTTTTCTGCGAAAGAAGAAGTTACTGCTACCGAGTTCTCATCATTCATTTCATCAGTACTGCCTGTCATGATTTCGATTCCGAAAACATCAAAGACCCCTATCGACGCTTCCTGTATCACTGCATTGACCAGATGTTGCTGAGCCCCCTCTTCCCTATCCATGACCGCATCGGACGGCTGAGGGAGAGCACAGTAACTTTCCACCTGCGAGGCTGTTGCACAGATTCTGTCCGGAAGAACACCGTTCGTCAAGGCATACCACTCGCCTTCGTCCGGATTACGGATAGTTCCCATTAGGTACACCCTGTCAACATCCTTGATCTGCCTGTTGTACCCTAATTCATAGTTCACCTGTACGAGGATGACGTAGATCGCGGAAAAAGCCACGCTCATCCCCAATATATTGAGCCAGCCGGCTCCTTTGAATATCTTTCCAAATCGTTTCATAAGTTTCTTCTTCTATTCGTCCTTCAAGGATTCTACAGGATTCGCGCGAGAGATTTTTCTCGCACAGAGGGCGACGGTCGCGACAACCAGCAGGACGACGATCAGGTCACCGAGCAGGAAGTAACCGGCAGACAGGCTGACCCTGGTGGCGAACTGCTGCAGCCAGTAATCGGCCACGAAGTAGACCAGTATGTCTCCGAGAACGATGGCGGTAGCCAGAATCTTCAGGATATCGACGATGAAGATCTTCAGGATTTCGCTTTCGAAAGCACCGTTGATCTTGCGGACGGCCATCTCCTTACTGCGGCGCTGCGATTCATCCCGGACATAACCGATCAGTCCGAAGAACGCGATCAGGAGGGAGAACAGGACTCCGGCCCAGATGGTCCAGATCGTGCGCTGGTTATTCTTGTATGATTCTTCCACCAGGAAGCTGTAAGGCAGGACTTCTGTCAGTCGGTCCGGGAATATTTCATTGACCTTGTCGGTGATCTTGTCGATGAGCTCCGGAGTGACGGACTGAACCTTCAGCAAGGTGTAAGGGAAATAGTTTCCCGCACAAAGGACACTCGGCCGTCCGTCCGGATCTTCCACGGAACCGATCATATAGTCTTCATAGATTCCGGTCACCGTCATCGGGCCTTCATGACCGGTAACGATCAGTGCCTTGCCGATCAGTCCATCTTTCCATTCCTCATAACCATATCCATTCAGCTTCTCCGCCATGCTTCGGCTGATGACCATTTCTAAACTGGTCTCCGGAATACGGCCTTCGATGATCTTGATGTCCATGACATCGAAGAATTCTTCCGTCACCTCATACTGGTCTGCAAAATTGAACAGGACAGTATTCCCGTCCGGATCATGGACATTGTCGCCGCTGCTGCCCAGGATCGGCATTCCATAGCTTCTTGCCACATGGAGGACCTCTGGAAATTTCCTGAGTTCATCCACACAGCTCTGCATCTTCTGGTCATCCGCACCGGCCGTCTTGAAGTAGAGGACATTCTCATAAGAATAGCCCATATCGGATCTGATGGCCTTATGATGTTGGGACATGATGACCAGCACCAGGACGACCAGCACGATATTGATGATGAACTGAACCAGCAGCAGCGCCAGTTTCCAGCGTTTCTTGCTGGCATCGTATTTCTTCACCATGACGCTCACCGGAATTCTGGAATAGAGATAACCAGGAACCATTGCGGTCAGCATCAGAACGATCAGCAGCACAAGTCCTGTGACCCAACCGGTCTGTGGTATGAGGAGGGCTGTCAGCGGCAAGCCCAGAATATTTTCAAAGAACGGACGGAAGAGGAAGATGAACATTGCCGCGATCAATGAGGAGATCAGCAAGGAGACCGCAGTTTCAGCGAAAAGCATCCCGTAGATATTCCCCTTTCCGGCCCCCATACATTTCATCACGCCCACTTCCTTGGAACGTCTCACCATCGCCGATACCGTGATCAGGATGCAGTTCATCACTGAAATGAGAATGAGCAGGAGGGCAACGATGGACAGGATGAGGATGCTGTACCTGATGACCGGTTCATCCGTATGCGCCTTGCGCAAAGGGACCAGTTTATAAGTGGCCTTCTCGATTCCCATCTCGGTCAGTTTCTCTGCCGGGAAAGGCAGGTTCTTGTCGACCATATCCTGGATCGCGTCCGCCATCGCATCCGGATCTGCCCCTTCCTCCAGACGTACCCATCCTCTGTAACGGTCATTGCCAAACCAGTTGTCCGTAGAGGTCTTGGAATAGCATTCCATCGAGAGCAGGATATTCTTGCCGGCCACACAGGAGTTCTGAGGGAAATCCTCGAAGACACCACCGACCATCAATTTCAGGTCCTGCACATCCTCGTTGCAGAGGGTATGACCGATCAGCTCGTTGTATCGGCCCTGTCCGGTGATCTTCTCTGCAAAGGAACGGCTGACCATCAACTGTCTGCCCGTGCCGAGGACATCTACAGGATCGCCGACAAGAATTTCCGTCGGGAAGACCTTGAAGAAGGACGAATCTGCAATCAGAAATTGGCTGGTGACGACATTCCTGTCTTCTGTCAGGAATCGCTCGTTCTCGAAGAAGGGAGTCGTTCTGGTCGCTGCCTCTACCCCAGGGATATACTGTTTGAAACCCGGTGCTACGGCTCCGGAAATCTGCTGATAATCAAATGGATCCTGCCCGACATACTGGAGAACCGGACGGATGGCATAGACGTTCTCCACTTCCTCCACCTCGGAATCCCAGGACATCTCGAAGGCGACCTTGGCGATCAGCACGAAGCTGATCGCCAGTCCCACTCCCAATGACAGGGATTTCAAGAACATATCTTTTATATTGGCTCTATTTTTCATGTTTATTCCTTATTCAGTGTTTCTACAGGATTGCATCGGGCGGCTTTCCGGATCTGCCAGAAAGTAGATAGGAATGCAATCAGAACGACGATCAGGATGACTGCCAGGAAAATCCACCAGTAGTTCTCGATCCTGACGACGAACTGCTGCAGATAACGGCTGGAAGCCCATACGGAAACAGTCAATCCGATCAGTGAAGCCAAGGCGATGAGTTTCATGTAGCCTAGGATCCCGGTCAGCGACTCTTCCCCGACGGTGCTGCCATAGACCTTGCGGATGGCGATGTCCTTCATCCGGTTGTGTGCATCATAGATGCTCATGGCCAGCATGCCGAGAACGGTGATGATGACGGAGAGCAGCATGAACACATACAGAAGATTCATCTGGTGCTCGGATTCAGAAAGGGCTTCCCGCTTTAAATCCGAGAGATAGCCGTTGTACATCGGCTCGAATTCATATCCCTGGGCGGCTATGGCAAACTCTCTGTACAAGGCACTGATCTGCCTTGCGGCTTCCTCATGGTCTCCCTGTGTTTCAATGATCCATTCTGAAATCGGGAAAGTGTCAAGATTGGTTACGGTAACGCAGCTGTACTCTTCCACCCCTACATTCTTCAGGTTCACAGGGATGTCCGCAATCACGCCGGCCGTATGGTCTGCCATGCCGTTCTTCTGGGCAAGCGTATTGCTGATGTCATGGTGCTGCGAATCGAAGCCGGTTGCCTTGAAGGCGGTCTGTGAAAACCATGCCCCCTTCTCCACCGGTGTGCCGTAATCCTCCAGTATCTCGAACTCCAGCATGTTGAAAGTGGTGCTGTCCATGACGAACATCCGGTACATGATCTCGTCACCTGTCATGGTCTGGGAATACTGTCCGAAGGTCTGCGTACACGGTACGGAACGGGCCCGTCCCCCTCTCACGACACACGGAAGCTCCTTCAGACGTGCTTCCATATCGAACGGAGCGGCGTAGTGAGGATAGAAATAGAAGAGGCAGTACTTGTTCTCCAGGTTGCAGTTCATCTCACGGTTCATGGATTTCCGGAACTGCAGCTGCATGACCAGCGCCATTGAAATGAAGATGACGGCAACGGAAGTCTGGATGACGATGAAGACCTTGCCCCAGATGTTCTTGCTGTCCTTGCGGAAGGTTCCTCTGACGATGTCGATCGGTTTGTATCTGGAAGCCAGGAAGGCCGGCAGGATGGCGGCAAGTCCACCGATGCCCAGGACCAGCAGCACGTAACCTGCGATATAGGCAGAGGTAAAAGGTATGATGACCGGCACATCCGATCCCAACATGCTGTTGAGCCACGGCGCGGACAGGACGGCTATCACAAGACCGATGGCCATGGCGATGACTGTCAGAAGGACAGACTCCGAGAAATACCTTCCCAGAACTGAACCTGCAGAGGATCCGAGCAGACGGCGGGTGGCCATCTCCTTGGCTCTCTGCCCTACCAGCGCCGAGTTGAGATTCACGAAATTGATGACTGCGGACAACAGAAGCAGCAATGCGATGGTGGACAAAGTCCAGATGGTCGCCTTGTCTCCATGGTTGAAGATATCATCCTTTTCAAAATACAGTCTGTCCAGCCGGGTCAGTTTCAGTTCCTTCAGGAAATTATCGCCATACATGGGATAGACCTCCTTGCAGACTTCAGCGAGTTTGATCTGCAGAGCATCCAGCTCAACGCCTTCTCTTACCCTGATGAAAGGGACGCAGGTGCCGTACTGATCGAACTCAGCGTTGTAGGTTCTCGGGGAAGTTTTACTCTCCTCACTGAGAATCAAGTCTGTATAGGGAAAGAGGCTGCGGTCCGAATCCCTGACGACTGCCGCCAGATTCATGTCTTCATCCAGGCGGACAGGACGGAAGTTCCCGTCCGGGAAGATTTTCCGTGCGAAGGTCTCGCTGACGATGACGTTGTCAGGGTCTTCCAGTACCGAGGCATCCCCCATCAGGAATCGTCCTGGAAACATGCGGAAGAAGTCCAGATCCACGTAGACCTCATGCTTGACCTCCATCTGCCGGCCCTCGAACTCGATGACCGCTCCGCCTCCGGGTGCGACAAAGGAGGGATAATAGGCGGCCACCTGCTCGATTTCCGGGAACTGATCCCTTATCTTACCGGGAAAGCCCCAGGTCAGTCCGGGAAAGTCCTGTGAGCCGAGCATGTAGATCCGTTCACAGTCCGGATTCTCTTTCGCTACCTCGTACTGCTGTACTGTATAGCATCCTACATAGGTCACAAAGGCCAATGAGAACGCCAGTCCCACCACCTCGATGAAGGTGTAGAGCTTGTTATGTTTCAAGAATTTCCAAAAACTGTTCATGATCGGGAATAATCAGGTTAAAGTTCGTTCTTCACGTCGCTGACGAACTGGCCGTCGAAG
>JAHHQP010000005.1 GCA_020026355.1 Bacteroidales bacterium
TGACAAGTCCTGATCATCTATGATGGTCGGGACTTTGTTTTTTATTCAGGGTCCTGCTGTCTTCGTAGGTCCTGCCTGCTGTGCATGTTATCAGTAACTTTTGCTGTTCATTCTTCGGCAACGTCAAATGTCCTGTTTCCTATCCGCTCGATCATGAATGTAGTAAAGACTACTTCTTCATCGTAACTTTTTGATTTCCGGAACTATAGGATTGTCCAGATTAGGATGTCAATGATTTTTTGTTTATATTCAGACAGATGATTGTCTTGGTGATGGCAACTTCAATGAACCGTTCAGGCGTTCTGAAGGATATCGCAGAATGGATTCATTCTCTTGAAGAAGTTCAATTTTTTTATTTATGATAGAATCTATAACGACACAAAACATACTCTTGTCGGGCTCGATATTGCTTTTCGCAAGTATCCTGTTAGGCAAGACAGGCCATCGTTTCGGTGTTCCTGCACTTCTTTTGTTCCTGGTCATCGGAATGCTGGCCGGTACAGATGGTTTAGGCATCCAATATGATGACATGCGAGGTGCGCAATTCATAGGTATGGTCTCCTTATGTATCATTCTTTTCTCTGGAGGAATGGATACTAAATTCGAGAGCATACGTCCTGTCCTTCTGCCAGGTCTTGTCTTATCTACGGCTGGCGTTCTGTTGACGGCTGCCTTCAGCGGGCTGTTCATCTGGTGGATAACCGGTATGTCCTGGAGCGGTATCCATCTTGGGCTGATGACATCTTTGCTTTTGGCCGCCACGATGTCATCGACAGACTCAGCTTCTGTATTTGCCATCCTGCGATCTCAAAAAATGAAGTTGAAATATAACCTTCGGCCTATGCTTGAACTGGAAAGTGGAAGTAACGATCCTATGGCATATATGCTTACTGTAGTGATTATCCAGTCAGTTACAGGCGAGAACGCAGGTTTGCTTGATATAGTGTCTACCTTTGTCAGACAATTTGGCTTTGGTCTGTTGGCCGGTTATGGATTGGGAAAATTGGCTGTATATGCCATAAATAATCTTGACATGGACAATAAGGCGCTTTATCCGATATTTACATTGGCTTTTACTTTTTTTGCTTTCTCCGTGACAGATATGCTTGGTGGAAACGGTTATCTTGCTGTCTACATCGGCGGTATGCTTATCGGTAATTCTCGGATTGCCAATCGTAGGGAAATCGGGCGATTCTTTGATGGCCTGACGTGGTTGTTTCAGATGATCATGTTTATTATGTTGGGGTTATTGGTGAATCCTCATGAACTGTTGGAAATCGCTCCAATAGGTCTCCTTATCGGCTTGTTCATGATATTGGCAGCTCGTCCGGCAAGTGTCTTTCTGTGCCTCGCTCCATTCAGGAACATAAAATTGCGTTCCCGTTTTTATGTCTCATGGGTCGGTCTTCGAGGGGCAGTGCCGATTATCTTCGCGATTTATCCTGTGATGGCACATATTCCTCAAGCAAGGCAGTTGTTCAATATTGTTTTTTTCATTACAATCATGTCTTTGGTCTTGCAAGGGATGACCATCTCGTGGATGGCGCGAAGACTGCAGCTTTCGTCTGAACTGGAAAATGAAGGAAGTGATTTCGGGGTGGAAATCCCAGAAGAGATGGGGTCCCGATTGACGGACCTTACTGTAACGGAGGGGCTTCTTGAGGAAGGAGATACCCTTAAAGATATCTCCTTGCCGCATGATGCCCTCGTGATGATCGTCAGACGAGGAGAGAAATATTTCATTCCAGATGGATCTCTGCAATTGCATGTCGGAGATGAACTGTTGTTGATATCTGAAAAGAAAGAATAATGCTGTCTCTATATATTGATGTCAGATTTATCTGCCAGAAGCAGTTCATTTTCAGCATTTGCTACTATGTTCAGGAAGCGTTCGTATTCTCGAAGAATATCTGAAATAAGCTCTTCTTTTGATAAATATTGAATATCATTGCCACGTCTTCCGCTATTGTAATAAGATACAGGAATGTAACTGATATCAGAAGAGCTGTCTGGCATATTCTCTTCATTCAGCAGCAAGTCAGACATGACCTTTTTTTCTGCCATGACACCATATTTGAAATTTGTAATGGTGTCATAAGGAATAATTATTTCCCATGAGAGACTGGAAGATTTGTTCTTGTTGTGAACAATTACAGCATTGATTCCTGATATCTTCAATTGTTTTTGCAATTCTTGAAAAGCGGGAAGTACTATCGTATCCATGAATTCATGGATGTCCTTTTTGTCATTGAATGACATGATCTGATTGAGTCGCTCGTGCCATCTGCTTCCATCCCATCTCTGGCTACCGTACGGGAACTTGTATTTGTAGAACATCACATCTATTTTAATTGCTTTCCAGAGACAGTAGCATAGCAGCAGCATAACAAGTCCGAAAGGAAGAGCTGTGACAAGAAAAGTTGTTTGCAGGGCTCGCAATCCGCCTGTCTTGAGAAGAATGATGGTTACTGCTATCAGCATGATGCCCCAGAAGAGCTTTTGCCATACCGGTGATTTCTTGTTGTTGGTCGTCAGGTTGTCAATGACGAGGATTCCCGAATCTGCGGAGGTGACGAAGAAGACAGCGATCAGTATCAGTGATACGCCTGTGAGCAATTTGCCCATAGGCAGATAGTCAAAGAATTTGAAAAGCAAGACTTCCGGCTGGTCAGCAAGTGCCGATAAGGCTCCTCCTGCAATATTTTCATCTATCCAGATGGCTCCATTTCCGAAGACAGTCATCCATAGGAATACGAAGATAGATGGACAGATGATGACTCCCAGACAGAATTCACGGATAGTTCTGCCCTTCGATATGCGTGCTATGAATAGTCCTACGAAAGGCGACCATGCAATCCACCATGCCCAGTACATGACGGTCCAGTCCCTGAACCAGCCTATGCCTTCAGGTTCAAAGGCATAGGTATCAAAGGTAAGATGAATCAGATTCCCCAGATAATTTCCGAATCCTTCACAGAAGGCATTTACGAGAAAATTGGTCGGTCCTGCAAAAAGCACGAAAAGCAAAAGCAGACATGCCAGCAGAAGATTCAGATCACTCAACCTTTTGACGCCTTTATTCATTCCGAGCAGGGCAGATGTGATGGCCATTGAAGTGACGATGATCACGATGATTGCTTGTGTTTTAAAAGTGGAATTCTCAATCCATCCCATGGATTCTAATCCGGAACAGAGTTGGAGCGCCCCTATTCCTAGAGAAGTGGAGATGCTGAAGAAGGTGCAGCACAAAGCGAATATGTCTACAATGGCTCCGATCGGTCCGTTGATTTTATCTTTCAGTATAGGATACAATCCGCTTCGGACAGAAAGGGGAAGGTTGTATCTGAATGAAAAATAGGAGAGGATGAGTCCCATCACGGCATAAATTGTCCATGCATGAAACCCCCAGTGGAAAAAAGTGTTCAGTTGTGCTTCTTTGGCCAGTTCCTGTGTGTCGGCCAGGGCCGGGTTCGCATAGTGAGCCATCGGTTCACCTATACCATAGAACATCAGGCCGATTCCCATTCCTGCGGCAAAGAGCATGGCTATCCATGAGAATGTACTGTATTGTGGTTTTGAATTGTCCTGTCCTAATTTGATGTTTCCAACTTTGCTGAAGGTGAGGAAACAGACGAATCCGAAAAATAAAATGCACAATAGAATGTACATCCAGCTGAGATGAGAAAATATAAAGTCTCGGCTGGTATTCATCACGATTTCGGTTTTTGAGGGAAAGAGGCCCGCCAGAATGGTAATCAGCAATAATGTGACAATTCCAGGAATGCCGACGGATTTTGTAAATGTGCTGTTTTTCTTGAGTTTTTCGATCAATTTCATGTACTGTAATTTTTTTCAGGTTTATCTCTGTTTCTGTTCTGTTTTTGCATCCAGACTGGAGAACAGGACAGAATGGTGGAAATTCATTGTCCGCATGAAGACAGAGTCTGATTTCAAAGGTATATCAGTTGTGTATCTTTGCTGTCTGGTCAATCGGATCCAGGAAGACATAAAAATCTTTCAATATAGCAAATAAATCGATATAATCCAAATCTGCTGTGAAATGGCGATTTCTGTGCAGTTTACTATGGGCGACATTGGTTTACGTCGCAAGGAATATGAATCCGATCGATGATGATTCTTATCTTTAGTCAATTCTTGTACAAGGGAAGAATGTTTGAGTGTTCAAGGATCAGCAAATTGACGTCCGGAGCGAAATTATTTTCAATTTTCGCTTTCATTTCAAGAAAAAGTTGTATATTTGCAATCCTCAAACGAGAAATCGCTGAAGAGATACTGGAGAGGTGCTCGAGTGGTTGAAGAGGCACGCCTGGAAAGCGTGTATACCCCTAAAGGGTATCACGGGTTCGAATCCCGTTCTCTCCGCAAAATCTGCAAGCCTGGAACCATGTTCCGGGCTTTTTTCATTTCTGTTTCCCTGTTCTGAGGAATTTGTTTAAATTCGCATCATTACATTTACTTATTCAATGCAAAAGCAGTT
The DNA here is from genome assembly GCA_020026355.1 of Bacteroidales bacterium. GTDB lineage: Bacteria > Bacteroidota > Bacteroidia > Bacteroidales > UBA932 > Cryptobacteroides. The sequence goes on from JAHHQP010000005.1 coordinate 4,499, forward strand.
TGTATCATGGATCATCGATTAAAAGAAGAAAAATACAGGCAGCTTCTTCCGCAGCTGGCTTCCGTCATCCAGGCCGAGTCTGACAGCATCGCGAACATGGCCAATATTTCCGCTTGTCTGAAGGAGACCTTCGATTTCTGGTGGGTGGGCTTCTATCGTGTGCTTGCACACGGAGACTCGAAAGAACTGGTCCTCGGTCCTTTCCAGGGTCCATTGGCCTGTACTAGGATTAAATATGGGAGGGGAGTCTGCGGTACGGCGTGGAAAGAGCGCAGGACGGTCATTGTACCGGATGTGGAGCTGTTTCCGGGGCATATCGCCTGCAGCAGCGCCTCTCGCTCGGAGATTGTCGTGCCGATTCTGCAGGAGGATGAGGTAGTCGCTGTACTTGACATTGACAGCCGTTTCCTCAATACTTTCGATGAGGTGGACCGTCTTTATCTTGAAAAGCTCGCGGGCATGATCCGTCTTTGATTCCGGAACCCACCGGAGCCCGGATCTCAAATATCGGTTTCCTGATCGCTCGGCTAGTTCAGGCCCATCATGAGGAAACCAGCCGCAAGAGCGATGATACAGTTGATCAGTTTGGCCTTCAGATAGCCACGTTTGCTTTCCGCCAGAAGCGGGAGGGAGGCGTGGCCATCTTGTGAGATGCTGCTGGCCAGCAGGACGGAAAACGGTACGACTCCGGAGGCATAGAGGGTGACGAAGATCATGTGCGGACCGGACTCAGGAATCAGACCGATAAGTGTGGCTAGAATGATCATCAGCGCGACATTGTCACTGATCCAGTGGCTGATGTCGATGCAGCGCATGCCTAAGCCCAGGAAAAGCAGCACTCCGAAGGTCCAGGCGAAGATGGATGGCAGATGTTTGCAGATGACGTGGTGCCAGATATGTTCATTGATGAAATGGTCGGAGGAAAAGCAGAGGACGATGAGCAGGATGAGGCTCAGGATTCCGAAGAGAATGTGCATCCCGTCTTCATTGAGCAGGGCATTCAGACTGTGATGATGGGCCAGTTCCGTATGCTCATGACCGGTGATTCCTATGAGGAGCGCACCGATGAACAGCACCAGGCCGAGGAGCAGCACGATTCTTTTCCAGCCCCAGCTGATCTTTTTCTTGTGGACATGTCCATGGGATTCTTCTTCTTGTCCGTCTTCTTCGTGGGAGTGGACGACATAGCCGATATCATTCCTGATGCCGTCGACGAGATCGGTCGGGCGTTTCCTGCGGCTGTCGAAGAGATCGATCAGATAACCGGTGACCGTAGCGATGACCAGAAGCAGGGCGAACAGCACGACGGCGTCTTTCGGGATGAGGGCAAGCATCATGAAGGCTTCATCTCCTGAGGAGGCGATCATCATGGCCACCAGGGCTCCGAAGCTGATGAGATGGTGGGTATACAGGGAGACAACGGCAAAGCCTCCCATGCAGCCCGGAATGCTTCCCAGCAGAGCGGATACCAGCACTTGACCTAGCCGGGTCCTGCGGAGACCTCGGAAAAGCAGACCTTTGGATTCGATGTTCAGCGATTCGATCATCATCATCATCACGATGACCAGACCGGTAATCAATATGGAATGACGTAGGGCGTCCAGTATGATGTGCAGGATTTCCATGTGCGGCAGAAGGGTTTAGTAGACAACGGAACCGGTGACGAAGAGGTTCACATACGGTCTGGAAGGGGAGTTGGTGGTCAGAGTGACGAGTGCCAGGTAATCACCTTGCGGTACGCAGCAGGTATCGAATTCCAGTTTCAGGAGGAATTCCTGGCCGGGCTTCAGGTCAGGAACCTCGTTGTGGCTCATCCCGTCGATATCGGAATCTACCTTGTGGAAAATGAGCGGACGGCCTCCTTGGTTACTCAGGATGAAGCTGGCGCGGATCGGCTGGCCTTTCTTGATGACTCCGAAATCGTAGGAACTCATCTCTACTTCCGGGAGCGGGGCTTCTGCGAGGTCCTTGCGGGTGGCGTTGCTGAAATCTTCGATGGTGAAGGCGGTGAAGATCAAATCACGGTCTCCATTGGAACCGCTCCGCACTTTATCATTGACCTTGACGGTAGCATGATACTCGTTGTTTCCCCAGAGTTCTGGGGAGGAGGTAATGCAGAAGTGCAGTCTCGCCGTACTCCTTGCCGGAATAGGGTTTGGCTGCACTTTCACTTCCAGATGGTCTGAGACGTTCTCGAAACTGATCCGGATCGGCCGGTCGGACAGGTTCGCGACCATCTCCGAATTGCTTCTCATCTGTCCTTGGCTCATGTTCCCGCACCTGATGGAATTCTTTTCCAAGGCCAATGGACCGAAGCTCAGGGGATAGAGCTCTTCAAGGCTGTACTGCTTTTCGTGCGTGTTGCCTTTGATGCGCAGGACGACGGGGCGTTTCACCTCCGAAACATAGGCGGTCACGCTCTTGCTGAAAGAGTAGGCCCCTTCATCATTGGTATAGGTGACGGTAATCTTTCCTTTTTCTCCCGGTCTTATCGGATTCCGGGTCCACTTCGCTTCCGTGCAGCCGCAGGAGGTCACTACATTGTAGATCACGATCGGTTTCTTGCTGCCGTTGGTGACGGTAAAGACACAGGAGACCGCTCCGTCGCTCATCAGGATGTCCCCGAAATTGTGGACATTCTTGTTGATGACGATTCCGTTTCCCAGATTGATTTCCTGGGCCTGGATCGTCCAGGAGGCATTCAGGAACAGACCGGAAAGCAAGGCTATCAGGTATGTCAGAATTTTTTTCATCATTGTCGTTTTCTAATGCAAACGGGTGTGATTCATCTTTCTCATGAAAGACCGGTTTGCGGCCTATATGTTCACAAAGATAGTATATTTTTGTGAACATACAGGTATCCTTGAGGGGACCTTGGGAAGGTTTTGCAGTCAAGCCCTCTTCAGATGCTTCGGCTTTACCTTCAAGGTGTCGAAACCTTCACCGAACACACCGATTACAGCGCTCTGCGACACGAAAGCCTTCGGGTCGATCTCATGGATGATCCTGAAGATTGTATTTGATTGACTTCCTTTAGCCAGAACAAACATCATCTTCTGCTGGTTACCAGTATACAGACCCTGAGCGTCAATCACTGTCACCCCCCTGTGCAGCGCATTGATCTCACGACCGATTTCTTCATACTTCTGCGAAATGATGAAGAATTGTACAGATGAACGAGAAAAACTCATGATCTTGTCAATCACGAAGCTGACCACGTAAAGAGTGACATAGCCATAGACGACCTGTCCCCAATCTTTCAGCACGAAGTAGCTGCAAGTGACGATCGTCATGTTCAGAATCATGATGATACGGCCGAGAGAGACATCATGGTATTTGTTGATGATCGCAGCGATGATATCCGTTCCGCCTGAACTGCCGTTTGCAGAAAAAGCGATACCGATACCGCAACCGCATAGGGTGGCACCCAGTACGCAGGACATGAACACTTCATCCTTGACAAAGGATACTCCTTCGAAAAGCTGCGGAATGACCAGAAGGAAAAAGGTCAGCGTGAAAACCGCGAAGATGGTCTTGATGCTGAATTTCCAGCCGAGAATCTTTACCGAAAGAATGAGAAGAATGAAGTTGATGCAGAAATAGGTTATCTGGATCGGGAGGCCGGTCGCCCAATATACGATGGATGCGATACCCGGCAGTCCACCGACCGTGATCTTGTTAGGAAGGAGAAAAAGCGTCCATCCGATTCCATAGAGTATCATGCCCATGGCAATCATGAGATAATCTTTACATTCATGCAACACCTCATTCTTTGAAGGTCTTGAAATTTTCTTCATCATTTCTATAGTTTTTAAGCGCGTAAATATATTAAAATTATGAACTACATATCCTTCTGCAGTGAAAATTGACCTTGAAAACCGCATTATATACCATTGCTATGGATTTTCAACGAACCGATTCTCCACGCTGCAGACTCTTCCTGCTTTTTCACATGATTCTCAGTGTCATTTGCATAATACATTAATTTTTAGTATATTATCGTCCTGCGAGATCTGCAGGACGAGGTTCTCTCGGTTCAAGAGGATCTCTTTATCTTGAATAATCACATAAAAGCATGAGGAGAGGAATATGACAAGAAAAGAATTGTACAACATCAAACCGTTCATCAGGACTGAATCACTTACCTTCGAGGAGAAGTATGGATTAAGTAAAACAGAAAGAAGAGAGTTGGAAACCGATCGGCTGGTCGAACTGGCGAAGGCGACAGGTTCTTATATTCCATACTCCGAGAAAGACAAGCTGGGAGTCAGGAATTTTCGCATGACAGAGGAGAGTGTCGTTCTTTTGAATCCTGAGAAACAGCATGTATATAAGCTCAAGGATCCTTATGCAAAATGCGACCGGAAGAACATTGAACCGGAAGACGTGATCTATGAGCACTATATTCATAATCTGCTTTTCCCAGAGACTTCGTACAACCTTGTAGGAATCACAATGTCCGGAAGACAGCTGCGCCTGATTCTCCGGCAGGATTTCGTGGAATCGATCAGGCGTCCTACCCATAGTCAGATCAGGAAAGCGCTGAGAGGTAGAGGGCTGAAGCCGGAAGGGAATGGCATCTATGGCAATGATCATGTGAGCGTCACGGATGTCAATGGAGATAATGCGTTGTTAGGAGAGAATGGTAAGGTGTATTTCATAGACCCTACGATAAGTTGCAAGAAGCCAATGAAACAGGTTATCATGCATCTTGTGTATTGCCATGTCCCTGAGCAGAAAGCGGTCAAGCCGCAAACGTTTTCCGCAAGAGCCAGGGAATACCTGAGCGTGAAGCGCAAGCTCATGAAGATGCCGAAGACAGACATGGAACAGGTCATCATGGATGATGGAAGCAAGACGACTGCGGCGAGCTGGCTCGAGACGCAGTCGACTGTCACTCGTATGGTACATGAATGTGCCATACATAAATGCCTGGATAAAGGAATCCCTCTCCATGCGATGAATATTCAGTTCGTCGCCAGGGAATTGACGGCTTGGCTTTAAACAAATGTGTTCTTGCATTGAAGTGCGGCTATATGCTCGAAAACTGTAGGATAGAATCTTTGATATTTCAATTCTTTGCTATAATTTTGCAGTTTATACTCCAGTGATGGAGAAACGCTTACTTACTTTACATATTAAATAATTACACAAAATGGCTTACAAAATTTCAGAAGATTGTGTAGCATGTGGAACTTGCGCAGGCGAGTGCCCTACAGGTGCTATCTCAGAGGGTGACATCTATAAGATCGATCCTGACGTATGTGTTGATTGCGGAACTTGCGCTGATGCTTGCCCGATGGGTGCAATTCATCCGGCAGAGTAATCTTCACAGGCTGTAAGAGAAAAATGGAAAATGCCCCGGCTGTCATCATGACGGTCGGGGCATTTTCATATCCGGACGGGATTCCGTCCGGATTCAATGTTCTGTTATTTGCTTGCAGGTTCCATCATCACTTCGATGAAGTTGTTCTGGGCGATGATGTTCTGGAGTACGGTCTTCACATCTTCAGCAGTAACGGAGAGGAGAGCAGCCTCGTATTCCTTGTCACGGTCGATGCCGAATTTCTGGAAATACTTAAGGTTATTCATCCAGTAGGCGTTGCTGATTCTGTTCTCCGGGATGTTCTTCTTCAGGTTACCGATGGCTTTGTCCATCTCTTCCTGGGTCGGACCGTTCGCGGCAAGGCCATGCAGACCGTCGACAGCCAGTTCACGGAGCTGTTCTGCCTTATCCGGGTTCGTATCGAAGTTGACCTGAAGCAGCATCATTTCTTTCGGAGTCTTGGAAATCTCTACCCATACACCAGCACCGTAGGTACCGCCAACTTCCTCACGGAGAGTCTTGGTATAGATCATGTCCAGGATGTATTTAGCGACATCCAGAGAAGCCTGTGTCTTCTGGTCTACCGGTGCGTAAGCAGTGTAGAGCTGGAGGACAGTAGTCTTCGGAGTCTCCATTTCCTGTTTGTAGTGGTTGATGACGAGGCCTTTCACGATTTCAGGGTTGCGCTCTTCGGATCTGAGCTCTTTGCCCTTAGCGATGGAACCGAGGTATTTGGCTACCATCGGTTTCAGGGTCTCGATGTCGACGTTACCGATGATGATGGCAGTAGCACCCTTCGCGTTGTTGAAGAGTCTGCGGTAATTCTTCTCGATGACTTTGAGGTCAGCGGCTTCTACCACTTCCTTGGAAATGAATGGAAGTCTGTCGGTCTTACCGTACAGGGATTTCTGCATTTCCTGCTGGAATTTGAAGCCTGGCTGGTTCTCGATGTTCGGAAGCACGGCCTTGATCTGCTGGATACCGGCTTCGAATTCATTCTCATCGAATCTCGGATCTGCGAAATAGAGGTACATGACCTGGAGAGCGGTCTCCAGATCCTTCGGTGTACTGTAGGCCTGGATGCCGTGCTCACGTCCGCCGATGAACGGGCTGACGCTGATGTTCTTGCCGGCGATCATCTTGCTCAGAGTCGTCTTCGGGAACTTGGACAGGCCGGAGTTGCCGAGGTAGACGTTCCAGATATTGTCTTCGAAGGAAGGAAGATCCTCAGTAGCGATGAGGTTCTTACCGCCTTTCTTGTACAGGCTGATGCGGACTTCGTCTTTCTCGAATTCAGTAGGGAGGACGATCACCTTGAGTCCGTTGGAAAGGGTCCATTCGTAACTGTCGTAGAGTCCTCTCTTCTGTGATTTCACTTTCGCACCTTTCAGGCTGCTGGCGTCGAGGAGCGGTTCGTTGATGGCGATTTCCTTGTTGGCCTCGATCTCGGCATCCTTAACTTCTGCAAGGATGTTGGTCAAGGTTGCAGCTTCCGGACTAGCCAGACCTTCTTTTTCAGGGCCGTTGAAGATGACGATCATGTTCTCGTCTGTGATGACCTGTGCAGCCATCTGATTGAGGATGGCGGCATTCATCTGAGCGGAAATGGCAGTAGCGAGCTGGAGTTCCATCTGCGGATCGAGGAAAGATTCATTGTCATAGAAGTTATGGAGAAGTTCCGGGATGAAGTCAGCATTCTGACGGGTCTCGGCAGATTTCACTCCGCTTTCCAGGGTGTTGAGGATGATCTCTTTCGCTCTGGAAATCTCGCCTTCCGTGAAACCGTATCTCTTCATCTTCTCGATTTCAAGCATGAAAGCCTTGAAAGCTTCTTCTGCATGACCATCCTTGAAGCTTACGTCAGCCATGGCCGCATCGCAAGTCTCGCAGAGATTGCTGATCATGAAGTCACCGCTCAGGAACGGTGCGTTCGGCTGGGCCGTGATGTCGGAGAAGCGCTCCCTCATGATGAGGTGGATGTAAGTCTTGGCCAGGCCGAGCATATAAGCGACATCTGTGTTGTTGTATTCCTCCGGAAGCGGCTCACCTTTCCACATGACGCTGATGTTGGATCTGCCGGCTTCAGGGTCAGTGAAGATACCTACGAGCGGCTCCTTGTTCTCAGGAAGCTGGTACATCTTCTTGGTCGTCGGAACTGCCGGGGCAGGGATGTCGGCGAAGGTCTTCCGGATCTTCTGCTCGACAGCATCCACGTCCACGTCACCGACAACGATGACAGCCTGCATGTCCGGATGATACCAGGTGTGGTAGAAGTCAGTCAAATGTTTGTATTCGAAGGTCTTGAGCTGCTCTTCGCTGCCGATGAGCGTACGTTTGGCGTAAGGAGTGTCTCCGTAGAAGTAAGGGAGGCTCTTCTCGAACATTCTCCAGTTCGCGTCTCTTCTGGTTCTTCTCTCCTCAAGGATCACACCTCTTTCGGCATCGATCTCTTCCGGATCGCAAGTGACGAAATGAGAGTAGTCGTGGAGGATGAGCAGGCAGGAGTCAATGATGCCTTCACGCACGATCGGAATGTTGTTCAGCATATACTGAGTCTCTTCGAAACCGGTGGAAGCATTGATGTTTCTACCGAATTCGGCTCCGATGCTCTGCAGGTATTCCAGCAGTGCCTTGCCTGGGAAATTCTTCGTTCCGTTGAAGCACATATGCTCGAGGAAGTGTGCGAGACCGTCCTGCTCATCCGTTTCCTGGAAAGCACCGACATTGGTTGCCAGATAGAACTCGGCACGTTGCGCCGGTTTGTCGTTGTGCCGGATGTAGTAGGTCAATCCGTTCTCCAGTTTTCCGACTTTGACGGCTGGATCGTTCGGCAGCGGATTCGGACCCTGGGCAAAGACGCTTACGGCAGTCGTGACGATCGCTGCGATTAAAATTAAAATTCGTTTCATCTTACATATAATTAAGTATTGATTTAAGCATAATCTCTACAAAGATATGTTTTTATCTGCTATAGTCAGCCATTTTTATTAACTTTGTTCTTGCCCAAAATTCCTCCAGTCATGTTAGAAGATTTCCGTTTGAAGGTATTTGAAGCGGTCGTTGAGACCGGAAGTTTCACCAAAGCAGCGCTTCTGCTGAATGTCAGCCAGCCGGCCGTCAGTCAGAATGTCGCTGAACTGGAACGTATCACCGGCTATCCGCTCTTTGAACGGTCCTACGGCAAGGTCAGCCTGACTCCGGAGGGATTGACTTTCAAATCCTATGCCGACAAGATCCTGATGTGGTATCGTGCCGCGGGGGAGACTTTCCACAAGGGAGCCCTCCTTCCTCGCAGTGTCTCCGTAGGGGTCATGGATGATGTCTCGACCAGCATTGCCGCCAGGCTGCTTTCTGGCCTTTCTTCGTTCTACCGGGATCTGTCCTTTGAAGTCGGTCCTTGTTCGGAGAACGATGATCTCCGCTTCGTGACGGTGTCCGATACCCTATCCCAGGCCAATGAACCTTCGGTAGAGATCCGTCCGGCGCTGATCTGCGCTGCGGGAGAAATCGGAACCCTGGGACTCCTGTCCACGTCGGAGGAATTTTTGGCGGCCGATGTCCGGATAGCCCTCTGGAGCGGCTATCCTTTTGAATTGCCACTGGAACTCCAGCCGTTGGTCCGTCTCCGCACTTCATCTTTCTCATTGCTCCAAGCTTTCCTGCACTCCGGCTCTCGTGCAGTCGTGCTGTTGCCGATGCCGGCGGCCAGCGATCTGCTCGCTTCCCGTGCTGCCGTTCTGCTGCCTTTGTCCGGAATCGGAAATCCGGAACTCCGTCTGCAGGTGAGGGTCGAGGCTTCTCCTGTCTTCCTCACGACCCCTTTGTGGCCTCTGGTCAATGATCTGATGAAATTCTGACGGAGAATCCCCGGAATGCTGCACAGCATCTGAAATGCTGTGCAGCAACCTTCGCATATAAAGAAAGACACCGGACCAGCGTTGAACTGATCCGGTGAATTTCTTATAGAGGACGTCTTGCGACGTTTCTGCTATTTGCCAGCAAGTCTCTTGTAAGTGTCGAGACGAAGCTTAGCGAACTCTTCCGTCTTCTGGAGAAGCTCTTCAGCTCTGTCAGGGAACATCTTGTAAAGAGAAGCGAAGCGGACCTCACCCTTGAGGAAGTCCTGGAACTTGCTCCAGTCCGGCTCCTTGCTATCGAGCGTGAACGGATTCTTACCAGCCTCTTCCAATGCAGGATTATACCTGTAAAGGTGCCAGTAACCGCACTCTACTGCAAGTTTTTCCTCTTTCTGGCTCAGACCCATGCCGGCTTTCAGACCGTGGTTGATACATGGAGCATAGCAGATGATGAGGGATGGACCGTCGTAAGCCTCAGCTTCCTTGATCGCGTTGAAGTACTGTACTGGAGATGCGCCCATTGCAACCTGTGCAACGTATACATAACCGTAGCTCATCGCCATCATACCGAGGTCTTTCTTACGGATCTTCTTGCCTGAAGCGGCGAATTTGGCGATAGCGCCTGCAGGAGTAGCCTTAGAAGACTGTCCGCCGGTATTTGAGTAAACCTCTGTATCGAGAACGACGACGTTTACATTCTCACCAGAAGCGAGGACGTGATCCAATCCGCCGTATCCGATATCGTATGACCAGCCATCACCACCGAAGATCCACTGGCTGCGGGCAACGATGAACGGTTTGTACTCGAGAAGCTTCTTAGCGATCTCGCAGTTGCTTTCCTCAAGCATAGGAACGAGAGCGTCTTCTACCTCACGGGTATTCTGACCGTCATTCTTGTTCTCCAGCCATTTCGTGAACTGCTCCTTCATGGCATCTGTGCACTCAGCGCATGCGAGACCTTCTTCCATGAGTCTGGCAACAGTCGCACGGGCTCTGTCAGATCCGAGTTTCATGCCGAGACCGAACTCAGCGTTATCCTCGAACAGGGAGTTTGCCCATGCCGGACCGTGACCTTCTGCATTCTGGCAGTAAGGAGATGCCGGATAAGATGCACCGTAGATAGAAGAACATCCTGTAGCGTTGGCTACCATCATGTGGTCACCGAAGAGCTGAGTGATGGTCTTCAGGTATGGAGTCTCACCGCAACCGGCACAAGCTCCGGAGAACTCGAAGAGCGGCTGTGAGAACTGAGCGTTCTTGAGGTTCTGTTTCTTGTTCGCAACGGTGTCCTTGTAACCTACATTGTGGTGGAGATAGTCGAACTCTGCCTGCTTGTCGATCTGAGAGTCAAGCGGCATCATGACGAGAGCTTTCTCCTTTGCAGGGCAGACATCCACACAGTTTCCGCAACCTGTACAGTCCATGACGGAAACGGACATCGCGAATTTATACTCTTTGAATACGGCCTTTCCCTGAGCGGTCTTGAGACCTGCAGGAGCGTTGGCTGCTTCCTCGTCTGTGAGGAGGAATGGACGGATAGCTGCGTGAGGGCAGACAAATGCACAGTTGTTGCACTGGATACAGTTGTCAGCGTTCCACTCTGGAACCTTCACGGCAACGCCACGTTTCTCGAACTGGGTAGTACCAGCCGGGATGAAACCGTCTACATAGTCGTTGAATGCGCTTACAGGGAGTGTATCACCGCACTGAGCGTTGATTACATCAGCGATATCCTTCACGAATGCAGGAGCAAGCCTATCCTTGTTCGGGTTCTCGAAGGTAGCTGTGATGTTCTTCCAGTCGGCAGGAATCTCGACCTTGGTGTATTCTCCACCTCTGTCGACTGCTGCGTAGTTCATGTTGACGACATGTTCACCCTTCTTGCCGTAGGATTTCACAATAGCCTGTTTCATGTAGGTCACTGCATCCTCGTAAGGGATGATGCCGGAAATCTTGAAGAATGCAGACTGGAGGATGGTGTTGGTCCTTCCGCCGAGTCCGATCTCTGCGGCGATCTTCGTAGCGTTGATGATATAGAGGGAAATGTTCTTCTTGCCGATAGTGGCCTTGACATTGTCTGGAATTCTCTTGAGGGTCTCTTCCTCGTCCCAAAGGCTGTTCAGAAGGAGGGTACCGTTCTGCTTGATACCTTTCAATACATCGTATTTGTGGAGGTAGGAAGGAACATGGCAGGCGACGAAGTCAGGAGTTGAAACAAGGTAAGGTGCCTTGATCGGAGAATCACCGAATCTCAGGTGAGAGCAGGTGTATCCGCCTGATTTCTTGGAGTCGTAGTCGAAGTAACCCTGGCAGTATTTGGAGGTATGGTTACCGATGATCTTGATGGTGTTCTTGTTCGCGCCGACCGTACCATCGGAACCGAGACCGTAGAATTTACATTCAGTGGTACCTGGCTTGACGATGGAGATCTCCTCTTTCATAGGAAGTGATCTGAAGGTGACGTCATCGACGATGCCGATGGTGAAGTCGTCCTTCGGCTCAGCAGCCTCGAGGTTCTCGTATACAGATACGATGTGTGCCGGAGTGGTATCCTTGGAAGCCAGACCGTAACGTCCACCGATGATGAGCGGAGCGTTCTCTACGTTGGCGAATACTGATTTGACATCGAGAAGAAGCGGCTCGCCGATTGAACCTGGCTCTTTCGTCCTGTCGAGGACAGCGATTCTCTTCACTGAAGCAGGGAGCGCTTTCATGAAGTATTTAGCTGAGAACGGTCTGTACAGACGTACGATCATCAAGCCGACTTTCTTGCCCTGAGCCTCAAGGTAATCGATGGTTTCCTTGATCGTCTCGGTCGCAGATCCCATGCAGACGATGATGTTCTCTGCTTCCGGATCACCGTAGTAGTCGAACGGACGGTACTCACGGCCAGTCAGCTCGCTGATCTCGCCCATATATCTGGCAACGATGTCCGGAACTGCTTCGTAGTAAGCGTTGCAAGCCTCACGTGCCTGGAAGAAGACATCGGAGTTCTGTGCGGTACCGCGTGTGACCGGAGAGTCTGGAGACAATGCTCTCTCTCTGAATCTGGCAAGAGATTTCCAGCTGATCATCTTCTTCAGTTCTTCTTCATCGAAGAGCTCGATTTTCTGGATTTCATGAGAAGTACGGAATCCGTCGAAGAAGTGAAGGAAAGGAATGCTTGATTTCAATGCTGAAAGGTGGGCGACAGCGGCCATGTCGAGCGCTTCCTGCACGGAAGCGGAAGCCAGCATCGCGAAACCGGTCTGGCGGCAAGCCATGACGTCAGAGTGGTCACCGAAGATTGAAAGAGAGTGTGATGCGAGACAACGTGCAGAAACATGGAAGACGGTCGGGAGCATTTCACCGGCGATCTTGTACATGTTAGGAATCATGAGGAGAAGACCCTGTGATGCTGTGAAGGTGGTGGTCAGCGCACCGGCCATCAATGATCCGTGGACTGCACCGGATGCACCGCCTTCGCTCTGCATCTCAGTGACTTTCACTACTTCTCCAAAGAGATTCTTCTTGCCCTGCGCTGCCCATTCGTCAACCAGTTCTGCCATGGTTGAAGACGGCGTGATAGGGTAGATAGCAGCATGCTCACTGAAAAGGTAAGCGATGTGTGCGGCTGCGTAGTTACCGTCGCAAGTGATGAATTTTTTTTCGTTTGCCATAATGAAGTTATGTTAATGTATTCTTTTTATGCTGAATGCACATTCCGTGTACGAACACGGAATGTGCAAAAATACGCTTATTTTTAAATTTCTGCAAGACTTTTTACACAAACTGAGGCTCCGGCAATCTTTTTAATAAGCCCTTGGAGTACAGTGCCTGGACCGAGTTCTGTAAAATCGTCTGCACCGGCGGCGATCATGTTCTTGACACTCTGTGTCCATCTGACCGGAGAAGTCAGCTGAGCCAGCAGGTTGGCCTTGATGGTTTCCGGGTCTGTCGACGCTTCAGCAGTGACATTCTGCCAGATCGGGCACAGGGGAGCATGGAAGCTGACGGTCTCGATACCGGCGGCAAGTTCCTGTCGTGCCGGCTCCATGAGCGGGGAGTGGAAGGCTCCGCCGACCTGGAGAACGATGGCACGTCTCGCTCCTGCGGCAGTCATCTTCTCACAAGCTTCTGCGATGGCTTCATTTTCACCGGAGATCACGATCTGTCCATCGCTGTTGTAGTTCGCCGGAACCACGATGCCCTGGATGCCGGCACAGATCTCTTCGATCTTTTCCTGCGGGAGGTTGATGATCGCAGCCATGCCGGATGGCTTCAGTTCGCATGCTTTCTGCATGGCCTGGGCACGGATGGCGACCAGCTTGAGCGCTTCTTCGAAATTCAGCGCTCCTGCGGCGGCCAATGCGGAGAATTCTCCTAAGGAATGTCCGGCGACCATGTCCGGATGGAAGTCGGGAAGACATTTGGCCAGTACGGTGGAGTGCAGGAAGACGGCCGGTTGTGTAACCTTCGTCTGCTTCAGTTCATCCGGCGTTCCTTTGAACATGATGTCCGTGATGCGGAATCCGAGGATTTCGTTTGCCTGCTCGAGCAGCTCCTTCGCTGTCGGATTGTTCTCATAGAGGCTCTGCGCCATTCCTGGGAATTGGGCGCCTTGCCCTGGAAATACATAAGCTTTCATATTTTTTTTGTATTTACTATTTTATTGTGCTGTAAGGTAATACATGCTGTTATTGGGCGAGTCTCCCGCACAAATGATACCAAAAACACAAAAATAGTAATTTTTCACAAAAAAGTTGTATATTTGCAATCCCAAAGGGCCCCCATAGTTTAATGGATAGAATTACAGATTCCGGTTCTGTCGGTTGCGGTTCGATTCCGCATGGGGGTACAAAAAATAGGAGATGCTGCTGCATCTCCTATTTTTCGTACCGGTCGCGTCAGGCAGCCGTTATTTGTTCATCGCTTCCTTGAAGAAACGGTAGGAAGAGACTTTCAGTTCTGAAACGGAAGCCTCGTCGCAGACTAGAATGCCGTTCTTGTGAGTCTGAAGTGAGGTGACTGGCCACAGCTGGGAGATACCTCCTTCTACGGCCTGTTTCACAGCGGCTGCTTTCTTGCTGCCGAGAGCAAGGATGATCACTTCTTTTGCGCTGAGTACGGTAGCGATACCTACTGTAAGCGCTTTCTTAGGTACCAGGTTGATGTCGTTGTCGAAGAATCTGGAGTTGACGCTGATCGTGTCGTCAGTCAGGGCTACGACGTGTGTTCTTGCCTCGAATGAGGTGAAAGGCTCGTTGAAGGCGAGATGGCCGTTTTCGCCGACACCGCCCAGGAAGAGGTCGATTCCACCTGCTGCGAGGATACGCTCTTCATATTCACGGCATTCTTTCTCCGGATCTTCAGCGTTTCCGTTGAGGATGTTGATGTTCTCCGGTTTGATGTCGATATGGTCGAAGAGGTTGTGTTTCATGAAAGAGTGGTAGCTCTCAGGATGTTCCTCCGGAAGGTGATAGTATTCGTCCATGTTGAAGGTGATCACGTTCTGGAAAGAAACTTTACCTTCCTTGTTGAGGCGGACAAGCTCTCTGTAAGTGGAGATCGGTGTGGAACCTGTAGGAAGACCCAATACGAAAGGTCTGTCGCTCTGGGCCTGGTGCTCCAGGATTCTTGAAACGATGTAGCGTGCAGTCCAGATGCCTGCATTCTCGTTGGTGTCGTGAATTAAAACTCTCATGTTCTTGTATATAATCTGTTGTACAATTCTACAAATTTAACATTTTTATTTGTAAGTCATTGTAAATGGCAGATAAAAAAGGTATCCATCGCCTGATGGATACCTTTATATAGTGAGAACTTTCGTGCCGGGTCATTTCCCGAGGGAAGCTTCCACTTCTTCCTTGCTGAGCTCCTTCGTGCAGAAGAACCAGTCGTAACATTTCAGCTGGCCGGAAGTGTCGGATACGCGCTCCTGAGCGACGCCGCAGGAACCTGCCGGTGGTACGATGACTTCTTCGCCTGGTCTCCAGTCTGCCGGAAGGGCCACTCCGAAGTTGTCGCCGGTCTGCAGGCCGATGAGAACCCTCTTGATCTCATCGAAGTTGCGGCCGAGAGAGGCCGGGTAGTACATGATGGTCCTGATGATACCCTGCGGGTCAATGAAGAAGACTGCACGAACGGCTTTCGTCTCATTGTCACCTGGCTGGATCATGCCGTATCTGTGGGCGATGTCCATCTTGATGTCCTCGATGAGCGGGAATCTCACTTCCACATTCTTCATGCCTTTGTAGTCGATCTTTTCTTTGATGGTGCGGAGCCAAGCGATGTGGCTGAACAGACCGTCCACGGAGAGACCTACGAGCTGGCAGTTGAGGGCCTCGAAATCTTCGGCCATAGACCCGAAAGCCATGAACTCTGTGGTACATACCGGTGTGAAATCAGCAGGATGGCTGAAGAAGATGATCCATTTTCCCTTGAAATCAGACGGGAAACTGATGTTGCCTTGGGTAGTGATGGCTTCGAATGCCGGGGCTTTGTCGCCGATGCGAGGCATCGGATAGCTATTGATATTTTCCATGATTCTATAATTTTAATGATTCGTGATTTGCAATATCGGGATTCCGGATATATCGATCCGTCTATTTCTGGAGCTCTGAGATGAGCTGGGTCAGGGCTTCTTTCGACCTTCCGCCGACGCTGACCTGCGGGAGACCTTCCTGAGGGATGAAGACCAGGGTAGGGATGCTCCTGACATTGAAGAGAGAAGCCAGTTCCGGTTCATCTTCTACATTGACCTTGTAGATATCGACCTTTCCCTCATACTCCCCAGCCAGTTCGTCGATGATCGGGGACATGGCCTTGCACGGGCCGCACCAGCTGGCATAGAAGTCGATGACTGCAGGCTTGTCTCCTTCGAACTTCCACTGGTTGCCGTTGGTCTCGTAATCGTGAATTCTTCTGAGGAAACCCTCTTTGTTCAAATGTATCGCGTTCATGTTCTTGTTTCTTTAAATGTTTTACTATGTGTTCCTTTCTTTTTCTGTTGCAAAGATGGGAGAATGATTATAGATGAACAACTGATTTCATTTATTGTTCAATAGATGATGTCTATACTATCTGCGTTCGCTCGAAGCGATAGCCGCTATAGAAAAATACCTTTACCGATCTTTCGCAGGTGAATCCGGATGCTGTACTTTTGCCGCGGTTTTAAAAAGTACTGTAATTATGGAAACAAGATTCATCATCTGGAGCTCTGTCGTAGCGATGCTCCTCGTTGTATTCGCCGTCAAGGCTTTTTCAGATTTCCGCAAAGGAAAGAAGCATCATTTCATCGAAATCGGTTCAGATGCGGAAATGTTCTATTGTCCGGGAGATCCTAAACCATCTGACCAGGAATAATGGAAGCACGTCCGACTCCTTCTCTTAAAGAGGTGTGCATTTTTCTTACCGACTACGCTTCGTGGTTGCTCGGATGCGGGGCTACCTGCATCCGGATCGAGAAGAATGTTGGCCGAATGGCTGCCGCATTCCAGGTATGCGCCGAAATGACGGTCATGCCGACTAACATACAGATGTCGGTCTGGGACATGAACCATCAGGATTCCTATAGTCTTGTGAAGAGGAAGCAGAAGACCGGTATCAGCTTCAATATCAATACGCGCATGAGCAAGCTCAGCTGGGATGTCGCAGATCGGAAGATCGATTTCGCGGAAGCGGTTTCCCGCATGGAAGAGATCAAGAAGACTCCTCCGGAAAACAAATGGGCGGTGCTTGTGCTGGCTTCATTGGCCAACATGTCTTTCTGTCGGTTGTTCAACGGGGATCTGATCGCGATGGCGGTGGTATTCGTGGCGACGATGGCCGGTTATCGGATCAAGCAGATTCTGCTGGAGGCAAAGGTCGATGTGCGGGTGGTTTTCGTCTGCTCGGCCTTCGTGTCGTCAGTCATCGGGGCAAGCGGCTATCTTTTCAATCTGGGAACGACTCCAGACATCGCCATCGGTACCAGCGTGCTCTACCTGATTCCCGGTATACCTTACATCAATTCCGTCAGCGACATGCTGGACGGTCATTACATCTGCTCGTTCAGCAGGTTCATCGATGCCTTGATCCTGACCATCTGCCTCTCCATCGGTCTTTGCGGTGGAATGTTCCTGATGGGCTTGAAATGGCTCAATTGACAGAATCATATGGAAATGTTGTTGAATATTTTTCAGGATGGATTCTTCGCAGCGATAGCAGCTATCGGTTTTGCCTCCATCAGTAATCCTCCTAAAAGCGCTTATCTGTACTGTGCGTTCATCGCAGCGGTCGGTCATTCCATGCGGTATATCCTCATGAACAATCCGTTTTTCGATACGCACATCATCGTGGCCAGCACCATCGCTGCTTTCGTCATCGGACTTCTGGCCGTGTGGGTGTCTCCAAAAGCGAAGTGTCCGGCAGAAACCTGCCTTTTCCCGGCGTTGCTGCCGATGATTCCGGGAATGTATGCCTACAGGACTGTAGGAGCGCTCATCCTTTGCCTGAATCATACTGCTGAGGAAGCCTTTTCCCATTATTTCTATCTGTTGAATTTCAATGGGTTCACCTGTGTCTTCATCATCATGGGCATGGTCATCGGTGCAACTATCCCGATTTTCATTTTCAAGAAAACATCCTTCCAGGCGACCCGGTAACGGTTTTCTGCCTTCATTCCTGTGCGTTCCAGCACGATTTTTGATAGATAAAAAAGCTTGATCAATGAACAGAAATTTTCCTATGGAACTGAGGCAACTGAAATATTTCGTGAAGGTGGCAGAGTTCTTGAGCTTTTCCAAGGCCTCCAAAGTCCTTTACATTTCTCAAAGTACCCTATCCCAGCAGATCCATCAGCTGGAGGAAGAAATGAATATCCTGCTCTTCCAGAGAGATAGTCACAACGTGACCCTGACTGAGGCTGGCGAGGAACTTCTGCCTCATGCCTTGGCTACGCTCCATGCGGCGGATACTTGTTTCGACCGGATCCGGGACCTGCAGCAGCTGCTGACCGGTACCTTGAATATCGGGGTGACCTATTCCTTCAGCCCGATTCTCACCGAGACCTTGCTGACTTTCATGTCGAAATATCCGGAGGTCAAGCTGAATATCTATTACAAGTCCATGGAGGAACTCATCGACATGCTGAGACATCGGGAATTAGACTTCGTGCTGGCTTTCAAGCCTTCCGTCCGTTTTGAAGGGGTCGAGTCTCATGTCCTCTTCGACAACCAGTTGTCGGCCATCGTGAATGCCGGCCATGAACTCGCTTCCAAGCCTTTCGTCGATCTGGAGGAACTCAGCCGTTATCAGGTGGCCTTGCCGATGACCGGTCTCCAGGCCCGCAATGAACTCGAACGTCTGCTGGCCAGACATCCGGTACATCTGGATGTGAAGATCGAACTGAATGAGGTGAACATCCTCCTCGAACTGATCAAGGACAGCCAGCTGGTGACTGTCCTGTCCGAATCTACGATCTACAACGAACCTGGAGTCCGTGCCGTTCCGATCCATGCTGACGGCAATGAGATGGAGGGTTGCGTACATATGCTGGCCAATACCTACCGCAAACATTCGATGAAGGAATTCATCCGTCTTTTAGGGGAGTCCGAGGCTGTCAAGCAGCGTCGTCATGAATGGCTCTGAAGCCGGGGGGCTCGTCCGGTCTTCCGGAAAATCAATGGCAGCTATCGAAAATCCGATCCGTTTCTTATCTTTGTATAGGAATTGTCTATAAAACAACGATATGACCTTACAACAGATGGAATACGTGGTCGCGTTGGACACGCACCGCAATTTTGTGCTGGCGGCAGAGGCGTGCGGAGTCACGCAGCCGACCTTGAGTGCCATGCTCCTGAAACTGGAAGACGAGTTAGGAGTCCGGCTTTTTGAAAGAAGCCATCGTGGCGTACTGCCGACTTCGGTCGGGAAACTGGTCGTCCGGCAGGCTCGTGCCGCCGTACGTGAGGCCCATCGGGTGCGGGAAGTCGTGAAAGACGAGATCGGAACCTTGTCCGGTCCGCTCAGGATCGGTATCGTACCTACAGTCGCCCCTTATCTTGTCCCTGACTTCATCCTGCATTTCACACGGCTTTACCCGGAGGTCGAACTGCAGATCGAAGAGATGAAAAGTACTGTCCTGTATGATGCTTTGACGAAAGGGCAGCTGGATCTGGTACTGGCCACTCCACCGTCGGCAGGGGAGAAACTGCTTGAGATTCCTGTCTATCGGGAGCGTTTCCTTGCTTATTTCTCAGATCAATGTATGCAGAATTGTGCGGCAGCCCCGTCCATGATGACGGACGGTCTGCTTTCGCTGGAGAAGATGGATCTCGATTACATGTGGATCCTGCAGGAAGGCCATTGCATGAATACCGGTGATTTCACCTTCTGCATGGACCGGGCCGGCGATTCTTCCCAGCTGCCCGTGCCCCCGCTCCAGAGCAGCAACCGTTCGCTCTACAAGGCCGGAAGCATCACGACGCTCATCCGTATCGTGGACCGGAACGGTGGCTTCACCATCATCCCTGAAATGCATGCCGAACTCCTCTCCGAGGCTCAGAAGGCCAATGTGCACCCTCTGGCGGAAGGGGAGCGGGCAGCCAGGACCATCTCTGTGCTTGTCAAGTCCGATTATGTCCGTGAGCGCTTGCTCAATGCGGTCATCGATACGCTCAAGCTCATCATACCGGCCCGGATGCTCGTTCCCGCGCTTTCCCGTGGTCCGGTCCGCTTGCTTTAAGGCTTAGGTCAATGAAAACAGCGGAACCTTCTTCAGGTCCCGCTGTCAATCTCTGCTTGTTCGTGTCTATCTACTTACACCACTGATCCAGCCAGCTGAAATATTCACGGTGCCAGAACAAAGCGTTCTGCGGTTTCAGAATCCAATGGTTCTCATCCGGGAAGATCAGCAGACGGGAAGGAACGCCCATCATCTGAGCGGCATTGTAGGCCGCCATGCCCTCATCCACCGGTACTCTGAAATCGGAACCGCCGTGGATCACCATGATCGGGGTATCCCAGTTCTGTACCATCTTGTGCGGAGACAGCGCATAATGACGTTTGGCTTTCGGGAGATCGCTCCAAGGAGAACCGCCCTGCTTGATGCCGCCGAAGGTCACTCCGTCGCCTTTCGCACCCATCGCTTCCGCAGTACCGAAGGCCGGATCGAATTCACATTCATGCAGACCGCCGTTATCCCAGTTCGGGAACCACATCTCTTCAGTAGTCATGTACATGTGCTCTTCGTTGAAGATGCCGGCATGAGCGATGAAGCAGTCGAAGGTGTTGCGGTGCATGCCTGCCAGATAATAGACGGAATAGCCGCCGTAGCTGGCTCCGCAGGCAGCGACCTTACCGACATAAGGCTCTTTCTTGATCTGACGAGCCGCCGTCAGGTAGTCCAGCATGTTCAGACCCGGGTAGTCACCGGAAATCTGTTCCGTCCATTCCTGGCCGAAAGCAGTGGTGCCACGTCTGTTCGGCATCACGACGATATAGTCCTGTGCGGACATCAGTCTGTAGTTCCAACGGTAGGACCAGCCTTGGCTGAGCGTACCTTGAGGACCGCCCAGGCAGATCACGATGGCCGGATAGGTCTTCGAAGCATCGAAATCCTGAGGATACATCACCCAGGTCAGCATGTTCTGGCCGTCTACGGTCTTGATCCAGCGGGCCTCTGTCTTGTGCGGTTTGAGCTGCGCGAGGATAGGCTCGTTTTCTCTCGTCACCGGTCTGTAGACGACATCATGGTCACAGGTGCCCATGAGCGGTTCGGAATGACCGTCTCTCAGGATAGGACCGATGTGCGTGTTCGCATAGACACCGTCCGGCGTGAGACCGTCCGGCTTGTCAGCGATCCTGCCCGGATGGAGGGCAACCAGTTCGGTCGGGAAGTCCATGCTGCACCAGGTCGTGTAGATGACTGGAAGCTTGCCTTCTCCTTCCTCGATGTAATATGGAGTACCGAAGTCATACCATTTGTCTTCTCCGGTGATCCTGGTGATCGTTCCTTGGGCGATCTCGGCCTTGTAGATGGCCTGGATGCCTTCCGTAAGGGCATTGAACCAGATGTCCTTGCTGTCTGCAGACCACATCGGAGCTGCTACGTTGTAACGGAAGTCTGCAGTATAATCTCTGATGTTGGATACCTCGATATCAGCGGACGGAGCGTCCGGAACGAGGCGGACATCCGACAGGATCAGGCGTTGCTTGTCTGCTTCATAACCATCTCTCGGCATGCTGACCCAAGCCAGGTGCTTGCCGTCCGGGCTCCAGATCGGATTCGTGTCATAACCGCCTTTCATCACGATCTGTGTCGTTGCGGCGGTCTCGGTATCATAGATGTAGATTTCCGTGTCGGTCGAGAACGCATATTTCTTGCCGGCGAGCTTCTTGCAGGAATAGGCGAGGTGCCGGCTGTCCGGATGCCAGTCCAGCTGCTCGATGCCATTGAACGGCTCTGTAGGAAGTTCATAGATTTCCTTTTCACCGGCCAGGATATCCGTGGAAGTTTCCGGGACGATGAGGCTCTTGCCGTCGAAAGCGGCGACGAAACTATGTGCCACTTCCAAGATGGTATGGTCCCAGTGGCGGTACATCAGGTCGTCTGTCGTGTAGGCATTGGCCTTGTCCAGGTCCGCATAACGATCGGAAGGCGCGTCCACCGCACTCTTTACCGTGCTGACGTACAGGATCTTCCTCTCGTCCGGAGAAAGTTTGAATTCGCTGATGCCGGCAGGAATCTCGGAAAGTTTCTCGGCCTTTCCCAGTTTCCAGACACCATCCTTTTCCTGGAGCGGAGCGCTCCAGAGCTGGCCGCCGTGGAGGTAGAGCAGACCGTCTCCGTACCATCTGGCATTGCTGATGCTGGTTTCAGAGAAGGTCAGCTGCTGCTTTCCTTCACCGTTCACGTCGGAGATGAAAAGGTTCCTGCAGCTGCGGTTCTCTTCAATGGAAGTATAGCTGACGCCGTAGATCAGCCGGGTGCCGTCCGGAGAAACCTGCGGGTCGGACAGCCTGCCGAAAGCCAGCAAGACTTCCGGGGTCATTTTCCCGTCTTCGATCCGGATGTCGCTTCTTCCGATTCCGGAGGTTTCTCGCTGAGCGTCGAAATTCTTTGTCGTTGTCTTCATGATCAGAATGATTGCTGTTCCCAGCGCCAGGGCGATGAGGACCCGTGATGCTGTTCTTTTGTCAAATTTGAATTTCATATCTGTTGTACATTGGTTTTCAGTTCTTGTCCTTTCCGTAGAGGGCAGCCATGCGGCCGATCTCGGCACGCAGGCTTTCCACGACATCCGCAGGGGAGAGGACCTCGATACCGCTGCCGTATTTGAGGAAGGTCATGAGCATGGTCCGGTCCGGAACTGCGAAGATCTCGAAAGTCACGTTCTGCTCATCCTTGGCGACGATGCGCTGGCTGCGGTGCAGCGGAAGGTCATTGATATAATGGGCTTCAGTCTTGCTGGACCGGAAACGGATGGTCTTAGCCTTTTCTCGTGGCAGGTAGATGCCGAAGCTGGTCGCGAAAATCTCCTCTACATCGAAATTGCTTTTCATCTTGAAATTCTTCCCGGTTTCTTCCAGTCCCTGGATACGGTCCAGACCGAAGACGCGCAGGTCATCCCGCTTTTCTTCGTCTTTCTGGAGGCAGCGGCCGATGATGTACCATCTCTTTTCGAATTCCTTGATGGCATAAGGTTCCAGCAGGTAGCTGGACGGCTCGGAAGAACTGTATTTGCGGTAGCTGAGCCAGATGGTCGCGTTCTCCATCATCGCTTCCATGATGCCGGTCAGGTAGATGTGGCCGGACGGGATCTCTTCTACGGAGACCCTTCCTTTGAGCTTGTTCTTGGACTGAGTCAGAAGCTGATTGACGGTGAAGGTGTCGATCATGCCGGCGGCATCTCCGCCGAGAATCTTGCCGTTCTCGTCCGCATCCACGTAATAGGTATTGGTTCGTCGGTCGCAGTGGATATCGATGCCGAAGACTTCCAGTATGGCTTCCCGATGGTTGTTGAAGGTCCTCCGGGCATAGTCCTCGTTGTAGCGGTTCTCCCATTTTCTGGTGATTTCCTTGAATGTCAGGCCGTTCCTGCCGGCTCTGATGACGGTCTGAGTCAGCCATATGTATTTCTGCAGCAGTTCTGTTACCATAGATCAACTGATTTTACTGTAGTCCTTGATGATGTACTTGTCTTTCTTGAGTTCGGTCGCGAGCTGACTGTTCTTCCGGTCCGAAAGGGAAGGATCGGCGGAAAGTATCGCATCCGCACATTCGCGAGCCTTGTTGAGGATGAGTCCGTCCTTGGCCAATGAGGCGATGTTGAGGCTGATCGGGAGGCCGCTCTGCTGCGTACCTTCCAGGTCCCCCGGACCGCGCATCTTCATGTCTTCTTCCGCCAGTTCGAAACCGTTTTCCGTCGCGCACATCAGTTCGATGCGGTGCTTGGATTCCTTGCTCATCTTCGTTCCGGTCATGAGTACGCAGTAGGACTTCTCGGAGCCTCGTCCGACACGTCCTCTGAGCTGGTGGAGCTGGCTCAGTCCGAAGCGTTCCGCGCTTTCGATGACCATGACGGAAGCATTCGGGACATCGACGCCGACCTCGATGACCGAGGTGGCCACCAGGATGTTCGCGCGTCCCGCTGCAAAAGCGTCCATATTGAATTTCTTTTCGTCATTGGTCTGTTTTCCATGGACCACAGCCGTCTTGTAAGGTGGGAAAGGAAAGGCTTTCACGATGGACTCGATGCCTTTCTCCAGATTCTTGTAATCCATCTTCTCGCTCTCGTAGATGAGAGGGTAGACGACGAAGACCTGTCGACCGAGCGCGATCTGTTCCCGCATGAAATTGTTCAGGGCCGGACGTTTTCCTTCGGTCGCGTGAATGGTCTGGACCGGCTTTCGGCCTGGTGGCAGTTCATCGATGACGGACACGTCCAGATCGCCGTAAAGGGTCATGGCCAGGGTTCTCGGAATCGGGGTGGCGGTCATTACCAACACATGAGGTGGTACGCCGCAACTTGTTTTCCTCCAGAGTTTTGCACGCTGTTCTACACCGAAGCGGTGCTGTTCGTCGATGATGGCCAGACCAAGGTTGCGGAAGACCACATTGTCCTCGATCAGGGCATGGGTGCCGACGATGATGCCGATGCTGCCGTCTTCGAGTCCCTGATGGACTTCCCGGCGTTCAGCAGCCTTGGAGCTTCCGGTGAGAATCGCAGAACGGACACCGGTTCCTTCCAGCAGTTTCTGGATATTCTTGTAATGTTGCTGTGCCAGGACCTCGGTCGGCGCCATGATGCAGGCCTGGTAGCCGTTTCCGGTCGCGATGAGGGCGGTGAGCACGGCGACCATGGTCTTGCCGCTGCCGACATCACCCTGGAGAAGACGGTTCATCTGCCGCCCGCTCCTCATGTCGTCCCGAATCTCCCGGATCACCCGTTTCTGGGCATTCGTCAGATCGAAGGGCAGATTATCGTAACAATGGTTGAACTGCTCACCGACACGAGGCATCCGGATGCCGTTCTCATTGCGGCTGCGGATATATTTCTGCTTGAGCAAGGCCAGCTGCAGGAAGAGCAGTTCCTCGAACTTGAGCCGGTACTGGGCCTTCTGCAGAGCGGCGGTGTCTTTCGGAAAGTGGATGTTGCGCAGGGCGAACTGTAGAGGGACAAGTCCCTGCTCCTTCACGAGATATTCCGGCAGCGTCTCCCGGATGTCCACCAGAGCGGTCTGCAGCGCCTTGTCGACGAGCTTGACCATGAGTCTGCCGGTGATGCCGGCATTGTGCAGTTTCTCCGTGCTCGGATAGACCCCGGTGATGGCTCCGCTCCAGGTCGTTTCCTCCGGGTTGGACGGAAGATCGACTTCCGGATGGACCATGTTCAGCTGTCCGTTGAAAGCGCTCGGCTTGCCGAAAAAGAGGAAGGTCGTGCCGGGCTTCAGTCTGCTGTGCATCCATTTGATGCCTTTGAAGAATACCATCTCCATCTCGCCGGTCCCGTCGCTGACCCATACGCTCATTCTCCGGATCAGGTTGTACTTGATCTCTTTTCCTTCTTCCGGGTCAATGATGCCGGCCTTTCCGGCACCGTGAAGGGTGACTCTGCGGACTTCCGCCTGGATCTGGATGTAGGCGGCATCGGAACGGACCTCACGGATCGGGGTGATGCCGGTCCGGTCGATGTAACGGAAAGGGTACAGATGGAGCAGATCTCCAACTGTCCTGATGCCGAGTTCCTTGTCCAGCAGCATGGCCCTTTTCGGACCGACGCCGGGCAGGAACTGTATGTCCATCCCTGATTTTCCGTAATCCATGGTAAACTGCCCCGATTTATCTCTTGAGATACAAATGTAGTGAAAAATATTGACTATATTTGTAAGATATTATTTACGAGAACAACAAATCTAATACATAAGGAAATGTCTAAGAAACTAGTGGTAGGTATCACGCAGGGTGATGGTAACGGAATCGGTTACGAAGTCATCATCAAGGCCCTGGCTGATGAACGTATCCTGGACATCTGTACACCAGTGATCTACGGTTCATCCAAGATTTTCGGCTTTTACAAGAAACAGATACATAATATCGAACAGATCCAGACGAACGTCATCTCTTCCGCGAAGGAAGTGCATCAGAAAAGGGTCAACATCGTGAACTGTCTTCCGGAAAACGTGTTCGTGGAGCCGGGACAGTCCACTCCGGAGTCCGCTAAGTCTGCGATGACCTCTCTCGAATGTGCCGTGAAGGACCTTCAGGAAGGAATCATCGACGTGCTCGTGACCGCGCCGATCAACAAGCGAGCGATGGTCAATGAAGGTTTCGGCTATACCGGCCATACCGAATATCTCGAACATGCTTTCGGTGTGGATGAGGTTGCCATGATCATGGTGTCCGACCGGTTGAAGGTCGCTCCCGTCACCGGACATATTCCGATCAAGGATGTTCCTTCCAGCATCAGCCAAGAGAAGATTCTCCGCAAGCTGCGTCTGGTGAACGCCTCCTTGAAACGTGATTTCGGCGTACCGTCTCCGAAAATCGGCGTGCTCGGCCTGAATCCGCACTGCGGGGACGGCGGACTGCTCGGCGACGAGGAAAGAGACATCATTCTCCCGGCTGTGAAAGCGGCGCAGGAAGAGGGCATCCTGGCCTATGGACCGTATTCTCCGGATGGTTACTTCGGCATGGGTCACTATGCCAGGTTCGATGTCACGCTGGCCATGTATCATGATCAGGGACTGGCTCCGTTCAAGGCATTGGCCTTCGAGATCGGCGTGAACTATACGGCCGGACTTCCGGTCGTGCGTACTTCACC
Organism: Bacteroidales bacterium; assembly: GCA_020026355.1. Classification (GTDB taxonomy): domain Bacteria; phylum Bacteroidota; class Bacteroidia; order Bacteroidales; family UBA932; genus Cryptobacteroides. The sequence continues at coordinate 30,967 of JAHHQP010000005.1, forward strand.
GGACCACGGAACGGCTTATGATATGGCTGGACGTGACGAGGCGGATCCTCAGTCCATGATTTCCGCGATCTATACGGCGATCGACATCTACAACAGCAGACAGGCTCATGATGAGCTGGAAGCCGGCAAGATGACCGTGAAGGTGCCGGAGAATGAAATAAAGCCGAAAGGCGGAAGGATCATCGAATAGCGCATGGCGGAGACGATGAATCCACAGCGGCCGCCGATCTATCTCTATACGGACGGCGCCAGCAGCGGCAATCCGGGGCCGGGCGGTTACGGCATCGTGCTCAAATGCGGTACTCACCGTCTGGAACTTTCCGGAGGCTTTGCCCTGACGACGAACAACCGCATGGAACTCCTGGCCGTGATTGTCGGTCTGGAGAGTATCCGCTGGGCCAATGCGGAAGTGCATATCTACAGCGATTCCTCCTATGTGGTCAATGCCATCAATAAAGGCTGGCTCGAAGGCTGGAAACGGAAGGGTTTCGCGAAGGTGAAGAATGTGGATCTCTGGAAACGTTTCCTGATGGTCTACAGACGTCTCCGTGTTTCTTTCCATTGGATCAAGGGTCATGCCGGCCATCCGGAGAACGAGCGTTGCGACGCTTTGGCGGTCGCGGCGGGAGCCGGACAGGCTGAAGCCGGAGTGGAGCTGCCGGAAGATACGGGATATCTGGCCGAAAGGGCTTTGTTCTGATCAGGAAAGTATAGCGGTTCCGATTTTGTAAATCCGTTATTTATAATTATATTTGTAGGATGTTTGTGCAATGCAGACATCCTTTTTAAGTTAAACGAGAAAATATAGAAATATATGTCATTCACAGATGTATTCAAGAAGATTTTCGGAACCAAGGCTGAGAGGGATCTGAAGGCTATCCGTCCGATCTTGGAGAAGGTCCTTGCCGCCTATGAGCGCATCGACAGACTCTCCGATGATGAACTGAGGGCCAGATGTCAGGAACTCAAAGACCAGATCCGGAACTATATCGCTGAAGATGAGGCGCGTATCGCTCAGATCAAGGATGAAATCGAGAAAGAGATTCCGCTTGATCAGAAAGAGGCGCTGGCTACCGAATCCGATAAGTTGACCAAGCAGGTCGATGACAAGATAGAGGAAGTTCTCAAGGAGATTCTTCCGGATGCTTTCGCCATCATGAAATCCACTGCCCGTCGTTTCGCCCAGAATCCGGTCATCAAGGTCCATGCGACCGACTTCGACCGTGAGCTCAGCACGACGAAGGAATTCGTCACCATTGACGGAGACTATGCCTTGTGGCAGAACCATTGGACCGCCGGTGGCAATGAGATCACCTGGGATATGGTCCACTACGATGTGCAGCTCATCGGCGGTATCGCCCTGCATCAGGGCAAGATCGCTGAGATGGCGACCGGTGAAGGAAAGACGCTCGTCGCCACCCTTCCGGTATTCCTGAATGCATTGGCTGGAAAAGGTGTCCATGTCGTGACGGTCAATGACTATCTGTCCAAGCGAGATTCCGAGTGGATGGGACCGCTCTACATGTTCCACGGCTTGTCCGTCGACTGCATCGACAAGCACGAACCGAACAGCGAAGATCGAAAGAAGGCGTATGCCGCGAACATCACCTTCGGTACGAACAACGAATTCGGTTTCGACTACCTGCGTGACAACATGGCGATTTCCCAGAATGATCTGGTGCAGCGCAAGCATCATTTCGCTATCGTCGATGAGGTCGACTCCGTCCTGATCGATGATGCCCGTACGCCGCTCATCATTTCCGGTCCTGTACCGAAAGGCGAAGACCAGCAGTTCGTGGAGTTCCGCCCGTTCGTCGAGCGTCTGTACAACAGCCAGAAGACCTTGGTGACTTCCTTGCTGAACGAGGCCAGGAAGCTGATCGCCGCAGGCAACGAGAAGGATGGAGGTCTGCTCCTGTTCCGTGCCTACAAGGGTTATCCGAAATACAAGCCGCTCATCAAGTTCCTCAGTGAACCGGGCATGAAGCAGCTCATGCAGAAAGTCGAGAACTACTATATCCAGGACAATGAACGTGAAATGTACATCGTCACCGACGAACTGTACTTCGTGATCAACGAGAAGCAGAATTCCGTCGACATGACCGATAAGGGTCGTGACCTGATCACCGGAAACCTGGAAGATCCGAACTTCTTCATCTTGCCGGATGTCGGCGCGGCCATTGCCGAGGTCCAGAAGAATGAAGAACTTTCCGCTGCCGAGAAGCAGACCAGAAAAGACGAGATCATGGCTGACTTTGCCGTCAAGTCCGAGCGTGTCCACACCGTGAACCAGCTCCTGAAGGCTTACACCATGTTCGACCGTGATATCGAGTATGTCGTTCAGGACGGCAAGATCAAGATCGTCGATGAACAGACCGGACGTATCCTGGAAGGTCGCCGTTATTCAGATGGACTCCATCAGGCTATCGAGGCCAAGGAGAACGTGAAGGTGGAGGCTGCTACCCAGACTTTCGCGACCATCACCCTCCAGAACTACTTCCGTATGTACCATAAGCTGGCCGGTATGACCGGTACGGCAGAGACGGAGGCCGGCGAGTTCTGGTCCATCTACAAACTTGATGTCGTCGTGATCCCGACCAACAGGCCGATCGCGCGTATTGACCAGAATGACCTGATCTACAAGACGAAGAAAGCGAAATTCGAAGCGGTGATCGAGAAGATCGTCGAACTGAAGGCTGCAGGACGTCCGGTCCTGGTCGGTACGACAGATGTCGAGACTTCTGAGCTTCTCAGCCGTATGTTGAGGATGAGACATATCGATCATCAGGTATTGAATGCGAAACAGCATGCAAGGGAGGCGGAGGTCGTCGCTCATGCAGGACAGACAGGTACCGTCACCATCGCCACCAACATGGCCGGTCGTGGTACCGATATCAAGCTGTCTCCGGAAGTGAAGGCGGCAGGCGGTCTGGCCATCATCGGTACGGAACGTCATGATAGCCGTCGTGTGGACCGTCAGCTGCGAGGCCGATCCGGTCGTCAGGGTGACCCGGGCTCATCCATTTTCTATGTTTCTCTCGAAGACAAGCTCATGAGGCTGTTCGGTTCCGAGAGGATCGCAGGCGTGGTCGACAAATTGGGTATGAACGATGACGAGGCGCTGGAATCCTCCATGCTCTCGAATTCCATCGAGCGTGCGCAGAAGAAAGTCGAGGAGAACAACTTCGGTATCCGCAAACGTCTGCTCGAATACGATGACGTGATGAACTCACAGCGTGAGGTCATCTACCAGAAGAGACGTAACGCGCTTTCCGGCGAACGTGTCGAGATCGATGTCATGAACATGATGCAGGATATGGCCGAGATCATGGCCGGAAGGGCTGAGAACATGACCTGGGATGCTTTCTCCGAGCATCTGATGTCTGCCCTTTCCATTGATATCGATATGGACGAGGCTTCTTACGAGCATGCTCGCAGAAACGAGATCGCTGACAAGGTCTACGATTCCATGCTTTCTGCCTACAACCGTAGGATGGACAACATGATCAGCAAGGTGCTTCCAGTGATCAGACAGGTCAATGAGGAACACGGTGAACTTTACACGAACATCGCCATTCCGATTTCAGACGGTCGCAAGGTCCTGACTCTTTCCGTCAATCTGAAGAAGGCCATCGAGTCCGAAGGTCGTGAGATCGTCAGATGTCTCAGCAAGTTCGTCATGCTCCACAATATCGACGAGCATTGGAAAGAGCATCTGCGTGATATGGATGACTTGAAGCAGTCCGTGCAGAACGCTACCTATGAGCAGAAGGATCCGCTTCTGATCTACAAGCTTGACAGTTTCAACCTCTTCAGCGAGATGCTGGAGAACCTGAGCAAGGATATTCTCTCCTTCCTCCTCCGTGCCTTCATTCCGCTCCGTGATACCGAAGCGCCGAGAAGAGCAGAGGAGCAGCGCAGGAAGACCGACATGAGCCAGATGCAGACCAGCAGGAATGATCTGGCGACGAACGGCGGTGATCAGAAGAGCCATATGCCGGTCCATGTCGAGAAGACGATCGGACGTAATGATCTTTGTCCATGCGGTTCCGGCAAGAAATACAAGAACTGCCACGGAAAAGGACTCTGATCACAACAAGAAGTTTAACGAACAGAAAAACACGAGAATAAGAAATGGCAAGAATGGAATCTTCTATCAACGTCAATTCTGTCAGCAGAATTTCCGACGGAACAGTCATCAAAGGTGAGATCTTCTCTCCCGCCGACATCAGGATCGACGGCGCTTTCGAGGGAAAGATCATTTCCAAAGGAAGGGTCGTCGCTGGCGAGAAAGCAGTCATCAAAGGTGAGGTCATCTGTGAGAACCTGGACATCTGGGGTAAACTCGAAGGTACGGTCTACACGAAAGACACTCTTTCCCTCAAGGAAGGTTGTATGCTGGATGGCAGCATCAATGTCAAAAGGTTGTCTGTGGAGCTGGGTGCCGTACTGAACGGTGAATGCAAGACGATCACTGAAGCCGAGTTCGATAAATTCGAGGAATCCGTGACCAAGGCTTCTACTGCAGTGCATGTCACTGCAGCCAGCAATCCGTCTCAGAATCAGCAGCAGAAACGTCAGTCTGCGAACTAGTCCGTTCTTTAATGATGAAAGTCGTGTCAATGAATATTCAATCATTGGCCCGACTTTTTTTCCCCTTTACCGATCGAGGTCCGCTCAGGATCTTAGCAGTCTGATCATTTCCGCGGCGATGGCTTCGGAGGCTCCTGCTTTGCCGAGGAGGTTCTGGATCTCGTGGTAGTCTGACAACATTTTTCTGCGGTAGTCTTCATCCTCGATCAGGGACCTGACCTCATTGACCAAGGCATCGGCGTTGCAATCGTCCTGGATCAGTTCCTTGAATGCCAGACGATTGACCGTCAGGTTTCCGAGGCTGATGTACTTGACCTTGATGATGTGCTTCGCGATCTGGTACGTGAGCTTGCAGTCGTTGATGTAGCCGACGACTTGTGGCGTATTGAAAAGCACGGTCTCCAGAGAGGCGGTACCGGAATTCACGACAGCGGCTTCTGCGTGGCGGATGATGGATTGAGTCTCTCCGAAAAGGACTTTCACGTCAGCCTTCACCTGCTGCAGGTAAGGGGAGTAGTCACTCATCTGGCGGGAAGGCGCTCCGGCGATGATGAACTGATAGTCCTTGTACCGCGGCTGGGCAGAGAGCTGCTCCGCGAACCGGGTCAGGACCGGCATCATGGTGCTGATCTCTCCTTTTCGTGAACCGGCCAGCATGGCGATGACCGGCTTGTCCGGAAGACGGTTCCTCCGGAGGAAATCTTCCCGGCTCTCGTTCATGGCCCGTGAGCCTGCGATGGCGTCGACCAGAGGATTACCTTTATATATGAAGTCTACGCCCTTGGTCTGGAAATAAGGAATCTCGAATGGAAAGACGATGAAAAGCTGGTCGACATAGGCTTTCAGTTTCTTGATTCTTCCTTCACGGGAAGCCCATACTTTCGGGGCGATGTAATAGAAGACCTTGAATCCTTTCTTGTGGGCGAACTCAGCGATCTTGAAGTTGAAGCCTGGATAATCGATCAGGATCACGACATCCGGATTCCAGGCGAGGATATCTTTCTTGCACATCCTGACGTTGCCCAGGAGTTTCTTCGCCATCTTCACTACTTCCCAGAAGCCCATCACGGCTCCTTCCTTATAGTCTTTCACGAGACCGCCGTGCAGACTGCCGTCTGCGACCGGAGTTTCATTGGCTTTATAGACCTGGTCCATGAGACCACCGCCCCAGAACCTGATTTCGGCCTGAGGATCGCGGGCATAGAGCCCTTTCATGAGATTGGACCCGTGAAGGTCGCCGGACGCTTCGCCGGCAATGAGATAATATTTCATGGCTGCTTCTATTTTGTCTGCCGGAAATCCCGGCCGATGCCCAGAGATCTGATTCTCCGTACTTCTTCCGTGTCGGTGTTGAACACATTGTGTGCCACGACGGAAATGTAGCCGTTGCGGACCAGGACATGGTCGGCTTCTGCCGTGTTGGTCGGGTCGTCCTCGAATTCACCGGTCATCATCCAGGCTTCTTCTCCTTCTTCCAGCGGCTTCTCTGCAAATTTGCCGAACATTTCGTACTTGATGCCGTGCTGCTCGAGAATCGCCGGATCCCAAGGGATGAATTCCTTGACCCAGCGTCCGAAACCCTCATGGCCGGCGCGGATGCCCTTGATCTCCTCTTCCGGAAGGGCCGGGAAATTCACGTTGTAGTAGATGCCTCTCCTGGTCGGAAGATGGCTCATGAGCTGGGAGAAAATCTCTGGGAAACGGTGCGTGACCGCGCTCAGGTCCGCTTCCGGCTGATGAGTGTCAATGGAAACGCCGATGGCCGGGATGCCGTTCAAGGTCGCTTCCTCCGCTGCGCCGAGAGTGCCGGAATAGCAGGCTGCGACGGAAGCGTTGGAACCATGGTTGATACCGGAGACCACGACATCCGGACGTTGCTTCAGGAAGCAGGTGTTCAGTCCGAATTTGATGCAGCTCGCCGGTGTCGCGTCCAGGTAATGCCAATGGGCACCGTCGATCATGCCCAGATCCTTGTGGGCAAGCTGCCTGACGCCGAGCGATACGGCGGATGACATGCCGGACTGGTGGGTTTTCGGCGCGATTACGGTGACTTCACCGAATTGCCGCATGATTTTTGCTAAAGTCTTGACGCCGTTGGCTTGGTAGCCGTCGTCATTGGTAATGAGAATCTTCATTTTCGAATCAGAAAACAGGGGTTTGCATTATTTTTCACAAAAGTAGTCATTATATCATAATTTTTTGTAAATTTGTGGCGCTTTTTGGTGAAAGGCTATCAAGAGACAGTTACAAGTATAACTTTAAATAAATTTTTACAAAAATGATTAAACTTGGTATTAACGGTTTCGGCCGTATCGGACGTATGGTATTCCGTGCAGCAGTTGAGAACTTCTCACAGGATATCCAGGTAGTAGGTATCAATGACCTCCTCGATGCAGATTATTTGGCTTACATGCTCAAATATGACTCTGTACACGGAATCTTCAACCACGACATCAAAGTTGAAGGCAACTTCATGATCGTAGACGGCAACAAGATCCAGATCTTCGCAGAGAAAGACCCTAGAAACATCACTTGGGGAGCTCTTGACGTAGACGTTGTTGTTGAGTCAACCGGTTTCTTCCTTACTGAGGAGCTTGCTTCAGCTCACCTCGAGGCTGGTGCAAAGAAAGTCATCATGTCTGCACCTTCAAAGGACGCAACTCCTATGTTCGTATACGGTGTTAACCACGAGACATATGCAGGTCAGAAGATCATTTCTAACGCATCCTGCACAACTAACTGCTTGGCACCTATCTCTAAGGTTCTCCACGAGAACTTCGGTATCAAGAGAGGTCTCATGACTACAGTTCACGCTGCAACAGCTACTCAGAAGACTGTTGACGGTCCTTCTAAGAAAGACTGGAGAGGTGGACGTGGTATCCTCGAGAACATCATCCCTTCATCTACAGGTGCTGCTAAGGCTGTAGGTAAAGTTCTCCCTGAACTTAACGGTAAGCTTACCGGTATGTCCATGCGTGTCCCTACTTCTGACGTTTCAGTTGTTGACCTTACTGTAGAGCTCGAGAAACCAGCTACTTACGAGGAGATCTGCGCAGCTATGAAGGCTGCTTCTGAGGGCTCACTCAAAGGTATCCTCGGCTACACTAACGAGGCTAACGTTTCTACAGACTTCCGTAACGACGCTCGTACTTCCATCTTCGATGAGAAGGCAGGTATCCAGCTCGATCCGACTTTCGTGAAAGTTGTTTCCTGGTACGATAACGAGTGGGGTTATTCAAACAAAGTTTGTGAAATGGCTCGCGTGATCGCTAAATAATTTCAGCGTCTACAAGACACTCACTGATGGCTCGGAGGAAATCACCTCCGGGCCATCTTTTTTCATGCCCTGGCGTGAGGGAGATGTAACTGCGGTGAGGGGAGAGAGTGGAGATTTCCTGCGCCGTGAGGATAGGATGGCTTTGTGGCGGCATCGAGAGAACTGGCCCCGTTGGATTGAGACTTAAGGCATGAACTCATTGACCTGGGGAAAGGATAGAGAGAAATGGGGACAAAAAAACAGGCCGGACCTTACGGACCAGCCTGATTTATAAATGGATAGATGCTGCGGTCAGTCTTTCCGGGAAGGAATGAGAGCACCGGCGATGTTGATCAGCACATAAGCGGAGAAGGTGATCAGCGGGATCAGTGACCAGTTCCAACGGAAGATCAGCACCAGTATGCAGCTGAGAAGGAAGACACCGAAGAAGGCCAGACGCATGACAGTCGTCTTGCGCTCCGGTTTCACTCCTTTCTTGATTTTCATGGAGAACATCGGAATTTCGCTGACGAGCAGTAAGGAAAGGATAACGGCAAGGACTGGAAGGAACCAGTTGCCGGAAGCCCACCTGGTCAGGAAACCGGCGGTCTCATCCTGGCTTACGAAATAGATCAATGAGCCGCAGATGATGGCGTTGGCCGGAGTCGCCAGGCCGATGAAGCTGGAGGTCTGTCTTTCGTCGACGTTGAACTTCGCCAGACGCAGGGCGGAGAAGACCACGATGATCAGCGGCAGGTAGCACAGAATCGTCATTCCGACGTTTTCAGGAGCGACAGCAGCGACCATGAAGCGGTTGAGCATGATGGCCGGCAGCAGGCCGAAGCTGATCAGGTCAGCCAGCGAGTCCAGTTCTTTCCCGATATCGGAATAGGCCTTCAGCGCTCTGGCGGAAAGTCCGTCACAGAAATCGAAGACCGCTGCGGCGATCATCAGGTAGAACGAGAGGTCGAACTGCCCTCCAAAAGCGAATATCACACCCAGAACGCCACTGAGCAGGTTCATGGATGTGATAGTATTCGGAATATGTTTTATGATATTCATATTCAAGCTGTCGGATTCAACTTAGAATTGGAACAGGGTTTCCTGCTGCTTAGCTCTGAGTTTAGCTTTGATGGATTCAGGGACAGCGTCTTTGTGTACGAGGAAGTTCAGGGTCTTGTATTTCACGAATGAATCGGATGCGTACCAGATACCTTTGTATTTGCCAGCCTCACCCCATGAGTTCTTCACCATGAAGTAGCTGCGGCCTTCCTGGTCTTTGGCGAGACCGAAGATGTGCATACCGTGGTCATCGGTAGTGGTCTTGTTGTCGTAAGCGATCTGCCTCATTTCCTGAGTGATCTCCATTTCTTCCGGAAGCGGAGCTTTCTCTACCTTCTTGCCTTTTCTGGATTTCTTCTCGGCAGCTTTCTTCTCTTCTTTTGCTTTTCCTGTCCAGCGCTCCTGGTCGGAACCGGCTTTCTTCTCTTCTTTGACTGCCGGCATTACAGCGAGACCGTCACGGGTGAATCCTTTCTCGGAAACGTCTGAACCCCAGAGGATGGTGTAACCGTTGTTGATAGCGTTGTACATTACTTCCATGAGCTCGTCGATAGGGAGGTTGTAGGCATTGCCCCATCTCCAGTTATCGCAGACCTCGATCACGAATGGCTCGTAGAACGGATGGTGAGTGAAGGAAGCGAGATTGATGTAGTCGTCCGGATTGAAACCGAGGGCGTCTCTATATTCTGCTGGAGTATAAGTCTTTCCGTCAACTTCGAAGGTTTTCGGATCCTCGCCGAAGTAAGCCTCGATGATGCCGTCGAAACCTTTCTGCCATGCAGTGGAAAGCTTGCGGTTCGGAACCTGTGCGACAGCCTCTACATAGCCTTTGAGGACAGCGTCAAGCTCGTTGTGTACCGGAAGCTCGGTGCCGTACTGGAAGCCGTAGCCTGGAGTGACGTTCTGCGGAACCATACCATAATTCTTGATGACATCCATCACGTCGCCGAAGGAGCTGCCTGCGGCAAAATTCAGATGACCGTCAAGTCTGACGTATTTCACTGCTCTGTCGTGGTAAGCTTTTCCGACGATGTACATTTCGGAAAGGTCAACTTCCTTGCCGGATTGTCTGAGAATCTCGGACTCGACGAAAGAGAGGGAAGAGAAGCACCAGCAGGTACCGGACATGAACTGGTTCTTGATAGAGGTGATCGGGTTCTCTTTTACTGTAGTGAACTCATACTCAGGCTCTGCTGTCTGCTGAGCATACACTGCGGATCCCAAGGTAAGGAACATGGCAGCTGTAATAAAAAATCTTTTCATCCTGTTTTATTAAGTTAATTGATTGTTGTTTTCATGATGTTCATCTTACAAAGATAATGAAAATTTGTGTAACTTCGTTAATGAAACCCGTCAAGGGCACCATAAATTTTATAGAGAATAATATGAAAAGCAATTATACCGTCTTGTATGTGCATGGGATGGGCGGAGGTGGAGACAGCCGGATTCCTTCTATCCTGAACGAGCATATTTCTTCTTTTCTGCCGGAAAACATATCGGTCCGGATCGTTGTGAGAACCTATTCCTTCGATCCGGAAATCTCTCGTGGACAGCTTGCTGACTGGAGGGATGAACTGCAGCCGGAACTGATCATCGGCGAATCGCTCGGTTCCCTCGGCGCCATTGCCCTGAAAGGAGTGCCGCATCTGCTGGTGTCTCCGTCGCTCAACGCTCCTCTGTATTTCTGTGACTTGGCTTGGCTGGCGCTGATTCCTGGAGTCACGCCTTTGCTGGACCGGATCTACCACCCGCGGGAAGGGGATCGGCAGCCGCTCCATTTCACTTATCGGACGCTGAGGAAGTACAAGGAACTCCGCCGTCGAGCCTTGGCCAATGCTGCTGCCGCCGGCAGTACAGACCATTTCCATGCCTTCTTCGGCAGGCATGACCATTACCGGAGAAGCGGAATCGTATCGGTCCGAACCTGGAAAAAGTACTTCGGAGAGAGCTTCACGTTCTATGACGGAACGCATTTCATGGAAGAAGAGTATGTTCTGAGTCTTTTGATACCTGAAATATTGAATGTATTGGAAATTAATGGAAAAAACAAATGAGTTATTTAAGTTAACATTTTTGTTATCCTTAAGGCCGACCTAAAAAAGGATAAAATTTCCAGTAAATATCCATTATATTTTTCTACCTTTGCAGCCGTTCAATCTACAACGTGTATTACATCACTTATGGCGACATTCAGACACAGAGCACTCAATGAAGCGGCTACTCATCAGCCAGGCCGCTATTTCGCAGAAGAGGGACCCGTCTCAAGTTATTTCGGGCAAAATGTACTGACCGTCGAGAAACTCCAGAAATATGTGTCCACGAATGCTTATGAGGCGGTACTTGCCGCTGTCAAGTTCGGTGCACGGCTGGATCGCGGTTATGCAGATGAAGTTGCGGCAGGCATGAAGGATTGGGCCATGGAAATGGGCTGTACGCATTACACCCATCTTTTCCAGCCTCTTACCGATTCCACTGCTGAAAAACATGAAGCATTCATCACCGTCAAGGACGGAAGACCTTTCGAACGTTTCAACGGCAGCGCTCTGGTTCAGCAGGAACCTGATGCTTCGAGCTTTCCTAACGGAGGGTTGAGAAACACTTTCGAAGCCAGGGGCTATTCCGCGTGGGATCCTTCTTCTCCGGTTTTCCTGATGGACGGCACTCTCTGTATCCCGTCCGTGTTCGTTTCCTACACCGGCGAGGCGTTGGATACGAAGGTGCCTGAACTGAAGTCTCAGCAGGCGCTCAGTGACGCAGCCGTGAGGGTCGCTTCTCTTTTCGACGAGAAAGTGAAGACGGTGAAGGTGAATCTGGGTATCGAGCAGGAGTATTTCCTTGTGGATGAGGCGCTGTTCAATGCCCGCATTGACCTGATGCTCTGCAACAGGACCGTGATCGGTCATACTTCCGCCAAGGATCAGCAGCTGGAAGACCATTATTTCGGAGCCATTCCGTCCAAGGTCAGCTGCTTCATGAAGGATTTCGAGACTGAAGCCTATAAATTGGGCATTCTTCTCCAGACCCGGCACAATGAGGTCGCGCCGAATCAGTTCGAGTGCGCACCGGTGTTCTGCGAGGCGACGAAGGCCATCGACCAGAACATGATGCTCATGATCCTCATGCAGAAAGTTGCGGAGAAGCATCATCTGAAGGTCATTTTCCATGAAAAGCCATTTGATGGGGTCAATGGTTCCGGCAAGCACGTGAACTGGTCCATCATGACGGATACCGGGGTCAAGCTCCTTTCACCGGGCAAGACACCGATGAACAACCTGCAGTTCCTGGCTTTCTACGCCAGTGTGCTCCGGGCTGTATACAAACATCATTTCCTGCTGATGACGACCGTTGCCAGCCTGAGCAACTCCTTCCGTCTCGGCGGAAATGAGGCACCTCCGGCTGTGATGTCCGTATTCTCAGGTTCCACGCTCTACGGCATCTTCCAGTCCATCGTGAACATGAAGGACGTCAAGGAGCCGGAAGGGGAGCAGGAATCCATCAAGCTGGTGAATTCCATTCCGGAGATTTTCCCGGACAATACCGACCGCAACAGGACTTCACCGTTTGCCTTCACCGGTAACCGTTTCGAGTTCAGAGGTGTCGGTTCTTCCCAGAACGTCGCTTCCGTGACCTATGTTCTCAATTCCATCGTCGCCGAGAGCCTGAATGAGTTCCGTGACCTGGTGGATGAACTGGAGGCCAAGGGAGAGGAGCGTTCCAATGCCGTGATGAGCATCGTCCGGAAATTCACGACAGAGTCTCAGGATATCATGTTCGAAGGCAACGGCTACAGCCGTGAATGGGAAGCGGAAGCGAAGAGAAGGGGACTGCGTGCCGTCAGCAACGTACCGGATGCTTATGAAGTCTATCATGAGCCGGCCACTATCGAGCTGTTCAGGAAACTGGACGTGCTTCAGCCGAATGAGGTGGAAGCGCGTTTCGAGATCCTGAACGAGACTTATGTGAAGAAGCTGCAGATTGAGGCTCGGGTACTTGGTGATATCTGCCAGAATCATGTGATTCCGGCGGCGGTACGTTACCAGAACGTGCTGATCGAGAACATCAAGGGGGTGATGGATATTTTCGGCGCTGAAGTCGAGACGCTCTGCGGTGCAGAGGTGTCGACTTTGCGCAAGATTTCAAAATATATCAATGATATCTCAGCGGATGTCGAGGACTTGGTAGAGGCTCGTAAGCGTGCAAACAAGATTTCAGACATCGCGATGAGGGCGAAGGTCTACTCGCGTGAGGTCAAGGAGAAGATGGACCAGGTGCGTTACAGCGCTGACCATCTCGAGATGCTGGTCGACGACGAGATGTGGCCGTTGCCGAAATATAGGGAACTGCTGTTCTTCTAGGAACAGCCATTAGCAGAAGGAAGAAAGAATGATGTACAGGAGCAGCATTACGCCAGAGGAGATGGAGAAGTTGGATTTCATCAGCTTCCCGGGACAGATTCATGTCATAGATACATTGGGAGCGGAATTCAACCGTGCCGTGAATTATCTGAGAAATCAGAAGATCATCGGCTTCGATACGGAGACGCGTCCTTGCTTTTCAGCAGGGCAGCCGCAGCATGGTGTCGCTCTTCTCCAGCTTTCCGGCCCTAAGCACGCTTACCTTTTCCGGATCAACAGGATCGGCATGCACCGCAGGTTATGTGCGCTGCTGGCGAATCCGAAGATCATCAAGGTCGGTGCAGCTGTCCATGACGATATCCGCGGCTTGCAGAAACTCCGTGATTTCGTTCCGGCCGCTTTTGTGGATCTCCAGAAGATCGTAGGAGATTATGGTATCAACGATAAGAGCGTGAAGAAGATGGCCAGCATCATCCTGGGCTTCAGGGTCTCCAAGACCCAGCAGCTGTCGAACTGGGAGGCAGATACGCTTTCCGAATCACAGTGCAGATATGGCGCGACGGATGCTTGGGTCTGCCGCGAGATGTATTTGAATCTATTGAAAAATTTACAGAATGATTAAGATTATATTGAAGAGGGGAAGGGAGGAATCCTTGAAGCGTTTCCATCCATGGGTCTTCTCCGGTGCTATCGCAGAAATCCAGGGAAATCCTGCAGAGGGAGATATCGTGTCCGTCCACTCATCGGACGGCATCCTGATGGCTTATGGCCATTATCAGATCGGTTCCATCGCCGTGCGTGTCTTGAGCTTCGATGCAGATGCGTTGGCTCCTGATTTCTGGGAAATCATGCTCGGGAGAGCCTTGGCGGTCCGCGAGGCGGTCGGCCTGACCGGAAATCCGCGGACGAACTGCTATCGTCTGGTACATGGAGAAGGCGATAATCTGCCGGGACTGATCATCGATTACTATGATGGGGTCTGCGTCATGCAGGCTCATTCCGTAGGTATGTTCCGTGCAAAGCGCCAGATTTCCGAGGCTCTTCGGAAAATCTATGGAGACCAGCTGAAGGCGGTCTATGACAAAAGTTCCGGCACTGCACCGTTCAAGGCCGGTCTTGAGCTCGTGGACGGCTACCTCTATAGGAAGGAGGGCTTCGATTCCGACGAACTCGTCGTTCTGGAAAACGGACACAAGTTCTCCGTCAACTGGAATGAAGGTCAGAAAACCGGTTTCTTCCTGGATCAGCGCGACAACCGTGATCTGGTCGGTCTGCATGCCAAAGGCCGCAATGTCCTGAATCTCTTCTGCTATACCGGTGGCTTCTCCATCTATGCTCTGGCAGCTGGTGCTCTTCATGTCGACTCTGTGGACAGCTCGAAGAAAGCGATGGCGATGGTGGACAAGAATGTTGCTCTGAACGGTTTCGGTCCGGAAACGCATACCAGTCTCTGCTGCGATGCCATCGATTATCTGAAAGAAGTTCCTGAAGGAAAGTATGATCTCATGATCGTCGATCCTCCAGCCTTCGCCAAACATCGCGGTGCGCTCCGGAATGCGCTCCGTGCTTATCAGCGTCTGAATGCCGCAGCGATCTCCAAAGTCGCTCATGGCGGTCTCATCTTCACTTACAGCTGCTCTCAGGTCGTGGACAAGGAAGCCTTCGCCCTGGCTGTCTTCTCGGCGGCGGCTCAGTGTGGCCGCAGTGTGCGGATCCTGGACCGTCTCAACCAGCCGGCAGATCATAGTGTCAACATTTATCATCCGGAAGGAGAATATCTGAAAGGCTTGCTGCTGTACGTCGAGTAGCCTTACCATCCATTTTTATGATCAGACAATTAGCCATTTTGTTCGGTTGCCTCGCAGTGGGGGAACTGATCGTCTGGGCTACTGGTATCCATTTGCCTTCCAGCATCATCGGGATGCTGGTCCTTGCCTTGCTGCTGGAAACGAAGGTTATCCGCCTGGAATGGATCCAGAGCCTGTCCCGTGTGCTCATCGCGAACATGGGGTTCTTTTTCGTGCCGGCGGGTGTCGGCCTCATGCTTTATTTCGATGTGATCAAGGCCCAGTTCTGGCCGATCGTCATCGCAACGGTCATCAGTACGGTCATCGTGCTCATCGTGACCGGTTGGGTCTATCAAATCATCAGGAAATATGGAATTCGTCGAAAATAGCTTCGTGCTGCTGGCTCTGACTTTCGGAGTCTATTATCTGGCTCACAAGCTCCAGAAAAAGACCGGATGGCTCTTCCTGAATCCGATTCTGCTCACGATCATCGCCCTGATCTGCTTCCTGAAATGTTCCGGAGTGGACTATGAAATCTACAAGGAAGCCGGAAGTATGATCGATTTCTGGTTGAAGCCGGCCATCGTCGCTCTCGGTGTACCGCTTTACCAGCAGCTCAGCGTCATCAAGAAACAGGTGCTTCCCATCGTGCTTTCCCAGCTCGCCGGCTGCATCGTCGGAGTGATTTCCGTCGTGCTGATCGCCCGGGCGATGGGGGCGTCTCAGGAGGTCATCTGTGCTCTTGCACCGAAGTCCGTGACGACTCCGATCGCGATGGAGGTTTCGGAAGCGGTCGGCGGCATTCCGGCATTGACCGCAGCTGTAGTGATCTGTGTGGGATTGTTCGGAGCGATTTTCGGTTTCTCCATCCTGAAGATGACCCGCATCAAGAATCCGATCGCTCAGGGCTTGTCCATCGGTACCGCTTCTCATGCGGTCGGTACGGCCAGAGCCATGGAAATCAGCGGCCGTTACGGTGCCTATGCCAGTCTCGGCCTCATCGTCAATGGAGTCTTCACGGCTTTGTTCACTCCATCGCTTCTGGAAATGCTGGGGATTCTCTAGAGGATTCTATTGACGGCGGAATCATCTGACCGTCACGATGGTGATGCCTGCACTTCCCGGAAGCCAGGTACAGCGTAGGGCGTAGATTTCGTCCAGCTCTTTCCTGATCCGTTCTTTCAGGATGCCGTCTCCGATTCCATGGACCAATGAGAACCGCTTGCCGCGGTGTCTGAGCTGCTCGTTCATGATCGTGTGGAAGCAGTTCAGCTGGTATTCCAATCTTTCGTTCTGAGGGAGGTCGTGACCGCCGGGAAGAGCTTCGATATGCAGGTCGAAGACCGGATCGCCTCCATGGGTGATTCCGGAAGGCCGGAACTGCAGACGTCTGCGGGAGCTCTGTTCACCGGTCATGGCTTTGTTCACCTTGCCGCTTCGGAGCTGTTCCTCCTCGGCATCATTGACCAGGACGAACTCTCCGGGCAGCAGAAGCATTTCCAGCCCGTCCTCCAGACAGACCGGCACTTGTCCGTAGCGGTTCGCAGGTCCGGTGATGATACCGGAGTCGTTGCTGTCCATCAATCTGATTTTCTGTTTTCCTTTCATCTTCATAGGGCCATCCGTGGGGTCATCTGCTGCCGCGCTTTCTGACGGTAGCTGTCGGGAGACATCCCGCTCATTTTCCGGAAAAACTTGCAGAGGTGGGAAGTATCGTGGTAATTGTAGTCCAAGGCGATCTCCTTGACGCTCTTGTCGGTATTCTTCAGTTCGGAGCAGATCCGGGTGAAGATGTATCCGTCGATGCAGTGCAGGGCCGAGAATCCGAAATTCGCCTTGATCTTCCGGGAAAATTTCGAGCGGTCCAGATGCAGGGATTCAGTCCAGTAGCTTTTCGAGAAGATGATTCCGATGCTGTTGTAATCGTCGCTGACGGAGGTGATCTTCGTCGTGTGGTCTTTCATGAAGAATTGCACGCAATTGCAGTCCGCTTTCATGTTCTTTCCGTGCAGATCGAAGGAAATCTGACCTTTTCGGCAGATGTAGAGGGACATGTAGTCGACCGTGTGCTCCACGAAGGAATCATCAGCGGCGGGTTTCCCGTCCCAGATGAAGAACTGGTGTCCTTTATCTTCAAGATAACGGTATATTTCTTGCTGCGTATATTCCATCGGGCGCAAAGATACGAAATTTTCAGGCTCAGTCTGCAACCAGGTTGCAGGAACTATCCTTTATCTTTGCATCAGAAATCAAAAGCAAACATTATGGAAGCAGAGAAAAAACAACATGCCCATGCACATCATCACCACCACGGTGATTCAGAAAAGAACATCGCCTCCGCCTTCTTCCTCAATGCCTTCTTCGTCGTTGTAGAAGTAGTGGGAGGCCTCCTGACCAACAGTATCGCCATCTTGTCCGATGCTTTGCACGATACGGGAGACTGCCTGTCTCTGGCGATCGCCTGGGGACTCCAGAAGAAATCCAAGCAGGGGAGAGATCTGAAATACAGCTATGGCTACAAGCGTTTCTCTTTGCTGGGCAGCCTCTTCCTCTCTCTCTTCCTGATCGGAAGTTCCGCCTTCATTTTCGTGGAAGCCGTGCAGAGGATCATGAATCCTCAATCGGTGGAAGCCGAGGGAATGCTCTGGATCGCTCTTTTCGGTATTCTGATCAACGGGGCCGCAGCCTTGAAAGTGAAGAGAGGCAGTTCGCTCAATGAACGCGCGGTCTATCTCCATATCATGGAGGATGCTCTCGGTTGGGTCGCCGTGCTGATCGCCAGCATCGTGATGCTCTTCGTGGACTTTCCGCTCATTGATCCGATCCTTTCCATCCTCATCGGTATCTGGGTGCTCTATCACATTTTCGGTAATCTCCGCGAGGTCTTCCGGGTCATGCTTCAGGGAACGCCGGAGCAGATCGATATGGAAGCCTTGGTCCAGGGACTCGAAAGCATTGACGAAGTCGCCTCCATCCATGACCTCCATGTCTGGAGCATCGACGGTGAGTCCAATGTGATGACGCTGCATGTAGTGCCGAAGCCGGGTTCAGATCTGCTGGAGGCCGAATCCCGGATCAAGGAAAAGATTGTCCAGCTGGCCCATGAACACGAAATCCATCATGTGACGGTCGAGTGTCATCAGCCGGACGGCTACTGCTGCAGTAACTGTGACTGCTGCTGATCGAGATATGGACAATGAAAAATCGGTTGCTATGCCTGCCGGCGTCATTTTCCTGAAGGGAGGATGATGCCGGTAATCATATCCAGCTGGTGGAGGATTCTCGGATAGAGGTCACCGATACATTTGTACCGGACATTGCTGCAGTGAAGACCGTTCCGTGTCTGATTCAGGTCCGACTGGGCCTCATTGACCAGATCAAAGGTCTTGGCGGCGAAGTTGCCGACTCTGTTTCGACGGAGCTTGAATCCGGCTTCTTTCCTCAATTTCTTGAGAATGAAGAATTTGCGGATGAAGTTATGTCCGGAGAATATCTCTGAAGCTTTTGTCGCCAGTGCATGGAGTCGCTTCATCTTGTCCAGACGCTGCT
Organism: Bacteroidales bacterium; assembly: GCA_020026355.1. GTDB lineage: Bacteria > Bacteroidota > Bacteroidia > Bacteroidales > UBA932 > Cryptobacteroides. The sequence continues at coordinate 49,569 of JAHHQP010000005.1, forward strand.
CCGCGCGTTCCACACGTTCCACCCAAGGGTACATGTATTCGGCGGCGGCCGCTTCCATCTTGTCCTGGTCGTAGCATTCTTTCAGGACTTGCTCATAACGGGTGAAATTGTACCGGTAGTCATCGATCGCATCCTGGAGTATGGAAACGATCCCTACGTATTCTTCTTCGCTGACGTTCTCCTGCACCAGCCGCTCTTGCTCTTTGAAGTTGTCCAGCAACCAGAGATGCTCCAGCAGGTCGTAGCCCTTCAGCTGTCCCTGCAGGGTATAGTTCCTTTCCGTACCGATTCTGCTGATTTCCAGCGAAACTGCGCGAATCTCATTGGCCAGGTCCTTCATCCAGGAACCGTAGCTGTAGCTCTCTTTCTTCATGGCCATATTCATTCGACAGCTTTAGCAAGACCTCCTTCACTGGTCTCCTTGTAGACGGATGGAAGGTCCTTGCCGGTTTCTTTCATGACTTTCACGACCTGGTCGAAGCTGACGCGGTGGCGTCCGTCCGTATAGAGAGCGTAGATGCTGCAGTCCAGCGCACGCGCTGCTGCATAGGCGTTACGCTCGATGCAAGGGATCTGGACGAGGCCGCAGACAGGGTCGCAGGTCAGACCAAGATGATGTTCCAGACCCATTTCTGCAGCATATTCGATCTGGGAAGGACTGCCACCCATGAGCTGGGTCACGGCAGCCGCGGCCATGGCGCAGGCCACGCCGACTTCTCCCTGGCAGCCTACTTCCGCACCGGAAATGGAGGCGTTGGTCTTCACGACATTGCCGACCAGACCGGCAGTCGCCAAGGCTTTCACGATCCGTCGGTCACTGAAACCATAGACTTTCTTCACATGGTACAGTACACCTGGCAGCACACCGCAGGAACCGCAGGTCGGAGCGGTCACGATCGTGCCTCCGCAGGCGTTTTCCTCACTGACCGCCAGAGCATAGGCGAAGATCAGCCCTCTGGTTCTCAGAACATCGCTGTAGCCTTCTGCGCGGACGAAGTAACTTGCTGCTTTTCTGCGCAGACGGAGCGGTCCCGGCAGGGAACCTTCCTTGTCGATGCCTCTTTCCACAGCTTCGCACATGACTTTCCAGACGAGGTCCAGGTGCTCCCAGAAACTCGGGTCATTCCCTTCGTGCTCGTCCACGTATTCCCAGTAGGTCTTGCCATTATGGTTGCACCAGTCGAGCAGTTCCTTCATCGTATGCAGTTCGTAGATCTCCGGTTCCTCGCTCTCGATCGGATTCTCCATGCAGACGATGTCACCACCGCCTACACTGTAGTACGTCCATTTCTCGTAGAGGTCACCGTCGGCATTGACCGAAGCGATCTTCATGCCGTTCGGGTGGACCGGAAGCTCTTCTTTCGGGCGCCATTCGATGTCCACGTCGCCCGGTCTCGGACTGTGTTCTTCCAAGGTCTCGCGGGCGCTCTGCTTGTAGGTCGAGAACGCCTCCTGGATGGCCAGGTCGGTCAGATGTCCCTTTCCGGTCGCCGCCAGCGAACCATAGAGGGTGACATGCAGATGATCCGCCTCCGGATGGGCTTCAAGATATCTCCGGACGGCTTTGAAAGGGCCCATCGTATGACTGCTGGATGGGCCTTTACCGATCTTATAGAGTAGTTTTACTGATTTCATGCTCATAGCTTAGCGCAGATAGTCTTCAAAATAAAGGGTGACTTTATCCATGAGGTGAACACGGTCCGGACCGATCACGTTGTGCTCATGACGAGGGTAAGGGAAGTAGTCCAGCTGGATGCGGTTCTTCACGCATTCGCGGACGAAACTCAGGCTGTTCTCCCAGACCACTACCGGGTCAATGACACCCTGACAGATGAGCAGCTTGCCTTTCACGTCTTTCGCCTTGTTGATGAGGCTGACTTTCTCGTAGCCTTCCGGATTGTCCTGAGGACTGTCCATATAGCGCTCACCGTACATGACTTCGTACCATTTCCAGTCGATCACAGGACCGCCGGCAACGGCGACCTTGAAGATCTCCGGATAATTCGTGAACAGGGAAATGGTCATGAAACCGCCGTAGCTCCAGCCGTGGACGCCGATGCGGTCCTTGTCGACGAACGGAAGGTCCATGAGCATCCGGACACCGACCATCTGGTCAGCCATTTCAGCCTGACCGCACTGGCGGTGGATCGCCTGTTCGTAGTCCAGACCTCTGTTCTCGGTACCTCTGTTGTCCTGAATGTAGACGATGTAGCCTCTTTCAGCCATGTACATCTCCCAGTTGCGGATATCGCCGAGGAAGGTGTTGCGCACCAGCTGTGAATGAGGACCGCCATAGACGTAGAGCATCAGCGGGTATTTCTTGGTCGGGTCGAAATCTTTCGGCAGGATGAGACGGTACCAGTTGTCGTATTTCCCGTCAGCGCTCTTGACCGTGCCCAGAGATACCTCCGTGAAGGCATGTCCTTCCGTCGGATCCGGTGCGGTGAAGAGACAGCGGATGACGTGGCCGTCAGCCTTTTTCAGATTCATCACGCGCGGTACTTTCAGGGAACTGTAGCTGTCCACGAAATAACGGCAGTCCGGGCTCATGGTGATCTCGTGCCAGCCCTCTTCGAAGGTCAGGCGTTCCGGCTGGCGGAAGCGGACTTTCGCCACGCCTTTCTCCAGACGGTCCATGCGGATCCGGAAGAGGTGGTTCTCGACCGGAGAAACCTCGGCAGATGTATAATAGAGGTAGCGTCCGTCGTTTCCGACGTAAGCGACATCGGCGTCTGTCGACGTGATCCGGCGGATATTGCCGTCCAGGTCGCAGAGGTAGAGGTTGCGGTAACGGTCACGGTTGGCCGTGCGGTAGATGAACAGACCGGTCTCTCCGATGAAATGGATCGGATCGAGCGGTTCGACATATTTCTCGTTGTCTTCGGTCAGGATGGTCTTCATCCAGGCACCGGTCGCCGCATCGAACATCAGCAGTTCCTGATGGTTCTGCTTGCGGTCCAGCATGTGGACGAAGATGCGGGCAGCATCCGGTGACCAGCTGATGTTGGTCATGTAGTATTCCTCTCCGTCCTTCCAGTAGCCGGACGGGCTGCCCCAAGGCTGGAGACGCACGCTCTTGCCGCTCCTGAGATCATAGACATAGGTGCTGACTTTCTCGGAAGGGGTGCCGGCCATCGGGTATTTGATGTTCTTCAGATCGCCGCAGCGGCTGGAGATGTCCAGAAGCGGGAAGTCATGTACGGCGCTCTCGTCCTTGCAGTACCAGGCCATCCTGCTGCCGTCCGGTGCCCAGAAGATTCCTCCCTGGATGCCGAATTCATTGCGGCTGACGATCTGACCGCTGACGATGCTGCGGTCTGTAGAGAAGGCGACGGTGTCGATCTTGCCGGAGGCGTCCGACAGGAAGAGGTTGTTCGCTTGGGTGAAGGCCCAGTGACGTCCCATACCGGAGTCGAGCGGAGACGGTGTCACGTTCTCCCAGCAGTCCTGAGCAGGGCTGTCCGGACGGTTCCATGGACGGTCGGCCATCTTGCCGATCAGGTCGATGCGGAAGAATCCTTCCGGAGTCCAGCGCAGGAGATCATGTTCTCCGGTCCACAGGTAATATTGTCTTTCCGGATAAAGGCTCCGGTCCAGAATCGCCTCTTCCATGGTGATCAGTTCACCGTCATTGGCTTTCCTCGTGTCGACGATACCGGTCTGGGCATTGAGTTCCAGGCCCAGTACCAAGGTCGAAATAACAAGCAATGTCTTCTTCATGATATGATCTGTTTATATTCTCTGGCTAAGCGCCGCATATTTTGCAAATATACTTAATAAATTCCTATCTTCGCAGCCGGAAATCCAATAATTATGCGTAAAATCATCTCTGACATATGTGCTGGAAGCCTGCTCCTGGCAGGTTTTCCACTTTCCGTCGTCGCCCAGGTCCGGGAACAAGATCCCGGTCAGTCCGGTGATGTACGGAAACAGGAACATCTGATCTCGCAGGCGATCGTCGGGCAGGATGCTCCGCCTTTGATCGATCATGTGCCGGACGGCTATGCCGGTCTGTCCCGTAAGGCGGCGCGGAAAACCAGGGAGGGACTGCTTGCCGCGGCAGCGGCGGAACAGCGGCGTCAGGCGGATCCGAGCAAGACCACTGCTTTCCTTTGGGCCAATGAACCTTTGGCTCTGTTCGTGAATTACGGGCTGTATTCGACTGCCGCGGGAAACTGGAACGGGCAGCCGGTCGAGGGACCGACGGAGCGTCTGGCAACCCATGTCTTCATGGAAGACTATGAGGAACTCGCCGAGCGTTTCCAGCCCAGCGACTTCGATCCGGAGCGTATCGTGAATCTGGCCGTCAAGGCCGGAAAAAGGCCCATCCTCTTCTCCGCCAAGCATAAAGACGGCTTCTGTCTCTTCAAGACATCCGCTACGGCCTTCAATGCTGTGGAAGCGCCTGGCTGCGGCCGTGACCTGGTCGCGGAAATGGCGGCTGCCTGTCATCGCGGAGGCGTGCCATTCGGACTCTATTATGCCGTGACCGACTGGCATTTCCCGCAGGCCGCTCCGGCGTCCGCCCATGACGCGGAAGCGGTGACTCCGGAACATTTCGCCTACATCAGGACCCAGCTGACGGAACTGCTGACCCGTTACGGACTGGTTCGTGAACTGTGGCTGGACGGAGGAGCCTTGACGGCTGCACAGAGCCGCGAACTGTATGGACTGGTCCGCAATCTTCAACCGAAATGTATGGTCGGCGGCCTTGAACACGGCTATGGAGACTTCGTTTCCTTGCCGGAGTATGCTTGGCCTGCTCTGCTCCCGTCAGGACCCTGGCAATATGCGGCGCCGATCCATGAGGGCAGCTGGGGCTATCGTGGCGGTGAAGCGGAAGCCGATTCCGGAAAACTGGCCGCAAAGCATCAGGAAATCTTGCGGAAGGTCCGGGCTGCCGGAGGAAATTATCTCATCGGGCTGCCCTTGACTTCTTATGGTGGAGTCGTGCTTCAGGATGCCTTGGTCATCACCCGCTTAGGGTCGAGTCTCGAAAGAGAGGAACGCCGCACGGCAGGGGAGGTGCGTCAGCGTACCTCGCAGGTGGAAACGGTCTTCGCTAAGGGTATGGAACTGGAGGCCGCTGCCGCCGAGAAAATCTACGGCCTGGATGAAGCGGATCCTTACCTGGCCTGCCGGAGTTCATTGGCCTTGAAATGGAAACTCCAGGATTTCGGACTCCGGAAGGTCGATTTCCTGTTCTCTGAAGAAGAAATAGGCAACTTTGTCCTTCTGACGGTCGATGGTCGAGAATATAAGGTGGAACTGCTGCCGGAACAGGCGGATACTGTCCAGGCGAAGGTTGACTTCAAACATCAGCAGCTGGCGGTCCTTTCTGAAGCCTGCAATGCTTTGCCGACGGAGCTGTCGTCCTGGATCGCCGAGAAGAAACCCTGGTTCCGTTCTCTGGAACCTTCGTGCAACGCCCCCGAAAAAACGGTCTCCAGCCGTGTCCGTCCGATGTCGGCACTGGTGCTGGAAAGGTCGGTCTATGCCGATCGGGAGGTCCTGTATCCGGCTCAGGTCATTTCCGGTGATGCCGTTGAGGTCTGGGTCAATGGAAAACTGGTCGTCCGTCACTTGAATCTTCCGGCGGAACTGGAGACGGTCGGGAAAAGGCCTGGCGAGCGCAGTACCCGTCAATGGCAGGAAACCGTTCTGCTCCCGTTGAGACCGGGGCTGAACAAGGTGCTGGTCAAGTCCTACAGCCGTCATGGTGGCGAGATGAACGTCGGACTCTGTCCATCCACGTTTCCGGAACTCTACCGGATGACTTTCGCTCTGCCGGACCCTGTTCCGGGTTTCCGTCATGAGCTGGAGCTCCGCCGGATGGGGGAGGAACGCGCGAGTGCCGACGCCCGACTGCACAACGTGAGGCTGGTGGTCCATTGACATGGGGAATCATCGGCCAGAGGGAATCATTGACCTGAAAGGGAAAGCTCTTTTGGGGTTCTCCCGGAAAATGTCTATATTTGAGGATTGACCAATAATCAAAAACATATGAATCAACAACCGATGAATATTGAAATCAGGTCAGAAATCGGCAGACTGAATGCTGTCTTGCTCCACAGACCTGGCGCGGAGGTCGAGAACATGACCCCTCGGACCGTGCAGAGAGCGCTTTACAGTGATATCCTTAATCTTTCCGTCGCCCGGCAGGAATATGAAGAACTCAGCGGCATCCTCGGGAAGGTCGCGAAGGTTTATGAAGTAGCTGACCTGCTGGAGCGGGTGCTTGACAAGCCGGATGCCCGTCAGGAACTCATCCAGCGTATCTGTGCGACGGAGGAAGTGACCGATTATTTCGATATGCTCATGGCCATGTCTTCCAAGATGCTGGTCACGGTCCTCATCGAAGGTCTTCCTGCCAAGATCAATACCTTGACTTCTTATTTCAAGAATGAATATTATGCACTTCCGCCGCTCTACAATTTCTATTTCACCAGAGACGCGGCGGTGACCCTCGGCTCTCAGGTACTGGCCTGCCGCATGGCGAACAAGGTCCGTATGCGTGAGGCTCTGATCATGGACGCCATCTATCGCGAAAGCGGGGAGTTCAACTGCAATGTGGTGGACGCCAATGATTTCCAGTTCAACAAGGAAGGCATCAACATGGAGGGCGGTGACATCATCGTGGCCCGTGAAGACATTCTTCTGCTGGGCAACGGCATGAGGACCAGTACGCAGGGTATCGACTTCATGATCGAGCGCTTCCGTCGTGACTTCGGTCCTGGCCGCTACAACATCATTGTACAGCAGCTGCCTTCCGAACCGGAGTCTTTCATCCATCTGGACATGACTTTCACCTTCCTGGATCGTGACAAATGTCTGGTTTTCGATCCGCTCATCCTGGAATCCAACCAGTACCAGACGGTGCATATCGTCGTGGAGAACAACAAGGTCAAGTCGATCCGTCCGGTCGCCGGCATCCTTCCTGCCCTCAAGAAGTTGGGAATGGACCTCAAGCCGGTCATCTGTGGCGGTGATGACGAGTGGGATCAGGAAAGAGAACAGTGGCACAGCGGTGCGAACTCCTTCGCATGGGCTCCGGGCAAGGTCCTGACCTATGCTCGTAACATCCATACGCTCGATCAGCTGGATAAGAACGGTTTCGAGATCGTCCTTGCCGAGGATATCCTTTCCGGAAAGATTTCAGAAGATATCCTGCATGATGACAAGCCGGTCGCCGTGGCGATCGCTGGCGCCGAGCTGGCTCGTGGAGGTGGCGGACCGCGTTGCATGACCATGCCGCTGAGCCGTCAGAAAGTAGAATGGTAACTATGAACAAGATCATTACAGTAACTTTGAATCCGGCTATCGACCGCATCACGTCGGTGCCGGATTTTCATGTGGGGGCCGTGCAGAAAGCCGATGCCGCCCATGTTTATCCTGCCGGAAAAGGCGTGAATGTCGCCAGGACGCTCAGCTGTCTGGGACATGATGTCATCGCGATCGGTGTCATCGGCAAGGGGGATGTGGAATTCTTCGAGACGATCCGCTGGAGCGGAGTCGCTTCCGATCCGGCGGCCGGAAAGATCTTGACCGACTGGATCCAGACGGAAACGCCGACGCGCACGAACAATACCTTCCTGGATCCGGTCCGTTCGACCGAAACGCACATCCGTGAGGTCATCCGGACAGATGAACCGTTTCCATTGACGCGGGTGGAGGAGAGTCTCCGTCAGCATTGCGGGAAGGGAGATGTCGTCGTCTTCGCGGGAAGTCTTCCGACCAACGCCACGGAAGATACTTTGACTTGTCTCATTGGCCTGTGCAGGTCAATGGGGGCGCGTGTCATCCTGGATTCGAGCGGAGAGGCCCTGAAGAATGCCTTGACGGCCGGTCCGGATCTGATCAAACCGAATGTTCAGGAGCTCGAGGAGGTGGTCGGACACCGTTTCTATACGAGAGGCGAGATCGTCGCGGCCGCGCGGGAACTGGCCCGTACCTACGGCATCCATCATGTTCTGGTTTCCATGGGCGAGGAGGGAGCCATTCTCGTTTCCGACGAGACGGAGGAACTGCCGGCATTGCAGGCGGTCTTCATGCTTCGTCTCAGCCAGAAGCAGCTGCATACGGTCGGCTCCGGTGACGCGATGGTCGCTGCGGTCGCTGCCGTGCTTGCCGAGGACGGAAAACCCCGGCAGATGCTCATTGAAGGCACCGCTGCCGGGGTAGCTAATCTTCTGACGGAGGGACCGGGCATCGTTTCAGCCGATAAGGTGAAACGGCTGCGCGACGCCGTCGAAGTCGGAGAATTCCATTAACGGACTGCTTTGAGTCTGTAGCCTTTGGCTTTCAGCCCCTGGAGAACACCGCGTTCGCCAGGCAGGTGGCCAGCACCGACGACGAACATGACCGGTCCTTCGGCCATCATTTCCGGCATCTTCGTGAGCCAGTCCGCATTGCGCTCATAGAGCAGCTTTTCCATATCCTCACCATCTTTTTCTTCCTGCATGGCTTTCAGGACTTCTTTCAGGTCCTGGTCCATGTAGGCTTCGGTGAGTTCTTCTGCATCTTCCATGCTCTCTTCTTCGTTATCCACGAGATAGAGCAGGTCTTCGGCCTGTTCCTCCAGCGGTGAGTTGAAGAGGATGTCGATCTGCTGCTTGACCGTTTCCAGAGAAGTGATCTGTTTGCCGGCCTTTTCTGCCTTGGTCTGGAGATAGGTGTCCAGCTGCTCGTTCGGGTTGTAGCCCTCCAGATGCTTCATGTACATGAACAGGACGATCTGCTGCATGATGGCGGCCGGTTTGAGGCTTTCCATCATTTTCAGATCCATACCGGTGAATTTCTTGAAACAGTCGTTGATCCGGACGTATTCTTCCTCCGTATAGAGGTCCGGCAGCTTCTGACCATTCGGCAGCATCATGGCCTGCTGCATCAGCAGCAAGGTCTCCGGGCCGTTCATTTCAGACATGACCAGTTCGCCGCAGACTCCGTCCACCGCGCTGAAAGCGGCCGGGAAGCCTTTGATTTCATCCAGAATGGACAGTGGTGCCATGTGATGAGTGCCTAAGATGTAGGACGGCTCTTTCAGGCCGTTTCCGCTGATTTTCCATAGGATCTGCGCATCGGCAGAGGAGTAGGCCATCAGAATGATGGCTGCAAGTGAAAGTAATTTTTTCATAACTTTATTTTTTGTGTTCTGACTTCTTCTTTGCGGCAGCCCAGATGAGGTAGCCGAGAACAGCGATGAAGGCGCCGAGGATGATGACCATCTCGAGGACATGGTGCGTCGGGTCCACCCAGATCTCGCTGAACATGTTCATGCGGCCGAGGATCTCCACAGGAGTCCAGAACACCATGACGGTCGCGATGGCCATGCGGATGTTCGCGCCCCAGGACGGGAGACGGGTCTGTCTTTCGAACATGAAGAGGGAACCGATGAAGCAGCCGACTCCGACCAGGAGAGTCACAGGATGGTTCTCGCCGAGGAAGTTGTCATCGTAGCAGAACATCAGGAGGATATACATCGCCCAGATGATCATCATGAATTCCATGAAGGTCACGATGGAGGTGTGGCGGGTCATCGGTCTGGCCGCGATCTCTTCCTTCTTGCTGCCGAACAGATGCCGTTGGCACCAGTTCAAGAAGTTGCAGCCGTTCTTCGTGCTGAAGAGGTACATCAGCATGATCATCATCCAGAGGCCGAAAGTGGCCGGGAGGATGAGGTATTCCGGACGGGTGATGACTTCACCGGTCAATGGGTCCAGTTCCGGCTGTGTGCCGAAGCGGATGGCATAGTACTGGAAGAGGAACTCCACCCAGCCGGTCCAGAAGAGCAGGGCTCCGAAGAAGCCGAACAGGGTCTGCTTGGTATCTCCCTTCACGAAGACACCGATGATCACGAGGATCATTCCGATGAATCCGAGGCTGAACGCCGCATAGTGCAGCGCTGTCTCGTTGAAGATATGCTCCATCATGATCATCAAGGCGTGGCCGAGCGGCATGGTCAGGAGCACCATGAAGAAGGAGGCGATGGCCTTCCACCAGTAGCGAGGCCTTCCGGCCTTTTTCTGAGTCAATTCAATATTCTTTTCCATTTGATCTAGTTTATTGTCAGTTCAAGGATAACCGCTGCAGGATCTGGGGCTTGAGGCCGCGCATGGCCTGCAGCGCAGTATAGAAGTTCATGATCGTCACGGCAGCAGATAGGCCAGCATGGTTCCGAGATAGTTGCCGACCGCGAAACCGATGACACCGATGGTCAGTCCCGGAATCAGGGTCTTCCTGTTTCGCATCGCAGCTGAAATCATGGGCACGAAGGCCGGGGAATTGATGTAGGCGACAGAAGTGATCACCATGGTGTCGGCATCGACTTTGAAGAGCTTGCCGAGAAGCGCGCTGATGAGGAGGGAACCGAAGACCGCCATGAAGACGAAGGTCGGCATCCAGTAGTCTGTCGTCAGCGATTCTTTCAGGCTGCTGAAATCTGCCATGGTCGCGATGACCAGACTGAAGATGTAGATGCAGTACAGGCCGATGTTGTAATGTTCTTTCCTGTTGTGGATGTTCTTGACATAGGACATCAGGATAGCGAAGGTCGTGATCAGGAGGAAGAAGATGGTCATGTTCAGCTGTCCGCCGCTCACCAGCAGCGTGATGCCGGCTGAAAGCGCGACAAGCCCGAGGGTCGTGCCTAAGAGGACCAGCGTGTTCTTCATGCCCTGTCTCGTGAAGATGGAGGAGAAACCTTGTTCCTCGAACTTGAGGTCTTCTTCCAGTTTCTTCTGTTCTTCCATTTCTTCCGGACTCAGCTGGTGCTTCTTTCCTTTCGGAACGAGCTGGCTGGTGTTCGGCAGCCATTTGCGGAAGAGCTTGAAACCGCCCAGCAGCAGGAAGACCAGATAGGCCAGACAGATCACGATGTCGTAGGTCTGGATCAGAATGTAGGTCTGGTTGTCTGCCTGCAGGCTTTCCTTGATCGCCGCCATGTTGATGGTTCCGCCGGTGTAGACACCGGTCAGCATACCAGCCACCTTGTTGGCTTCATGGACATGGTCCTTGCAGAGGAAGTAACCGAGGACAACCGCGATGACGACGCCGGCCAGACCGGTGATCATGGCGGTGAAATGCCGGCCGATCTCCTTCTTGTTGAAGACGCAGCTGTACAGCATCAGTGGAATGGCCAACGGAACCATGGCCGTCGACAGGATGTTCTGCATGGCTGTGATTTCGTTCGGGAACAGACTGGCACCATTGATCTTGATGCTGCCCAGGAGCATTCCGACACCGTACAGAACCATGATCGGACCGAGTTTACCCAGCCAGCTGTAGCGCTTGCAGAGGAAGATCGCAAGGGCAGGGGTGACCAGGAAGAACACGGTCAGGAGGAAATAGTTGAGGATGTCGATGAAGGTTACGCGATGGTTCTTCTTGATGACGTTCACCAGACCGGTCAGGGTGACATCCGTCGCATCGTCTTCGATGTAGATGCCTTTTCCAGCATTGATGATCTCTTTGAAATCCGGATCGTCCGCATTCTCTCCGGTACCGACGATATAGGTGAAGATATGGCCTTTCGCAGCTTTCTTCGCGGCTTTCTTCGCGGCATCGATCTCTTCACGGGTCATCTTTTCCCGATCCGTCAGGATGATGATGCCGTTCTTCACGGCACCGGTTTCCCATTTGATCCTGGAGGAACATTCTTCGATGGTACGAGCGATGCAGTTCCCATCTTCATTGGCTTTCGGAGGATTGCTGGTGATGAATTTCCGGACGGCGTCGAAGTCATCGGTCAAGGTGTTGATCATCGTCGCATTGCTGCTGGAGATCGCTCCGATCGTGACACGGGTGCTGCCCGGTGTGAAATCCTCCAGTTCCTTGAGAATCCGTATCCTGGCCTTGGCAACCGGTGAGTCGATCTTCTGGGATGAGGAATCGAAGGCGAGCATCAGCTGGATCTCTCTGGAATCATTCTGACGGCTGCTTTCGTCACTCTCGACCGGAGAAGCGAAGCCGACGATCAGGATGGCGTAGACCAGACAGAAGATCGAACAGATGAACCATCCGTTGGTGATCGTGAATTTCGGGTTCAGGCGTTTCTTCGGGAATTCTTGCCCTTTCTTCTCGGCCTTCTTCTTCCGTTGCAGACGGATCAGGCCGTAGAGCAGTACGAAAATGGGAATAGCCCACAGTAGATGGAGATATTCCGGGTGTGAAAATGATAACATGATGTTATATTGGTTTAGAGTTTGTCACATTGATGTGAAATAAGTACGAAAGGTACGACTTTTTTCCGACAATCATACTTCTCAAGGATATTCCTATCTTTGCAGTTTCAAGGAGAAAACTGATGAAAACTATAGAAGTCGTTGCAGCCGTCATCATGGACGGAAACAAAGTGTTCGCTACCCAGCGGGGGTATGGCGAGTTCAAGGACGGGTGGGAATTCCCCGGTGGCAAGATGGAAAAAGGGGAAAGCCCGGAGGAGGCGCTCCGTCGGGAAATCCGGGAGGAACTGGCGACCGAAATCGCAGTCGGGGAACTGCTGGAGACCGTCCAGTACGATTATCCGGACTTCCATCTGACCCTCCATTGCTACCGCTGTTCGGTCGTTTCCGGTCGCTTGACCTTGCTGGAGCACGAAGCGGCTCGCTGGCTCACGGCTGACCAGCTCCTTTCCGTCGATTGGCTGCCGGCGGATCTGGATCTCGTCCGTCATCTCCAGCAGTCGCTGCAGTCCGAGTGCTAAGGGAGCGCTTCGACTTTGGACACCCCGATGTTCCGGATCGCGATCTTGGTCGGCTGACCGGCATAGCTGATGGTAGAGACTCCGACACAGCTGCCGCTCAGGATGCCGTAGACCTGGACCTTGATCTGGGAAGAACCGGTCGCGTCGGTTTCCGCATTCTCGCAGGAGAGTCTGAACGCATCGATGGCAGAGACACCGGTCGCTGAGGCCTCAAGTCGGTCCGCGACTCCTTCCAAGATGATGCTGGAAGTGCCTGTCGCCTCAGCTTCGACCTTTCTGGCACGGAGATTCTTCAGGTCAATGGTAGAGACTCCTGTCGCGGAAACTTCTATTTCGTCGGCATAGATCGGTCCGTCGGAGACGATCTCGCAGTTTCCTGTCGCAGAAAATTCCTTCAGCTGACCGGGAGCGATCCGCAGGTGGATCGGCAGCGTCCTGACGATCCAGCCTCTCTTGATGGAGAAAGAAAGTTCTCCTTCATCCTCCTCGTGTTTCACGTATTTCAGAACAGCCTTGTCGGCTTCCAGGAGTGCCTTGCCTTCCGGAACCTTACTGTCCAGCAGGACCTTGTAGGTGCTCTGGACGGAAAGTGAATGGCAATCCGGCTGGAATGAGATTTCTTCTGTAGCGGTCACGCCTTCCGGCTGGATGACCTGCCCGGGCTTGCAGGCCGTCAGGGCCAGCAGAGCGGTGGAAATGAGTAAAATGGTTGTCTTCATGGCTGTAAAGGTAAGTGATTGTTTTGAATTTCCGCACAAAAGTTACTCGTGCTCTTCATCTATTTCAATCAGCCCGAAGAATCTCAGGAAGAAAGGCAGTAGTTTTCCTGGGGTTCAGCGTATCTATCGGCTGTCTTTCACCGTAATCTGGCAGGTCTGCCGATTTCCGGAACTATGGTTCTCGAGGAAGACTTTGTTGAGGATATAGTCGAGGCAGGCCAGCGTGTGTTCCCGTGCCTTGGGTTTCAGCTGACATTCCCAGATGACCACGACATTCCAGCCTAAGCGGTGCAGGGCCTGATAATCTTCCTCGTCCCGCTGCCTGTTGCGCGCGAACTTGGCGGTCCAGAACTCGACATTGGATTTCGGAATCGTGTGGTACCTGCATCCCTCGTGCGCATGCCAGAAACAGCCGTTGATGAAGATGACGGTCCTGTATTTCCGCAGCACCAGGTCCGGAGAGCCCGGGAGCTTCTTCTGGTTCAGCCGGTACCGGTAGCCCAGCCCGAACAGGTACTTCCGCACGATGAGTTCCGGCTTCGTGTTCTTGCCGCGAATCCTGGACATGCACCTGTGGCGCTGCTCCGGTGTCATCTTGTCTGCCATCTTCCTTGCTTTCCCCGCAAAGATACCCCGTTCCCCCGAAACTGTCAAGGGGCTTAGGTCAATGATGTCGTCCTTATCCTCTTCAGGTTCGTTCCCATTGACCTGACATTATAGTGCGGAAACGTTCTTGGTTCGGAAGGATTCCTTGGCTTTGCGGACATACAGCCGGATGATGACCGCCGGAAGAATGCCGGAGTTCGCAAACTTTCGGGTCTTTTCCGGGAACTTGTAGAGCGCCGTAGCCAACAACCATGCGACGGCCATATTGACATAGTAGGGAACCGGGCCGAGAACCTGGCCATGCCCCGCTGAAGGAGTCTTGCTGAACTCGTACTCAGAGATGATCCGGTCATAGTTCAGGCGGCTGATCCGCTCGAAGACCGCATCGATATAGTCTTCCGTGAGGAAATGAGCCAGGGACATGATCAGCGCGAATCTCACCTCGAATTCCTTCTCGGACTTGAAATAAGGTTGCAGGAACTCCCACGTCTCAGTCCTCTTCTTCTCGCACCACTTGGCATCCGAGCAGATGCTGTCGCACACCGCCCAGTTGTCTATCGCCGGGATGAAATCACGAAACTTGTCCAGTCGCTCTTCCAGGCTGCACGGTATCCTGTTGAGGAGCATTCCCCAGATCATCTTCTCTTCGTAAAGAAGACCGCACCGTGCATCTTCAAGAAAATGCTTCCTGAATTCCGGAATCATCGCTTCATGTCGGCCCTCCTTGACGATCTTTTGCGCGAGCTTCTTCATTTCCGGGATATGGAGCCCCAGAACCTTTACTCCAGGAAGAGGATTGATGATCCTGATGTGGCCATGGCGGTATCTCTCGTCGGCAAGAAAGCGTTCGGAGATATGTGGGGTCAATAATTCTTCAATCATACTTCTTTACTTTTCAGTTCCGCCTGCATCTTCTTGGGGAGCTTCCGGACCACTTCTTCATAACTGTGCCGGATCAGTTTCCGCACAAGTTCATCGGGCAGCGAACCGCTCAGATCCAGCTGGATCCAATACTTCTTGTTGCAATGCCAGGCCGGCTCGATCTCCATCCATTCCTCCTTCAGCTCCGCCGAATATTCCGGATCGCATTTGAGCGCATACCTGCCCTCCGGCCGGGTGCTGATCATCGCGAAGATCTTCCCTTTGATCTTCCAGGTCATGACATTGTCGTCGAAAGGGAAGACCTGCTCGGCAAAGGGCAGGCTCTCGCAATAAGCTATGAAAGATTCATGAGTCATGGTTACCAGGTCTTTGCGATGGATAATCCTTCCTTAACTGCTTCCGCAATTTTCAGGTCAATGGTTTCAGGGGTGCTGTAGTCCATGTTCTGTGCTGAGATGACCGTCAGTTCGCCGAGCCCCCAAAGATGGCTGAGCGCCTTGAGGTAAGGCGTGGCCTGCTCGAGCGGAGAGCCCGTGCTGATGTTCATTCCTCGCGTGGTGATGTACAGCATCTTCTCGCACCTGCACAGCCCGACGCATTCCTTGTCCGTACTGGCGAAGGTGATGTTGAAGAGAGACATGTTCTCGAAGAAGACTTTGAGGATGCTCGGGAAGCTCATGTCCCAGAAAGGAGCCGCGATGACGATCCTGTCCGCCTCGGCGATTCTCCGGGCCATGGCGACCAGTTCATCCGGCACATAAAGCTCGATGTTGCGCTGATGAAGGATGTCCCGGTCCACCGGCTGGAAATCAGATTTGTCCAGATGGATGGTCTCGACTTCGTAGCGACTGGCCAATTCCTTCATGATCGGAGCGGCGATCCTCTGAGTGCGGGACTCCTCGCGCATGCAAGCATTGATATAGATCAGTTTCTTCATTGCCATAATGATTTCTTATCAGAGCAAAGTTAGCCAAAATGGGCAGAATTTCGCAGGAAGAATTTGTCTTTTTCTGCAAGTTTTGATTGCGGGGAAGGGAAAACTTGGAAGGGAAAATTATTCAATATCTTTAATAATAAAGTTTATCTTTGTATACATCAAGGTTTTTTCAGGAAAGAACATAATTATGGAACTATTTGAAGGTGTGTATGAGACACTGATCAGTAAAGCTATACAAGAAAAGCTAGATAATGATTTTGGAGAGGATAAATACCAGGTTGTGAAGAATGCAATAGATTCCGCTGAATCTAATATTATGCTTTCTTCTTATCTGGCAGAAGTTACATCTTCTGTTTTAAAGGAATATTTCAAGGACTCTACATCAGATCTTACTATCAGTAAGCAAGTTGACTGTATCAATAGGGTCTTGAAGTTTATTGAAGATGAATGGGAGATTCCTCTTGATGAGGATATGCTTTCCGAAGAAAGTCAGAATAAATTCTTACGTGCAATATACTCAAAGGTGGGCTTGAATGCAAACCAGATTGCGTCAAAAAGTCAGAATCACCCGATATCGGGATACCGGGTAAGTTCATTGTTCACAGGAGGAAAAGATTTGTCTTTGGACGATGAGATCCGTCGAGATATTGATACGGCAGATCAGATTGATTTAGTCGTTTCTTTTATCAGGTGGACAGGGCTTCGATTGATCATAGAAAATCTTCGAGATTTTTTGCAGAAGCCTAATGCGAAGCTTCGTGTTATTACAACAACCTATATGGGGGCGACAGATCCGAAAGCGATTAAAGAATTGTTTAGTCTTTCAAGTCCTGATAAAGTTCAGATTAAAGTTTCATACAATACAAGAGAAGAAAGGCTTCATGCTAAATCCTATATTTTCAAACGAGATACGAATTTTGATACAGCATATATCGGTTCATCAAACTTGTCTTATTCAGCTTTGACAAAAGGTCTGGAATGGAACATGCGAGTTACTAATGTAGAGAACCCACATATTTTGGATAAAACAAAAGCGGCGTTTGATACTTATTGGAACAGTGAAGATTTTGAATTGATTAAAACAGAAGATGATGTTAGGAGGTTTGCAAAAGCAATAGAGGAAGTTAAAGGTTTAGGCTCTGTAGAAGCAAGACCAATCATTAGATTTGAAAGAAAGACTCATCAGATTAAGGTTCTTGAAAAATTAAAGTTTGAAAGGCAACAGGGGCATTATAAAAATTTGATTATTGCAGCCACCGGTACAGGAAAAACCGCTATATCTGCCTTTGATTATAAGGATTTTAATGAGGAATTCAAGAAAAAACACGGTAGGGATGCAAGATTGTTGTTTATTGCCCATAGAGATAAGATTCTTCAACAAGCACGATATACTTATAGTTGTGTATTGGTGAATTCCAATTTTGGTGAATTATGGGTAGGGCATAATCGTCCAAGTGTATATGGCGATTTAAACCATCTTTTCATTTCGATTCAGATGTTGAACAATAATGTTGATCTATTCTCTTCTTTTGGCAAAGAATATTATGATTACATTGTAATCGATGAAGCTCATCATGGAACGGCAGCTAGCTATCAGATTATTTATCAACTTTTCCATCCACAAATATTATTGGGATTGACAGCTACACCGGAAAGAATGGATGGTAAAGAGGTCCGCACAGAATTTGATAATCGATATGCAGCAGAAATCCGTTTGTATGAGGCTATTGATCAACAACTTTTGAGTCCATTTGATTACTTCTGTGTTAAAGATGATGATTCTGTGAATTTGTCAAAAATTGTTTGTCGTGGAGATCGGTATGATGTCGTAGAACTGAATAGGAAATATTGTACGCAAACACGATTTAATATAATTTATGAGGCCCTATGTAAGTATATTACTGATCCTTATAGATGTAAAGCTGTTTGTTTTTGTTGTTCTATTGAACATGCTGAATTTATGGCTGATGGATTATCTCGTTATTTCAATGCAAAAGCTTTGACTAGTAGAAATAGAGATAAATTACAAGAATATACGGAGTTGTTAGGGCGAGGAGAAATCAACTATTTATGTGTTGCAGATATTCTAAATGAGGGTATTGACATTCCTGAAATTGATACGGTGTTGTTTTTAAGGCCAACGGAGAGTCTTACTGTCTTTTTACAACAATTAGGACGTGGCTTAAGACTGGCAGACGGTAAGGATGTTCTGACGGTTCTTGATTTTGTCGCTCAGGCAAATCAATCATATAATTATGAGTCTCGTTTCAGAGCTCTTATGGGAAAAACTAAGACTCCTGTTGCAGAAAGTATCAAAAAAGGATTTGTTTTCCTTCCTAGAGGATGCTCGATTACTATGGAAAAGAGAGCTCAAGAATACATCCTTCAAAATATCAGAGATAGTATCTTCAATTTGAGGAGATTAAAGAGGGAAGTTTCTACTTTTACATCTACGACTGGTTTGGATTTGACGCTTCCTAATTTCTTGGACTACTTTAGCCTTGATTGGGAATTGATTTATAAATCACCAGGTTCCTGGACTGAACTGAAAGTGGAAGCTGGTAAAGCTATGCCAGGTTATGAAAGGACTCCTTTTGTAATTAATATTGAGAAGGGGCTTGTCCGATTGTGGCATACTAATTCATTGGAATATATCAATTATATATCAGATTTGATTGAAAATAAATTTGTTGCTGATGTATCGAGCCGACGGAAATGTAATTTCTTGAGAATGTTTTACTATACAATATTTTATGTAAATGTATCAAAGTTGAATAAAAAGTATGGCAAGCATTATTCATCTGAGGTGGCTGCTGTACGATCTTTAAATAATTACCCCTACTTTATTGAAGAACTGAGCGATCTGATTGATATAAAACGATCAGAACTCAGTCAATGTACAGAATGGTTAGATCTTGGTAATGGAAAAGAAATCGAACTTTATGGTTGTTATAGTAAAGATGAAGTAGATATTCTAGTTAAAGGTGAGGTGGCAAAAGAAACAATTACAGGAACACATTATTGTGTTGAAGAAAAAATAGCAATTGTTTATGTTACAATCAATAAATCCGATGAAGAGTATTCTCCGTCAACACTTTATCAGGATTATGTGATTAATAAGGATCAATTTCATTGGCAATCTCAGAATAATGTTCGTGCAGAAAGTGTTGCTGGTCAACGATTTATTCATCAATCTGAAAACGGCTGGAAATTTTTGCTTCTTGTCAGAGATTCCAAAAAGGATAATTACGGTGCGACTAACGGATATTACTGTCTCGGCTTGATGAATTTTGAATCATACCATGGTGAATGTCCGATGAACATTGTGTGGAATATGCAAAAAGCTATTCCTGGATTCATGATAGAGATGGCAAAAGTTATTTAAAAAATATATGGAGCGCGCAACGTGTGTCGGCTAATGGATAATATTGTCTTTTTCGACACACTTTAGAAAGTAAAGCAATTATTTAACAGACTCACAATTATGAAATCTATAGAAGTAGTAGCCGCAATTATTGTCAGTGAGGGAAAAGTTTTCGCCACTCAAAGAGGTTATGGAGAATTCAAAGATGGCTGGGAATTTCCAGGTGGTAAAATGGAGCCGGGGGAAAGTCCAGAAGATGCATTGAAACGTGAAATTCGTGAAGAACTTGCTACTGAAATCAATGTAGATTCATTCCTTCATACTGTTGATTACGACTATCCGAATTTTCACTTGACCATGCATTGCTTCATCTGCTCAGTCGTGTCCGGAAAACTCACCCTTCTTGAGCACGAATCAGCAAAATGGCTTACTAAAGATAACCTGTATTCTGTAGATTGGTTACCAGCAGATATAGAAGTGGTTAAGAAGTTAGAAGAACGGATATAGATCACTCTCTTAAGAAAAGTTTTAGTACACCGATAAAATTCGTGCATTATGTAAAGAATGATTTTGTAAATTTGTTTCAACGTAAGAATTGAAGCACTAAACAAAATCATCGCATTATGCCGCCAAGAAGATTATGGTCGAGAGAGGAACTGATCGTTGTATTGAATCTATATTTCCAGCT
>JAHHQP010000046.1 GCA_020026355.1 Bacteroidales bacterium
GACTAGGACTGCTCGATGAACTGGAAACTCAATTGTTCGGCAAGGGAGGACATTATGAAATCGCATAATTTTTAACGAAAACCACATAATTCATGAAAAAAATAACTGTAACAATCCTGAAGGCCGTCTTATACGTAGGAGTACTGACACCCCTCCTTTCGGCTTGTGAAAAAGACCAAGCGACAGCAGGCCAGACACGTCCCTCTGTAAAATTCGAAAAAGACTTTATGGAGCGGCTCCATTTCCCACTATCTGATGCAATTATCTACAGCAAAGGAGTCGGTTTGAACCGCAACGCCATCATCCAAAGTTTCGACATTGCGAAAGATGGTTCTATCTATTATAATCAGATCGCCGGGAACACCTTACACCAGATGAACATCATCCACGGACAGCCAGGTGAAGAAAACCCCGGAGAGATGATGGTACTGGAATACTTCGGGCATGGCTCGAACATGGCAATAGAAGAGACCAAGCATGGCACCTATATATGGATGGGCAGCTATGGAAACAAGGGCAGCGACGGAACTTACGGCGGCTCACAAGC
This sequence comes from Bacteroidales bacterium, assembly GCA_020026355.1. Lineage (GTDB taxonomy): Bacteria > Bacteroidota > Bacteroidia > Bacteroidales > UBA932 > Cryptobacteroides. Next base: position 548 of record JAHHQP010000046.1, read on the forward strand.
GATTTCCCGTATCAAATTCGTTCCGGGGACGACAGTCCAATGCGATGCCGGAGAAACATTCTACTTGCCAGGAGCCAAAAATATCCACCCTGCCATCAACCAGGAGAAGGACCTCCTCGGAATCGAATTCTCTGAAAAGAAATCCGGTTTCTACATCCGTAACTTCATCGTCTATCGGCTGAGCGAGGCAATGAAACTCGAACCCGAAAAGATGAAACTTGCAGAAAAGATCACTTACGGCGGTGAAGACCAGCGTCCGGAGGTCAGCGAAATCACAGAAATCTCCGCCAGAAACCTTTCCCGACTCGAGGCTCTTTTCCACATCAAGCTCGCCGACGGCTTCGGAGATAATGGAGGCCTCGTCGGCAAATATGCTTTCCAAGGCTTCGACATCGATGAGGAATTCATTTATTATTATGAAGGATGGGGCAATGATAACGACCCTAAGAAATCCTCGCATGCTATCGTCAGCGTTGTGGACAAAAGACTCAACCTACTCAGCCGCAAGGAAGTCAAAGCCTTTGAAGACCCTGATCTGCTGATGAAGTTCGACATGTCTGACCGAGGCTATTTTGAAGCTGAAGGAATCAAAATCAAAGGCAACAAACTCTACATCGGCGGGGCAACCCGTAAAATCATGAAAGTTACCTGGCCAAATGGAAAAGTAGAAAATATAGATCGTCGTCTGGCTAACATTCTCGTCTACTGATTCCCCGCTTCCAAGATAATAACATTAGAAACTGATAAAATATCATGAAAAGATTACTGACTCTCTGTATTTTGCTCCTCGGGATCCTGACATCCTGCAACAAGAACGTCACTCCTCCGATCCCGACAATCTACGAGTATGCCCTGACCGTAGTGGACAAGGCAGACTTCCCGATCGACGGCATCGAAGTCGAAGTCTTCATGCCCCATAAGCCCGATTTCGTGGTCATGAAAAAAACCACCGACATCTTCGGGAAAACACATTTCCTGAACTTGAAAGAAGGCCAGTACCTGTTTGTAGCAAAAAAAACCGGCGAAACGGAAACAACACTGGCAAAAGCTGAACTGACAGTAACATCAGATAACGGAAAAAACAACAGTATACTGAAAAGCAGCAGTTACGAAGTTCCTGTATCTGATCTCAAAGTCATTGTGAAATCAGATAAAGGCGTCGCCATTGAAGGCCGGAAAATAGAACTGGTCACTAAAGAAGGCGCCATACTCTACAAATCCGGGAAAACAGACGATAGAGGCGAACTCCTCATCGAGAAGTTGCCGCTGATTTCCTTCTTCGTCAAGATTTATGACGAGTTCGACGAATTTGTCGCCATCACAGAAGAAGTGACGATCAGACCGGAAACCAAGAATGAAGTAGAATCCATCATCGTCAAGATGCAGCACAACTCAGACATTGTCGTCACCGGCATGCTCGTCGACCCGGCAGGAACCGACTGCCCTTCCAACGGATCTACTTCAGGAGGGGGATTCGCCCACCAGCCCGGCTATGAATACATCCAGCTGATGGCTTTGAAAGATATTGACTTCTCCGTCACTCCTTACTGCATCGTTGTCTGCAACAATGTCAGCAAAGCAGAAGACAACAACTATCCATCCACCGGTAAAGGTTGGATCGGCAGCAAAGTCAGACCATCGAAGACAACCTACCAGATCAACCTGACAGAAAGAAGTGTCAAGAAAGGAGAATTCTTCTACGTCGGACGATCAGGGCGGATGATTGCAAGCTATTACAATGAATGGGGCAGCCCGACCATCGAGGCAGACCGCTGGTGGACCTGGGAGTTCCGCTACAATGAAGGCGCTGACGGCAACGGCCTCGCGAAAGGCGGTTCCGGGCTATTCAACAATCTCAGCAGCGGAAGCAATACCCCTGACGGCGTTGCTATCTTCAAAGGCACCTCAATTGATGAAAATACCATCCCTCAGGATGTCGTCTTCTACGGCAGAAATGCCAAGATCAGATCTGGAGACAATTACCGCATCTGCGACAACGATGTCTACAAGACCGTCAACTCAAAGGGAGAAGCTCAACCGAATTACGGTGACGGTACCAACATCTGGATGGCCGATCAAGGCTTCCACGACGACGGTTGCTTCATCATGATGGGAGGAATGGTTTCGTCTACAGAATGGCTCAAACCACGCACAGGGAAAATCATCCAGCTGAAAGTCAAGGACGGCCCGACTTCCGTCAGCATCGCTGACATCGAAGACGTGGAAGGCGTTACCAAATTTTTCGAATGACAATAAAAACTAATATACCATGAAACATTAATTCTGAAAATTATGATGAAAAGAAATATAGTCGGCAGTATTGCAATGGTCTCCCTGTGCTGCATTCTGGGAGTGCCGTCGATGAAAGCAACTTCCAAGCAAGGAGAAACAAAGCTGATCGCTACTGTTCAAGATGACATCATTGTCAAAGGCTGCATCAAGGATGCATCCGGTGCAAGACTGATCGGTGTAGGTGTCCGCATCGTCGGCACCAACCATGGTACCGTTACAGACCTGGACGGTAACTACAGCATCGCACTCTCGGATGCAAATGCAAAATTAGAGTTTTCGTATATCGGATTCAATACTGAAATAGTCGCCTATGCTGGACAAGAGACCATCAATTTGACCCTACAGGAAGATATCAGGACTCTGGATGAAGTCGTTGTCGTAGGCTACGGTACGATGAAGAAACGCGATCTGGTCGGCGCTGTCGACCACATCGGATCAGATGCTCTGGAAGGACGTTCCGCTCCTTCACTGACACGTAGTCTGCAAGGACAGATTCCGAACCTGAACATCACCATGCGTGATGGTAAACCGGACCGTGGAGCTTCCTACAACATCCGTGGAACGACATCCATCGGAGCCGGAGGATCCGCCCTCATCCTCATTGATGGCGTGGAAGGCGATCCGAACAGCATCAACCCGGAAGATATCGAAAGCGTTTCCGTACTGAAAGATGCCTCCTCTGCCGCAGTCTATGGCGCGAGAGGTACTTTCGGAGTCGTGCTCATCACAACAAAAAATGCATCAAAAGGTAAGGTAAAGGTCAACTACAACGGAAGCGTCTCCTTCAATCAGCGCACTGTCAAACCGAATCTCGTGACCAATGGCCTGCAGTGGACCGATGATTTCGTCGAGGCTTACTACAACAACAAAGGCGTCATGCCATCAACCATCAACAACATCTTCCGCTATTCTCCGGAATGGCATGAAGAACTCCGCAGACACAATGCAAATCCGGAACTCCCGGTTGTCCAGATCAACGAAAATACCGGTGAATACGAATATTTCGGCAACACGGACTGGGATACTCTCCTGTTCAAAGATGTGGCAACCGGAACCGACCACTCCATCAGCGTGACCGGAGGCAACGAAAAATCCAGCTTCTATGTATCCGGAAGATATTTCATGCAAAACGGTATCTACCGCAGAAACACCGACGATTTCAACCGCGGCAACGTCCGGGCGAAAGGACAGATCCAGATTCTGCCTTGGTTAAGCATCGACAACAACTTCGACTTGATGCAGAAATCCTATACCTATCCGCTGATATCCTATGACCACACCTTGAACATCCAACGTAACTTGGAACATCAAGGCTTCCCGATGGCTGTACTCTACAATCCAGACGGCTCCCTGACCTACAGCGCCGTATACAATGCAGTCGGTGACTTCTATAACGAGACCTCCAGACAAATCCAGAACACACTCCAGATCAAGAATACGGTCGGACTCAACATCGTCCCGATCAAGGACGTGCTCCGTTTCCGTGGTGACTTCACCTACATGAACACTCATTACAAGAAACTCCGTACCTTGAACTACGTGCCTTACAGTACCGGTCCTGGCAGATTCTCTGAAAAGGGAAAGAGCATCATGATGAATTCGGATGACGAGACCCAGTACATGGCAGCCAACATAAACGGAACCTGGACTCCGAGACTCGGAGACCGCCACTCCTTGACCGTCATGGCCGGATGGAACCTGGAAACTTCCAAAATGGACCACCATTACATGGAACGCGACGGTTTCCTCTTCCCGGACAAACCGAACTTCGAGCTGATGGACGGCATCAACTACAAGCTCGGACAAAGTGACAAGAACTGGGCTTATGTGGGCATTTTCTACAGATTGAACTACAACTACAAAGGCCGTTACCTCATCGAGACCAGTGGCCGTTACGACGGTTCTTCCAAGTTCCCGGTCAACCAGAAGTGGGGATTCTTCCCGTCAGCATCATTGGCCTGGAGGATTTCAGAAGAGAAATGGATGGAAGGCGCCAAATCATGGATGGATAACTTCAAACTACGATTCTCAGTCGGCTCACTGGGCAACGGCAACGTCGCTCCTTACATGTTCCTTCCGACCATGGCAATGCACAAGACGAATGTCATTCTCGGCGGACAGCAGGTCAACTACACGCAGTATCCGGGACTGATTCCGGACAGTCTGACCTGGGAGACCGTGACCACCTATGACGCGGGCATCGACGTCGACCTGTTCAAGGACCGTTTCTCTTTCGCTTTCGACTGGTACAACCGAAATACGACTGACATGTACACCGTAGGTCCGACCTTGCCGGAAGTGCTGGGTACGACACAACCTAAAGGAAACTATGCCGACTTGAAGACACAGGGATGGGAGTTCACGATTTCCTGGAGAGACAGTTTCAAACTGGCCGGAAGCGACTTCCAGTACGGGCTCAAATTCATGTTGTGGGATAGTCAAAGCTGGATTACCAAGTACAACAACGAAACCGGCAAGATCAGCGATTATTACGAAGGCTACAAGATCGGTGACATCTGGGGTTACCAGATTGAAGGTCTCTTCACCTCCTATGATGACATTGCCAACCATGCCGACCAAAATTACATAAAAATCAGCGACTCCCGTGTATGGCAACCCGGTGACCTCAAATTCAAGGACGTGAATGGAGACGGAAAGATCGACAAAGGCGCTCAGACTCTTGAAGACCATGGTGACCTTGTCATCGTCGGCAACGAAGCACAGCGCTACCAGTTCGGTTTGAACCTCAACCTCAATTGGAAAGGATTCGGTATCAGTGCCTTCTTCCAGGGTGTAGGCAAGAAAGATTGGTATCCGGGACAAGACTCCGGTCTGTTCTGGGGAAAATACAACCGTCCCTACGGCTATGATCTGAAAATGCACGAAGACCGCTGGACGCCTGCTAATCCGAATCCAGATGCTTACTGGCCTAGACTCATCGGCTACTCCTCCCAAAACAGCGAACGTCCTATGGGTACACCGAATAACCGGTACATGCAGGACGCTTCCTACCTCCGTCTGAAAGCACTCACCATCGACTATTCATTACCGAAACAGTGGATCGAGAAAATGAAGATCAGTGCTTTCAAGATTTACTTTACCGGAGAGAACATGTTCACCTTCTCCAACATCTGCGAGAACTTCGACCCGGAAGTCATACAGGGTGGTGATCCGGATCTGAAAGATCGTGGCGGAAAAGAACAGGGTTACAGCTACCCTATGCTGAAATCTTTCACCATAGGATTGAATATCTCATTTTAAAAACAGAAATTGAACATGAAAAAAATATTATTGGCAATCATTGCTTCAGGACTGATTTTCACTTCCTGTGATGACTTCCTGACCAGAAATCCAGGAAACAAGATAACCCCTGACAATTTCTTCAAGAACGAAAGGGAAATCGAACTCTACGCGAACTCTTTCTACGAGCGTCAGATGCCGGCTACCGATATCGCTGAAGGAGAGAAAATGACCGATCTGATCGTCATCACCACTCCGGAATCTTATCTTACAGACGGCTATAGCCCTGCTGATGCCGGCGGATGGAGCTGGTCCAATCTCAGGAACATCAACTATTTCATCAGCAAAGTAAAGGACTCCCCTGTCTCAGAGAATATCCGGAACAAATGGATCGGCATCGCCAGATTCTGGAGAGCCATGTTTTATTTCGATAAAGTGAAATATTTCGGCGATGTGCCGTATTACGACTCTTGTCTGGAACCGGACGATAAGGAAGGTCTCTACAAGAAGAGAGATCCGAGGACCCTCGTCATGGACAAAGTTCTAGAGGACCTGGACGCCGCTATCGAATACGGTACCCCATCCAAGGACGGCTCCTGTACCTACGTGACGAAATATGTGGCGTTGGCCTACAAATCCAGAGTCTGTCTCTTCGAAGGTACTTTCCGGAAATACCACCCGGAATATGCTCTTCCCGATGCAGAGAAATGGCTGCAGGAATCCGTCAAAGCTGCTGAAGAACTGATTGCTTCCGGCGAATACAAGCTCCACAACACCGGCAACGCTGACGCGGACTACAGAGCGCTCTTCACCGCTGTCGACTGTGCTGGGATTCCTGCCATTTCAGATGAAGTCATCTGGGCCCAGGTCTATGACTTGAGTTTCAGAAGATGGCACGACCTGACCTGGAAATACAATTCCGGAACCTACGGCAGCAGATGGTCCCTCAACCGTACCTTTGTAAACACCTACCTGATGACAGACGGTTCTCGTTTCACCGATCAGGAAAACTGCAACGCGATCGAGTTCGCACAGGAAATGCAGAACCGCGACCGCCGGTTGAAACAGACGATCCGTTATCCGGGTTACAAACGCAGCAACGGCAAGACCGCACTTCCGGACTTCGCTTTCACCCTGAACGGTTACCACATGTATAAATGGAGTCTGGACGACGATTACTTCGATTCCAAGAAAGAAGCGACCAATGCCGTCCCTATCCTCCGTTACGCAGAAGTCTTGCTCAATTATGCAGAAGCGAAAGCTGAACTCGGAGAAATGGGAAGCACCGTCTGGAACAAAACCATCAAGGCACTCCGCGAAAGAGCAGGGGTGAAAGGCACGGAACCGGCTGAAGCCGACCAGTACCTCATCCAGCACTTCTATCCGGAACTGACGGACAAATACCTGCTGGAAATCCGACGTGAGCGCGCGTGTGAACTGGTGGGAGAGAACCTCAGGAACGACGACCTCATGCGTTGGAAGAGAGGAGAACTGACCACCATGGAGTGGAAAGGCATCTATGTTCCGGAAGTGAACAAGCCTCAGGATCTGGATGGCGACGGCAAGAATGACATCTGCTTCTACAGTGGCAAGAAGCCATCGGTTTCTGGGGTGAAATTCGTGGCCCTCAACGACAACTTCACCGTAACGGACGGAAACCATGGCAATCTGGTCTGGGCAAAAGGCGTGGAAAGGAGCTGGCGTGACCACAAATATCTCCATCCGATTCCACGTAATGTCAGAGTATTGAATCCTACTCTAGAACAGAATCCAGGCTGGGAAGAATAATCGACAGGAAAGATACGGCCACCTGAACCTGACCGTATCTGCCTAAAAAACAATGAGACATGAAAAGAATACTACTCTCCCTGCTGACCCTGGCAACAAGCCTCTACACTGCAAAGTCAGCAGAACAACCCCGACAGCTGCCGCAATGGCTAGAAAAAGCCGTCATCTACCAGGTATACCCTGCTTCTTTCCAAGACAGTGACGGAAACGGCATCGGTGACCTCAAAGGCATCGAATCCCGGCTGGACTACATCAAGTCCATCGGCGTGAACACCATCTGGCTCAGTCCGATCTTCGATTCCGAATTCTTCGACGGTGGTTATGACATCACCGACTTCTACAAGGTCGATCCCCGTTACGGCACCAATACTCAGCTCGTGGAACTGGTGGAAAAGGTACATGAGAAAGGCATGCGCATCTTCATGGACCTGGTAGCCGGCCATACTTCTGACCAGCATCCTTGGTTCAAGCAATCTCAGGAAGCGGACCGCAACCTTCAGCACAGCGACTACTACATCTGGACCGATTCCAAGGACGTGAAACCGAAGAATTTCGTGACCCCGATCGGCGGTGAACGCGAGGGCAATTACCTCAAGAACTTCTTCGACTGCCAGCCGGCGCTCAACTACGGCTACGCAAACCCGGATCCGAACCATCCATGGGAGCAGCCGGTGGATGCCCCGGGTCCTCAGGCCGTCCGTCAGGAACTCAAGAACATCATTTCCTTCTGGATGGACAAAGGCATGGACGGTTTCCGTGTAGATATGGCGCACAGCCTGATCAAGAACGACAAGAACCACGTGGAGACCATCAAACTCTGGCGTGAAGTCCAGGACTGGTTCGCCGGAAAATATCCGGAAGGCGCCTTCGTCTCCGAGTGGGGCGAACCGACCAAATCCATCAAGGGAGGTCATTTCCACATTGACTTCATCTTCCACATCGGCCGTCAGGGCTACACTTCCCTCTTCTACAACACCGACAAGAAACAGACGGACAGAATCTGCTACTTCGAGAAAGAAGGAAGAGGTCAGGTCAAGAAATTCATTGACATGTACCGCACGGAATATGCGAACAACAGAGGACTGGGTTACCTTTCCATTCCGACCTCCAACCATGACATCTGGAGACTGCGCAACGATCGTCGCGACGACTATGACCAGCTCAAGACCGCGATGACCTTTCTGCTGACCATGCCGGGCATCCCGACCATCTACTACGGCGACGAAATCGGCATGCGTTACATCTTCGGTCTGCCGAACGTGGAAGGCAGCGTGCTCAAATCCAGGAACCGCGCCGGCTGCCGCACACCGATGCAATGGAACCAAGATCTCAACAAAGGATTCTCCACCGCAGATCCATCAAAACTATACATCGCCCAGGATCCGGCCGCAGATGCTCCAACTGTCATCAACCAGGACAAAGACCCGGAATCCCTGCTGAATTACGTCAGAGCCCTGCTCCGTCTCAGATCCTCATCCGATGCCCTCGGAAATTCAGGTGAATGGGAATTCATCAGTGACACCGATCAGCCTTATCCGATGGTCTATACCAGAACTGCCGGAAAAGAGCGCTATGTGATCGCTATCAATCCTTCTGCCAAGAAAGTCAGCGCCGAATTCACCAGCCTTAAGGCCAATGGGGCCGAGGTGGTCATCAGTGCCAATGATAAAGTAACCTATAAATGCGCGAAAGGCCGGAACACCATGGACAAGGTAACGCTTGCCCCTGTATCCGCAGCCGTCATCCGACTCAAATAAATCTTAAAAATGACAGGATTCAGAAACTTGCTCGTCCTCACTGCCCTGGCCCTCACCCTCCCGGTGATGGCCGGCAACGAGTACCGGAAAAGCAGAGCACCGGAATGGCTTGGAGAAGCCGTCATCTACCACATCTATCCCAGCACCTATCAGGACTCCGACGGCAACACAACAATCACCATGCCGACAATCTCTGCAGTCCTTTTAAAACTGAACTGATTCTAAACTCATTCCTTCATCATTTCTTTCCGTGTCAATCTCGTTCTTCTCAGGATCGACACGGCCGGGAAAGCGATGAAGACCGCGATGACGA
>JAHHQP010000047.1 GCA_020026355.1 Bacteroidales bacterium
TACGCCAGATTGCCGATGAAAGGAACGGAAATCGGAAAGAGATCGGCAGCCGTTCGTTGATTATATCGGAAAAACGGCACAAACGGAAAGAAAGAGAATCGCAGATTTTTTAAGAAAACATGCAGAAAAGAGCATTGGAATATGCTATATTTGCGGAATCAACAACAATACTTATGAAAGCACTATGGACCATCCTGTTGCTGGTAACCAGCAACATATTCATGACCTTCGCCTGGTACGGTCACCTTAAGCTGCAGGAAATGAAAATCTCCTCCGATTGGCCGATCATCCTGGTCATCCTCTTCTCCTGGGCTATCGCCTTTTTCGAATACTGCGCCCAAGTTCCGGCGAACCGCATCGGTTTCATCGAGAACGGAGGCCCATTCAACCTCATGCAGCTGAAAGTCATCCAGGAAGTCATCTCTCTTACCGTTTTCACCATAGTAGCGACCGTTCTGTTCAAAGGACAACCGCTACAATGGAACCATCTTGCAGCTTTTCTCTGCCTGATCATGGCCGTATTTTTCGTCTTTGTCAAGTAATCAACGGACTGCCGGTCTAGATTTGAAAACAGGAGTCTCTGCCAGATGCAGCAATTCGCCGACCGGGCAGAAGGCTCTGCACCATGGGCGAGGAATGAAAACTGCCAGGACAATGAAAGTTCCAGCAAGAATCATCACCGCCGGTGCCGCAGCATGTATCAGGAACGCCCCGAAAGGCTCATAATCCAGAATAGAACCGCCCCAACCGAGCCAGAGCAAGGCCATCAGAACAATGAAAACCGATGTCCGCACCCTTCCCATCCATTGCATGACCCTCGGCTTCATCCGTATTTTTCTCACCGGAATATGCCAGACCAGCTCCTGCAAGCTGCCATAAGGACACATGCTCATGCAGAAATGGTTATGCCGCCCCAGATAAGGCATCAGTAATGCGATGACCAGCATGATGAACGTCGGCAAGACCGTAACGACATTGAAACCATTGAGCATCCATCCTGTCAGAATAGACATGGAAAGGAATTGTCCACACCAGAAACCGGTAACTCCGACATTTAACGCCAGGACCGCAATCCTCACCCATTTTCTTCCTCTGAAGCAGAAGGAAGCCACTATTCCGAACGCGAAGACCAGCAGAACCGCTACTGTTTTTCCCCAACCGATACCCGGAGCCTGCCGGAGAGTGACCGTACTGGACAGATAAGCCGCCAGCACCTGCCGGATGTTTCCGATCAGACCATTGGAAGAATAAGTCGCACCGGATACCGCATCGACCTGCATCTGCAACACCTCTTCCGGTGTCTTGCCATAGTATGCCGGGAAGACATGCTCAGCGGCCAGATCCAGAAAAGCCGGTGTCTCATCATTCTGACCGACCGTCATCTTCCCGATCTTTCCATCCAGGTCAATGAGGACGAAAACCGGAATCTTCCCGGCAAAGCCCTCGACTCCGGCTCCTACCTTTTCACTGCTCAACAGGATGCCATTATCTTTTCCATCCTTTCCAACAACGGTCCAGGACAAGGAATCACGGAACTGGAAACGTGCTCCCAAAAGTCCCAGTTCCCTTTTCTGCGAGGCATCCGGCATACGTAGGCCGGCAAGAGCTTCTTCCTGCGGAATACCCTCGACCACAGCATCACCGTGCCATTCATGCCCGAAAATACGACCTGAAGTTAGAGTTGTCGCCCCTATCATGAGGAAAACGACAAGGAGAGAAAACATACGTTTCAAAACCAATATGATCTTATCCATAAGCTGATTGTTCTAAACATCTTCAATCATGAAGGAACACGCATTATCTGCGTTTTTTCTCGCCTTTCAAAGTAAATGAAGTGAAGAGAATCGACAAGGCGCAAGCCGCCAGCAGCAGAACGAAGGTCCAGTCCCAGCCGGCCTGAGAGACATAACCGATCACAATGTTCGCGAGAATAGCCGTTCCGAAGAAGTAGCCGAAGAAGCCTGTAAGTCCGGCAGCGGTACCGGCCGCATTCTTCGGAGCGAGATCCAGAGCCTGCACACCGATCAGCATGACCGGACCGTAGATGAAGAAACCGATACCGATCAGGGAAATGGTCACGATCAAGGGATTGTCACTGAACTGCCAGTAAAGAAGGATGAAGACCGCGACGACAGCCATGAAGATAGAGGTGGTCAATGCTCGTTTTCCCTTGAATACCTTATCGGAGAGCCAGCCGCAGATCAGCGTTCCAGGAATAGCGGCGAATTCATAGGCGAAATAAGCCCATCCGGCCTGCTTGATATCATAGCCCTGCGTCTCCATAAGGTATTTCGGTGCCCAGTCCAGACAACCGTAACGGACCATGTAGACGAAAGCATTGGCAATGGCGATGTACCAGAGCATCCTGTTGTTCAGGACATACTTGAAGAAGATATCCTTGAACGAAAGTGTTTCCTCTGCCTCCTCGCTGTAAGCCGGAGGATAGTCGTTACGGTATTTCTCGATAGACGGAAGACCGCAGGACTGAGGAGTATCCCGAATCAGAAGATAGGCGATCAAAGCGATGAGCATGGCGACAACGGCCGGGAAGACGAAGGTTCCGATCAGGAAATAATATTCTTCCGCAGCCCCGAAGAACCAGGAACCGAACCAGGTCGCGCCATAAGCGGCCATCGGACCGACAACCGCACCTCCGACATTGTGAGCACAGTTCCAGATGGACATTTTCGTTCCACGTTCATTCTGCGAAAACCAGTGAGTCATGACCCTGCCGCATGGAGGCCAGCCCATTCCATTGAACCAGCCGACCAGAAAATTGACCACCGCCATCAATGCGATAGCCCACTTCTTATGCTCAACTCCCAGCAGGAGAACCGGCGCCATCATGAACACCATGGACAAGGAAGCGAGGACCAGTCCCAGCGGAAGGAACCTTCTGGCATTGCTCCGGTCCGAAATGCTGCCCATAAGGAATTTAGACAAGGCATAAGCAATGGCATTCATGGCCATGACGATGCCGAGTTCACCTTCTTCGAAGCCCAGTCTTCCCAACGGTTCGACAGCCATCGAGAAATTCTTGCGCACAATGTAGAAACCGGCATAACCGAGGAAAATGCCGATGAACACCTGCCAACGCATTCTCTGGTAAGTCGGACCGATCTTTTCAGACGGCATTTCCGGACGGAAAGCCGGAGGTGCTAGAAATTCATTCATACCCATTCTATGATCTATCGTGTCTTGTTATTGGCCTGATAAGTCTTTTCCAGATCCAAAGCTTCCGCCAGGACGGAAACCGGATGCTTCACCGGTACGCCCGTGGACATCTCGATCTGCCATTTGCAAGTCTCGCAATCCGTGGAGACGAAGTCCAGATGAGCGGCTTCAATCTGCTTGAAAAGCGGAGCACCGATTCCTTGAGAAACCTTATAGTTCTCCTTCTTGAAGCCATAGGTGCCGGCAATGCCGCAGCATTGGGATTCCAAATGTACGAAATCTATTCCAGGAATCAGTTTCAAGAGCGACTCCGAATAGATGGCCCAGCCCAATTTCTCCATGTGGCAAGGCGTATGGTAGGCAACCCGACGATGCCAGTCCTTCTTGAAGATCAGCTGGATTTCTCCTTCATCCAGCAAGGTATAGATGAAACGGGTAGCCAGATCGATATGGTTCCGGACCTCCTCGTTCTCTATGCCGAGGACATGAGGATATTCGTCCCTCATGGTGAAGATGCAGGTGGAAGAGCAGCCGACCACCGGACGGTTCTCCTGGAGAGACTGCCGGAAATTATCCACATTGACCTGAGCATTCTTCTTCGCCTTCTTGTAGAGACCATTGGAGATCATCGCGACGCCGCAGCATTTCTCTCCTTTCTGGAGATGAACGCCCCAGCCGAGCGCATTCATGACTGCCACGAAGTCCTTACCGAGCTGAGGATAGTTGTAATTGATGTAGCAACCATGGAAGAAGGTCAGATGATGCAGATACCGGTCCTGATCCGCCTCAGCATGCTTGCGATACCACTTCTCGAAGGTCTGCTTCGCATAGTTCGGGAATTCCCGGTGCTTGTCCACTTTCATGACCGCATCCAGCACCGCTTTCGTCGGCCTGAGGGAGGTCGCCCAGTTCACGACCGGCGAAAACGGTACCGCCATCGTACCCATGAAATCAGTGCTTGCCAGCACCCTATCCCTCAACGAAGGCTTCTGACGACCATATTCCATCCGGGCATGCTGGATGATATCTCCGATCTTGACATTGGAAGGACAAGCCACCTCACAACGTTTGCAGTTCATGCAGTATTTCAGTGTATCATCATAGAAATCACTACCTTTCAGACGCAGCCGTTCCCCGTCTGGTCCAGCTTGCTTCGGGCCCGGATAAAGCGGATTAAGCGGTACCACCGGGCAATATACGGTACAGACCGTACACTTGATACACTGCTCGAAATTGTTCTCCGATATGTTTTTCTCTTGTAATTTCATCGCAAGCCCTCCTATGCTACTGGATTTTCTGCTGACAGGATCAGATCGGCGACACGAAGAGCCGTCAGCATGCTCACTCCTGCGCCGCTGCCTTCCGTACGGGAATCCGCCCCGCTGAGGACAGAACCGGCCGCATACAGGTTATCATAAGGGACTCCATCCCTTCTGGCCCTGAAATCCTCTCCGGTGGCGACACCGAACCTGAAATATCGATGGTCGGCAAAAGGACTTTCGCCATACCACTGAGAACGGTCCGAGATGAAATCTACATCACAGCCGAAGACCGGTTCACGCACGGAATCCATATCCGAGACGAGACCGCCGCTGAAGAAATGACCGGTAGCCAGCACGACATGGTCAGCCTTGAACGGGAAATCCACATGGTTCGCGGTATAGAGCGTCTTCACATGGGTTCCTTCGATGACAGCAGCCTGCACCGTATCCCCCAGAATATAGACACCCCCTAACTGCTCGAACACACGGCGGAGCGTCATCTGGGTACGGATTCCCGGTACAGACGGAGGCATGGTCGGCAGAAGCTGTACCTTCTGCGGCAGCTCCGCACTCAGACGCAGGACGATACCTTCGCTTTTCAAGCCGAATACGGCCGGAAGGATCACGGTATCATAACCGACCGCTGTCTTCTTCAGGACCTCCACGAAATCCTGGAAAGTCTCTTCACTCTCCAAGGTCCGGGCAATGTTCGATGCCCTCATTTCCGTCGGACTCTTCCTCAGACGATCCACTCCGGGAACGTTCAGGATTGCAATTCGGCAATCCGCTCCTCTGGCAGCAAGCGCATCAGCGATGAATTTCGTGTTGAAATCCAGGAAGCCGGCGAAATTCGTGACCAGCACTTTTCCTTCCGGTACCTCATCTACCGACTGCACGATTCCGAATTCCGAGAAAGTCAGCCAAGTCGGTTTGAGACTTCCCATCGGCGTATAGCGGTAATGATTCCTGCGCGGACTGCCTTCCACTCCGATTCCGCAATCAGACAGAAGTTCCTTCGCCCGCTCCGCATATTCCTCGAACATCCCTCCCAATTTATGATAAGGATGTTCCGGAGCCAAGGCCTCGAAAGCCTCGACCGGATCGGTGACCGGCTGCCCGTCCGGAAGACAGTTCAGCAGATCGAAAGAACCGGAAGAAAAATGCAAGGCACTCTGTCCAGCCGAAATAACCGCACAACGTTGTCCTCTTTTCTGCAAGGAGATGGCACAGACCAGACCGGTCAGGCCCCCTCCGATAATGATCGTATCAAATTTCATAAGCTCATTTCATATCACAGATTGAACCATAGACCCATTGGGTATATTCCGCCTCCCGAAGCGCTTCACCCCAGCAGATCGGACTGGTACCGATCCAACGTTCCTCAAGGAAACGGCTGAGTTCCCGCTGCGCTTTTCCGGAACAGTCCATGGACTCTCCCAGGAGACCGGCAGCCCGGCAAGCGCAGAGTTCACCTTGACAGGTTCCCATCCCCAGACGGGTCCTTTTCCGCAGATCGGTCAGATTATGTACATCCAGTTCCTGAATGGCATAGTTCACCTCGCCGACCGTCACGTTCTCGCACTCGCAGACCAGACTGTCATCATAAGGAGTTCCGGACTTGATGTTCAAGGCCATATCTCCATGGCGACCGACCGTAGAAGCGATCTTTGCCGGTTTCATGTCGAAATGCTTGCGATATTCCTTCTCGTCCACCTTGCGTGAGCCCGGAAGCGGAATCTCAGCTGTACGACATTTCTGGTCCACCTGCAGTTTCTTGCATACCAGGTCCGTCGCCCACTCCGCCATGAGCCTGTAGGTCATCAGCTTTCCACCCGTTATGGTCATGAAGCCCTCCACACCGTCTCTGGTCGCATGGTCCATCAGCACGATGCCACGGCTGATGTTACGCCCAGAAGGATCATTGTCCGCAGCGACCAGCGGACGTACGCCGGCATAAGCCCTCAGGATACGGACCTGAGCCAGTTCCGGAGCCAGACGGCAACCCTCCCTCAACAGGAGATCCACCTCCTCCGGAGTCACCCTTATATTATCCACTTCATCGAAACCGACACGACTTGAAGTCGTACCGATCAGACAGATGGTATCTCCAGGCACCAGGATATCCGCATTGGCCGGCTTACGACAACGGTTCAGCACCACGCTGTTCACACGATGACCGAAGATCAGCAGAGAACCTTTGGCCGGGAACATGCTGACCGTGATACCGATCTTCGCTGCGATATCATGACCCCAGATACCGCAGGCATTGACCGTCACCGGTGCATGATATCTTTCTTTCATCTTCCGGACATGGTCGATGACTTCCACTCCCGTCACACGGTTTCCCTCCATGAGCAGCGAAGTAACCTCGCAATAGGTCTTGACCACGGCTCCATGAAGCTTCGCATCCACAAGATTCGCCAAGGTCAGACGGAAAGGATCCACAGAACCGTCCGGGACCCTCACCGCACCGATGAGATCGGGATTCACGGAAGGTTCCAGCAGCCGGGCCTCGACCGGATCGATCGCCTCCGCATTGATGCCCGCCTTGCGGCAGGCCGTGATGAAAGTGGACTGGTAAGCCAGATCATCTTCCGGGAGAGTGATGAAAAGTCCGTCATTTTCCTCTACGCAATGGCTGGCGACCTTCCGCAGGATCATGTTCTCCTTGATACATTCCGCGGCAGATTCCGGATCCGTGACGGCGTAACGCGCACCACTGTGCAGCAGACCGTGATTTCGGCCGGTCGCGCCTGTCGCGAAATCAGAGCGTTCCAGCAGCAGCACCTTCAGACCGCGCATCGCGCAATCCCGAGCAGTACCGGCACCGGTCGCACCACCACCGATGATGATCACATCAAATTCGTTCTTATTTTCCATATCTTGTCCAAAAAGATTTTTCCTATTTTTCCTGCTGCATTTCCTCAATCACCTTGCGGGCACGTCCGTAGCCGTCCGCCGGTCTGTTCCAGATCGTGGCAATGATGATGGAAGCCAGGATACCGAAGCCGATAGCGACGATAAAGACGGAATTCCATCCGTAATGCTGAGCCAGATAACCGAAACCGACACCGGAGATAGTTGTGGAAGCATAGCCGAAAATACCGAGGATACCGTTGGCCGTTGCACAGGCTTTATTCGTCGCCTGCTGAGAAGCGCAGACCCCGAGAAGCGCCTGAGGACCATAGATGAAGAAGGCCGACATGCAGATGAAGAAAGCACTGAGGATCCACGGTGCCTGAGCCGGAGTCTTCCAGAATCCGAAGAGGCAAAGCGTCGCACCTACAGCGAAAATGAAGCACGTCCGATGAGCGCGGCTCTTCATGAACTTGTCCGTAATCCAGCCTGCCACCAAGGTACCGATCACTCCTCCGACGATTTCAGAAGTCGCGACAATGCTGGAAGCCAGATCGATCTCGAACCCCTTGTACTGGGTCAAGAAAGAAGTTCCCCAATCCAGAATCGTGAAACGGATGACATAGACACAGAAATTAGCCAGAGCCAGAATCCAGATGATCGGGTTACCGAAGACCATCTTGCGCATGAAGACCTTGAATTTATTTCCGGTCAGCTCCTCTCCCGGCACCATCTTGACTTCTCCAGCGGCCGCACCTGCTTTCACCTGTTCTTCCGCTTCCAGTTCTTCCACTTCAGGAAGGCCGAGGGAAGACGGCGTATCCTTCAGGCCGAAGAAAACGAAAGCCGCACCGAAGAGCGCGATGGCGCCCGGAACTGCAAAGCAAAGATTCCAGGCAGAAGTACCGTATCTGGAAATCAGGAAGCCACAGAGTGCTACGACGATACCGGCACCGATCGAGTGCGAAGCATTCCAGATGGACTGCTTGGTCGCCAGTTCAGAAGGACGGAACCAACGAGCCATCAAGGTCGCGCAAGGAGGAAAACCCATGCCATGGATGTAACCGTTGAGCACCCAGAGGATACCGATCAGATAAACCAGCGATAAAGAAGCGACCGGAGAGCCGTCCACAAAATCAAAGGCCGGTTCCCCACCGGTGAAAAGCCCGACAATCTGCGGGCTGAAACAAATGCCGAAATTCACGAAAGCAGAAAGCAGGAGTCCCAGCGACATGAGTCCCTTCCTGCTGAAACGATCCGCAACATACCCGTTAAGAAAACGGGAAAAGCCATAGATCACTCCATTGAGTGTCAGGAAGATACCGAGCTGCACCTTCGATACGCCCAGTTCTGCCTCCATAGCCGGCAAAGCGGCACTGAAGTTCTTCCGGACAAAATAATACATCACATAACCGATCATGAGGACAATCAAAGTCCTCCACTGCCAGTATTTATACTTTTTTGCGGTTTGAGGTTCCATATCCATATACTGTTTTCAGAAAAATCACTTGCGGGCCGCTATCAGGAGTTCACCCAATTCCTCGATATCCCTTACGATGAGGTCCGGCGGAAAGAATTCCGGAGCCGGATTCGTCCGAGCCTCCTCCGCGACCTTCAAGGCCGTCTCCAAAGTTGTCTCTCCGGAAAGCACCAGTACACCGAAAGCACCGGCATTGTGTGCTGTAGCCGTATCCGTATAGATACGGTCACCGATCATCGCGATTTCCTCCGGCTTCAATCCGTGCTTATCCATGATGCCGTAAAGCATATTCGGATCCGGTTTTCCTAAGGTAATGTCCGGCCTACGTCCGGTCGCTGCCGCAATACATTGACAGATCGAACCGCAGTCCACCAGGACAACGCGCTGATCTGTCGGGCAGACCAGATCCGGATTCGTGGCGATGAAAGGAATGTTCTTCTGCGAAGCCCACCAGGCGGCACGACTCAGACGAGCATGGGTCAATGTCGTGTCAAAAGCCACTACCAGGACATCCGGTACATCATCCGGATCATCAGCGCAAGACGTGAAACCCGCTTTCTCAAACTGGGAAACCATGCTCGGCGTACCCAGCATATAGAGTTTTCTGGCCTGCGGATAATGAGCCTTGATGTAATCTATCGCCGCCAAGGAAGTCGTATACATGTTATCTTCTTCTGCCTGGATGCCGAGTCCTTCCAGCTTATGAAGATAATCAGCTACGGACTTGGTCGGATTGTTAGTCAGGAAAGAATAACCTATCCCGTTGTCCCTCATCTTCCGGAGAAAGTCCAATGTAAACGGGAAAAGCGTGCTTCCCAAGTAAATGGTGCCATCCATATCCAACGCCAATCTCTTGATTCTGGCGAGTTTATCCTTCAGTTCCGGAGTCAGCACCTTGTTGTAGTTTTCTTGCAT
>JAHHQP010000048.1 GCA_020026355.1 Bacteroidales bacterium
TGTGGCTGGAACACCTCCTTTTTGGAGCAGGTTCATGACACGAGCTTCGCGGTTATTGTGTTTGTCTTTCATTTTTATATACAGTCCCGTAGCTCAGTTGGTTAGAGCACTACACTGATAATGTAGGGGTCAGCAGTTCAAGTCTGCTCGGGACTACTTCTGGGGGTATAGCTCAGTTGGCTAGAGCATCTGCTTTGCAAGCAGAGGGTCGTCGGTTCGACTCCGACTATCTCCACCGAAAGTCCGCTTCTTCAGCGGACTTTTTTCGTATCCCCCTCCAGGAACTCTTCTCCTTCCTTTCCTTCCGTCCTTCAGAATCTTTCATTGAGCGGTTCTGCTCGACTGCAGCTCCTTTTTCCAGTCTTTACATCGACACCTTAACTATCAGTAATCCTCTGCAATGATGAACTTGTAGAATATTTTGTTCTGAGAAAAACCAGATCGTTGATGAAGTTCCGAAAGTTCAGCCTATCGATTGTCGATCAGCCCGGCATCAGGTAGTAGATACAAAAAAAGCAGCTGCATGAAATGCAACTGCTGAATTTCGATTGGTAGCGGGACCCAGGATTGAACTGGGGACCTCATGATTATGAATCATGCGCTCTAACCAGCTGAGCTATCCCGCCATGATGTAAACATCAGATTTTGTTGAGATAGAAGGATTCGAACCCTCACTGACAGAGCCAGAATCTGTAGTGCTACCATTACACCATATCTCAATGTTTGGTTTTTGGGAGTGCAAATGTACAAATAATATTTGTACTTCCAAATGTTATTTCAAAAAACTTTAAGTTTTTGTACCCGGAGCCGGGGTCGAACCGGCACAGCCTTGCGGCCACTGGTGTTTGAGACCAGCGCGTCTACCGATTCCGCCATCCGGGCTTATTGTCTTGTGCAGACTTGAAGGTAGACCCTTCGTATAAAGGACTGCAAAGATATTGCAAATAGTTCTAATTATCAATAATCTACCCGAAAAATATTTAAAATATATCTATATTTGTTGAATGGTGGTAAAATTGACGAGCAATACTTCCGGAAAATATCTGAGTGAACTGTTTTCCAGCCTGCAGGTCCGTGATCTGCTGGAATGTATCGGTAAGGAGAAATCCGTCTTTGCCGTAGTGGATGACGGTGCTTACAAGGCCAGCGCGCCGCTCCGGAACCTGGTCGAGATTCTGGACCGCAATACCGTCCAGATCAAGCGTGTGAAGACTTCCGAACGGCTTAAATCTCCTGAAACGGTTCTTTCCATCTGCGAATGGCTGCTCAAGAAGAAGGCGGACCGCTCTTCTCTCCTGCTCGGAATCGGTGGCGGTGTCCTGACGGACATGGCCGGTTTCGCTGCCAGCATCTATATGAGAGGCATCCGCTTCGCCCTCGTGCCGACGACGCTGCTGGCCCAGGTCGACGCCGGTGCAGGTGGAAAGACCGGCGTGAATTTCTGCGGCTACAAGAACATGCTGGGCGTGATTCGTCAGCCGGAATTCACCTATCTCTGTCCGGCCTTCCTGGCCTCTTTGCCGCAACGCGACTTTTTCTCCGGCGCCGCTGAATTGTTGAAAACTTTCATGATCGACAACCGTGACGGTGCTTACGGACGTGCGGTCCTGGTCCTGTCCTGCATCGCGAAGGCCGAGGAAAGCACTTTCCCGGAGACTGTCGCCAGTTATGAACAGGAACTGTTCCGGCTGGTATCGGAAGCTTTGCGGATCAAGATGGCCATCGTCTCGGCCGATCCGTTCGAGCATGGAGAACGCCGTAAGCTGAATCTGGGACACACCTTCGCTCATGCGATCGAGCATTGCGCAGCGGAGCAGGAGAGGGACATCACGCACGGTGAGGCAGTCGCCATGGGCCTGGTCCTGGCTGCCGGGATGAGTGAGAAGCAGGGGCTGGCCCGAGAAGGTTTCCGTGACCGGATTGCGGAGGACCTTGAAACCTGCGGCCTCGGGACGGAATGTCCTTTCGAGAAAGTCGAACTGATGGGCGCGATGCAGCACGACAAGAAAAACGTCGGCGAAAGCCTTTATTTCGTATTGATGAGAGAAGTCGGTGACGTGGTTGTCGCCCCGGTCCGGCTTCCAGGTAAACAGAAAAGATAATTTGAGAGAATATGATTTGTACTGTCCTGCAGCATAGCAGTCTGCAAGAAATAGAAGCCGCCCTCGAGCAATGTGAGATGGCGGAGATCCGTCTGGACCGCTGTCCTTTGTCTCTGGAGGAAATCTCCGGGCTGTTCACGAGTGACGTGCCTCTGGTCGCGACCTGCCGTCTGGCAGAGGTTCTGGCTCAGGAGCCTTCGCTTCAGGAACTGCCGGAGGAAAGCCGTCAGGTCAAGGCTTGCCGGATCATGGAGACCCGTCTGGTCGCAGCGATCGAAGCCGGCGCCCGTTACGTGGATGTCGAGATGGAAGTTCCGAAACATGTCTCGAAACGGATCCGTCAGGCAGCGCATGAGAACGGTACGGTGTTCATCCGCTCTTTCCATGACTGGAAAGGCACGGATTCCGCCGCCGCCCTCTATGCCGTCGTTGAAAACTGCCGTTATCATGGAGCGGACCTCGTGAAACTGGTCACGACGGCCCAGAACGAGGAGGATGTGCAGCGGGTGATGGCCCTGTATGACCAGGTGCGGAAGGAAAATCTCCTGCCGGAAGGTGGGCTGATCGCCTTCTGCATGGGAGAGGCCGGTCGTCAGTCCCGTCTGGATGCCTTGGCTCATGGTGCCCCTTTCACTTATGCTGCGCTGGAGGCAGGAAAAGAAGCAGCCCCAGGCCAATGGACCACTGCTGAGCTGCGTCGTCAGCTGTACGGGGATTTCCCGTTCATCGGACTGCATCTTCAGGCACCGGCTTCGAAAAGTTTCGCGCAGCGAGCCATCGTCGCGGCGGCCTTGGCTGCCGGAGAGTCTCATCTGACCGGCTATACCCCTTGTGCGGACAGTGAGGCGGCGATTTCCTTCGCCCGTTCTTTGGGAGCTGAGGTTCTGGTCAATGGGGACAGAGTGACGGTGAAAGGTGCGGGTCCCGGACTCGGAGAGCTGCAGCTGGATCAGGTTCAGGTCGGAGAATCCGGTCTTCTGGCTCGTCTGGCGATGCCGCTGCTGTGTCAGCTCAATGATCGTAAGTTCGAGGTTCAAGGGGAGAAGACGCTGCTGAGCCGGAAACTTGCCGGTGTCCAGGAGATGTTGGAGGCTTTCGGGGTGAAAGTCAGCTCCTCGAAACCGGAAGAAGACGGACTGACCCTTCCATTGGCCTTGGAAGGAAGTCTGAAGAACGGCCGGGTGGACATATCAGGGACGAACGGCTCCCAGCTCATTTCCGGTCTGCTCATGGCTCTTCCATTGGCCCGGAAGAACACGACTTTCGGGGTCAAGGATCCGAAATCCATCCCTTATATGTTCATTACCCTGGATGTCCTGCGCAAGTTCGGCATCCGTGTGGCCAATGATATGCTGGGTGGTCGGGATTTCCTGGAGTCCGGTGGAGACTGGAGCCTTTGTACGGAGATGGTGTTCAAAGTGAGAGGGGGACAGCGCTATCGTGCGGCGGATCTTGCCATCGAGGGAGACTGGAGTTCCGCAGCCGCTTTTCTGGTGGCCGGCGCTGTCTTCGGACAGGTGGAGATCGAGGGCCTGGACACGACTTCCTTGCAGGCGGATCTTTCGATCATGGATGTACTGATGGATGCCGGAGCCAGCCTGTCCCAGCTGGATGGAGATCACGGTACGGTACTGGTGCAGCGGGCACCGCTCCAGGCTTTTCAGCTGGATGCGACCCATTGTCCTGACCTTTTTCCGATCGTAGCGGTTCTGGCGGCCTTCTGTCAGGGAGAAAGCCGGATTGCCGGTCTTTCCAGGCTGGTGCATAAGGAATCCGACCGTTCCCGTTCGATCGCGGAGGTGCTGGAACAGCTGGGCGTGGAAAACCGTGTGGAAGGCGACGAACTGGTCATCTGCGGACTTTCATTGGCCCGGAGGCTGCTGACCGGTCGTTTGCTCAAAGGTGGAAAATACACTTCCTGCCATGATCATCGGATGGCGATGGCTTTGAAGGTGGCTTCGCTCGGTGCGGATTCTCCGGTGGAAATCGATGATATGGACTGCGTGGCCAAGTCTTTCCCGGATTTCTGGTCATGTTTCAAGAAATAAAGCTATGAATAGTTTCGGACGTAAATTCAGGGTCTCCATTTTCGGAGAATCCCATGGCAGTGCTGTCGGAGTGGTGCTTGACGGCGTTCCTGCCGGCTTGTCATTGACTGCGGAAGATTTCGCGGAAGATCTGTGTCGCCGCAAGGCCGGTGGACCGGGTACGACTGCCCGGATCGAGGCGGACGAACCGCTGCTGCTGAGCGGAGTCTGGGAGGACCAGACGACCGGTGCGCCCTTGACTTTGCTTTTCAGGAACGAGAATGTGCGTTCTGAAGATTACAGGATGTTCCGGGATGTACCGCGTCCGGGGCATGCGGACTATACGGCGGCGGTCAAATGGTACGATTGCAATGATCCTCGTGGGGGTGGGCATTTTTCCGGTCGCCTGACCTTGCCGGTGGTCGCTGCCGGGGTGGTGGCGAAGAAGATTCTGGCCGATGCGACCTTGCTGGATGAAGTGCCGGTGCCTCAGGAGGCGATCCGTGCTTCCATCGTCGAGCTGGGCGGGATTCCTCGTCCTGAAACTTCGTGCAGTTCCTGCGGGACTTGTGCCAATGAGGTCTTGGGGGCAGTCGGAGTTTCGGTTGCGGCGGACAGTGTGTCCGGGACGGAATTGCCGGAGGTGTGGACGGAGGCGCTTGCTGCCGCCGCTTCCGTCGGAGATTCCCTCGGTGCGGTGGTCGAATGCCGTGTACCTTTGTCTGCCGGGATCGGGGAGCCGTTCTGGGACAGTGTGGAGTCTGTCATCGCGCATGCCGTCTTCTCCATACCGGGAGTTCGTGGCATCGAGTTCGGAGACGGGTTCATGGCTGCGGCCATGAGGGGTTCCGAGCATAATGATCCTTTCGGACCGGATGGAAAACCATCGAAGAACGGGGCGGGCGGTGTGAACGGAGGCATCACGAACGGGGCGGAGCTCTGCTTCCGTGTCGCGTTCAAGCCAACTTCCAGCATCGCCAGGTTCCAGAAGACCTATGACTTCTCGGAGCGGAGGATGACGGACCTGAAGATCAGCGGTCGTCACGATATCTGCTTCGCCTTGAGGACACCTGTCATCGTCGAGGCGATGACGGCCATATCTTTAGCTGATCTTGTTCTGATGCGCCAGTAACTTCCGCACTTGCTCATGAGATTGATATTCTTGGTTTCAGGGCTGGTCTCATTGGCCTTGGGGATAGTGGGAATCTTCCTGCCGGTCTTGCCGACCACTCCTTTTCTGCTGCTTTCCGCTTCGCTTTTTCTGCGCAGTTCGGAAAAGCTCTACCGTTGGCTGATGGACCATCCGCAGCTGGGCTCCTATATCAGGAATTTCCGGGAACACAAGGCTTTGCCGCTCCGGGTGAAGATCATTTCCGTTTCCTTGCTGTGGCTGACTCTGCTCTACTGTGCCTTCGGGGTGGCGGAGCATTGGGCTTTGAGCATACTGTTCTTGACCGTCGCTGCAGGAGTGACGGCCTATCTGTTGAATTTCAAGACTTTACGGGATTGATTTTCAGGCTTCTTTCAGGAATGCGATGAGTTCTTCCACGGTGTCTGCGAACAGGAAGCTGTCCCGGATTTCAGGCTCCAGCATTTCTTCACGGACATAGTGGTCCAGCAGGGATTTCAGCGGTTCGTAGAAACCTTTATGGTTGAGTGCCAATACTTTACCGTCGTATTTTCCCAATTTCTTCAGGGTGTAGGTCTCGATGACTTCGTCGAGGGTTCCGATGCCGCCTGGAAGGGCGACGACCGCACAGGTTCCTTCACGCAGGAGTGTCTTGCGCTCGGCCATGGTCGCGGTCCAGTGGACTTCGGTCATGGAGGGGTAGACGAGCTCGGTCATGAAGTTCGGCAGAACTCCGATGTGGCGACCTCCACAGGCTTCGATTTCTGCGGCGATCTCTCCCATGGTGCCTTTCACGGTACCTCCTGATACGATGGTGAATCCGTCTGCGACGGCTGCGCGGACGAAATCTCTTGCCACCCGGTTGTACTCCGGGTCAATGGTATAGCTGGCCGAGCAATAGACGGCGATCTTCTTTCCGTTTTCCATACCTTGTGCGGTGCTTATTTCTTCTTCGGTCTGATTTTCAGCTTGTAGCCGATGCCGATCACATGGCTGTCCCTTTTCCCGGCTTTCATGAAGTCTTCGAAAAGGTAGTAGAGCTTGATGCTGTGCATTTTCGTGATCGGGTAGGAGAGTCCGGTGGAGTACCGTACTTTGTCGATGGCGAAACCGGCGCTGAGGCTGTTGTACAGTTCGCAGGACAGGAAGGGTTCCAATCTGATGTTCGGAATCTCATAATCCAGCTGCAGTCGTGAACGGAGCTGGTGTTTCTGTTTTGCCTTGATGAGTTCCAGGTTCTCTTCGCCGGTGACCGGATCGATCAGCTGCTCTCCGGTATCCTTATCCAGCTTGCTGACTTCCTTGGATTTGCTGAAGGTGTACTGGTAACGTTCCCGGAGGGAAATCTTCAGTCCGAAATCCCAGGCATACGAACCGGTGAGGGCTACGTTGAAACGGTGGCGCGGCAGCCAGTAGGCTGGAATCAGGTGTCCTTTCTTCGTGATTTCATCTTCAGATCGGTCATAGAGAAAGTTGTAGCCGATGGTGGTCTTCAGATATTTGATCGGCTTGTATTCCAGACCGAAGGCGCCACCCCAGCGGGCGGAACCGTCCAGGCGGTTCTGAGTGCGGTATTCCGCTTCCACGTAACCGGAAAAATTTTTGTAGAATTTGATGTCGGTCTGGGCTGAGGCCCAGATGGACTGGGCTTGGGTGGACTGGTTGCTGCAGGTCAGGGCGACGAGGACCGCCAAGGTGGCGATCAGGACTTCAGTATGTTTCATGTTATGTTCGGTTTTCTTGCTTCGGGGCTTTGCGGCCGGTTCATTTTACGACCGTCATTTCATTGAGGTCGGTTTCTCTTCGGCCAGTCCATCATTTCGGCATTTTCATCAGGTGGTCTGCCGAGTTGTACGGATTTCCGCCATTGTCATAGTGAATTTTCAGCATGACGGAATCTTTCAGGAAGTCTACGGCACCGGTCTCTATGCGGACGATGCGGAGGCCCAGTCGTTTCTCCAGGTCTGCTTTCAGTTCTTCCTGCCGTTCCGGGACGATGAGTTCGATGCGGTCGTAGCGGACATATTTCGTGGAAATGTGTTTTCTGTGGACGATGTACTCGCTGCACCAGATGATCAGGATGAAGATGAGGTTCGTCAGCAGCAGTTCGACCAGCGGGAAGGAAGTACCTAAGGCGTTGATGACCGAAATCGTGATGATGCTGAAAAGGTAGGTCATTTCCCTTGCTCCCATGGTCTCGGTCCGGTAGCGGATGATGCCGAAGACAGCGAAGAGGCCGAGGACAAGTCCGGTCTTGATCTTCATCCCGCCAAGAAGATAGGTCAGGAAGAAGATGCTCAGGCTGATCAATGTGAAAGTGAAGTAATATTCCGTTCGTTTGCCATGCTGGTAGTAGAGCCGGTGTACGATAATGCCGACGACGAGCAGATTCAGCAGAAATCTGGCTCCGAGTTCGATGAGGCTGTCGCTGTCGAAGACAGGGAGGCCTAAAAATGTTAGTTCGTTCATGATTTAAGTATTTCCGTGCATTTTCTCACCGTCCTGATTCGTTCCTTGAACAGGTTCTGCTTCAAGTCCGGGTCGGTCAATGCCATTCCTATGCAATATTTGCTGAATTTCGCCGGTCGGATGCGGAGGCTGCATAGCAGTTCCGGCATGATCGATGGCTTATGGTTATCCCGTTTCAGCTCGATGATGACCAGGTCCGGGAAGCTGACGCTCCGTCCGGTCCGTGGATTGGTGGCCTGCAGTTCCAGGTCAATGGTCAATCTTTCTGTCAATTCCCGGTTCACGAGCGTGATGCGCCGGAAATGATTTTCCAGGGTAGGAACCAGAGCTTGGAAAGTATAAGGGCTGTTACTTTCCAGGAATTGATCCGCTTCCTTCGTCGGTACATTCTCACTCCATGAGCGGCGGACTTTTGTTGTTCTCCCGTGGTTGTCCTTGTGCTTCACTTCCAGGAAGGAGATTCCGCTCTGTTCATAAGTCCGGATCCGGATCTTGTAGCGATCTTTCTTCCCGCAGTGATGCTTCCGGTACATTTCAGCCTCCGGTGTGTCCAGATAGCAGGTCTTGTAAGGCATGAGCAGCTTTCCGTCATTTTCTTGTACCAGGTAATCTTCGGCGGCGGCTTCCAGCAGTTCATCCAGTTTCTGCCGGTTGCAGATGAATTTCGTGTCGATGCGGTTCATCAGCCGCACCGGCTTCATCTCCAGAAGAGAAATCGTCTTGTATTTGTCGAATTGTCCGATAGGGTATACAACTTTTCCCCAAAGGTATTCATTTTAAATTATAATCGGAAAAATGTTTGCTCTGCACTGATTTTTTCTTTAATTTGTACGAGTAACAGCTAAAAAAATCATTATGTCACATCAGGAACGGCAGAAATATCTTCATAAAAAGGAGAAATTCAAGAAAATTTTTTCCGTCATTTTCGTGATCTTCGTGATCGCTGTATCCATCTTCCTGTTATGGAAGCTGATTCAGTTTGTCGGAGGAATGGTGCCTCGGGTGGGAGAAGAAGCAGTCGGTTTGATCAAAGGTTGATCCATAGGAGCTGCAATCGTGGAAAGGATGGGAAACGGAGGTATCCGTCGGAGAATCATTGTTGCCTGCATTGTCATCAATGCAGTCTTTGTGGCCGCTGAGTTCATCATCGGCCATTTCAGCAATTCCGTAGGTCTGGTTTCTGATGCCGGCCATAATGTCGGGGACATTTTCTCGATGTGTCTGGCGCTTGTCGCGGTGACGCTGGAGCGTTCGGACCGTCGTGGCGCGGAGCGCAAGGCCTTGTCCATCACGATGCTCAATGCCATCTTCCTGTTGGTGATCGTCTGCTGGATCATGGTCAAGGGAGTCTGGAATCTCATCTGTCCAGGTCCCGTCAGGACCGACATCATGATCGTCACGGCTGCGGTCGGTATTCTGGTGAATGCCCTTTCTGCCTGGCTGCTGATCAAGGGTAATGCCGATAATCTCAATCTCAAGGTGGCTTTCCTGCATGCCGCGGCCGATGCCTTGATTTCGGTCGGAGTCGTCATTTCCGGCCTCATCATTGCTTTCACCGGCTGGTATTGCATCGACAGCATATTCAGTATCGTCATCGCGGTCTTCATCGCTTTCCCGGCCGTGTCGATCCTGAGAAGAACGAG
>JAHHQP010000049.1 GCA_020026355.1 Bacteroidales bacterium
TGGACGACTGCATCTTCATCGTCCAGCGCCCCGAACGGGAGATCCTGCCGGCTCAGAAACTGGACGGGAAGCAGCTGGAAGCCCTCAACGTCCACTCGGTCGCCGATGCCATCCGCTGGTTCTCCGGCGTGCAGCTCAAGGATTTCGGCGGCATCGGCGGACTCAAGACCGTCAATGTCCGCAGCATGGGCAGCTACCATACCGGCGTCTTCTACGACGGCATTGAAATCGGGAACGCCCAGAACGGCATCATTGACCTCGGCCGATTCTCTCTGGACAATATGGAGAGCGTGACTCTCACGAACGGTCAGAAGAGTGCGGTCCTGCAGAGCGCGAAGGATTATGCCTCCGCCAGCACCATCTATCTCCGCACCAGACGACCGGTCTTCGAAAGCACGGAGAAATATCATTTCAACATCGGACTGAAAGGCGGTTCGTTCAAGACCATCAACCCGTCCTTCCTCTGGGAGCAGAAGATCAGCCGGAACATCACTTCCTCCCTCAGCACGGAATTCCTCTACACCAGCGGCGAATACAAGTTCCGCTACCGGAAACAGGACGGCTACGACACGACGGCGGTCCGCAAGAACGGAGATGTGCGGATGCTGCGCGCGGAAGCGGCCTTCTTCGGTCAGATCGAGGACGGCTCCTGGGAAGCGAAAGCCTATTTCTACGACTCCGAGCGCGGATTTCCAGGGGCAGCGGTCCGTGAGAAACCGGGCCTGTTCAAGCATCAGGACCGCCAATGGGACCGGAATTTCTTCACGCAGGCGCATTTCCGGAAACGTTTCAGTCCGCTGTATTCCCTGCAGGTTCAAGGGAAATATTCCCTGGACCGCCTGCATTACCTTTCCGATCCGCGGCTGGATGTCACGACCCTCTATATCGACCGACGCTGGCGGCAGCAGGAAGGGTATTTCTCTCAGGCCCACCTGCTCGAGATTTTCCCGTGCTGGAGTCTTTCTCTGGCCAATGATCTCCAGTACAATCATCTGGAGTCGGACATGAAGGAATTTGCCCGTCCGCGCAGAGCCACGGTACAGACGGCCTTGGCAACAGATCTGGATTTCGGCTTCCTGCAGCTCCAGGCCAGCCTCCTGCATACCTTCATCCACGATAGAACCCTGAACCCGGTATGGTCCGAGGGGACAATGAAGAAACTGCAAAGGAACCATCAGGCCTTCTCCCCTTCCCTCATCCTGTCCGCCCGTCCATGGGCCAGTCAGGATTTCCGGATCAGAGCCTTCTACAAGCAGAGCTTCCGGATGCCGACCTTGAACGACCTCTATTATACGGAGGTCGGAAATGCGGATCTGAAGCCGGAACGCTCCCGCCAATACGACTTCGGACTGAGCTACCACCGGGATTTCAACGGCTGGTTCCGGCAAGTGGATCTCCAGGCGGATGCGTATTTCAACCAGATCGACAACAAGATCATCGCGACCCCGGCTTCCAACCAGTTCCGCTGGTCCATGCTGAATCTCGGCTACGTCGAGATCTGGGGAACGGAAGCCAGCCTTCAGGCAAATTTCCGTTTCGGTCCTGTAGAACTCTCCCCGAGATTGACCTATACCTTCCAGCAGGCCAGCGACCTGACCGATCCGGAAAGCGAATGGTACGGAGGGCAGATTCCTTACATTCCACGACACAGCGGCAGTGTCCTGCTGAACTTGGGTTGGAAAGGCTGGTCCCTGAACTACAGCTTCATCTATACGGGAGAACGGTACGAGTCCGTCGCCAACATTCCGGTGAACCGGGCACAGCCGTGGTACACCAGCGACCTGTCCTTGTCCAAATGTTTCACTTTCAAGAAATTCCAGTTCAAGGCGACTGCTGAAGTGAACAACCTTTTCAATCAGCAATATGAAGTCGTCCAATGTTACCCGATGCCGGGCACGAATTTCAATATGAAGATCAATTTCCTGCTTTGAGACCATGAAGAATATCAAGTTCATACTTCTCCTGTCCGTCCTCCTGCTGACGACCGCCTCCTGCCGGAAAGCGGAAACTCCGCTGGCCTTCGAAAGAGTGCCGGTCACGGAGGGACTGCGGCGTCCGGACGGCAGCATGGACGGCAAGACGACCGGCTTCTACCTGCTGAACCAGGGCAACATGGGCAGCAACAAGGCCAGTCTTGACTGGTTCGATGCCGGAACCGGCTGGTATTACCGCAACCTCTTCGCGGCCCTCAACCCGCAGGTGGCCATGGAACTGGGCGATGTCGGCAATGATCTCCAGCTCTACCGGGGACGGCTCTATGCCGTGATCAACTGTTCCGACCTGGTGGAAGTGATGGAAGTGAGGACCGCCCGTCATCTGGGCAGTTTCCAGATTCCGAACTGCAGATACATCGCTTTCGACGGAGACTATGCCTACGTCAGTTCCTATGCAGGTCCGGTCGGTCTTGACCCGAACGCTCGACCGGGAAAGGTGGTGAAAGTCGATCTGAGAACCTTGGAGATCGTGGCGGAATGTACGGTCGGCTATCAGCCGGAACAATTGGCGATCTGCACGACTTCGGCAGGCAGACGCCTCTATGTCGCGAATTCCGGCGGCTACCGCGCTCCGGACTATGACCATCGGATCAGCATCATTGACCTGAAGGATTTTGAACTGGTAGAGCATATCGAGACGGGACTCAACCCTCAGCTGCTGCAGCTGCTCCCTGGGAAAAGGCTGCTGGTCTCCTGCACCGGGAATTACAAGGACATTCCCGTCCGGACCGAGGTCATTGACCTGGAAAATGGAAGTCGAAAGGAACTGGATTACGGCATCAGCGGGATGAGTCTGGCCGGAAACACCTTGTACTGCTACTGCAAGGACCTCACCGGAGGAAGGCAGCTGCGCTGGTTCGCCGTCGATGCCCGCACACTGGAAGTCATTGCGGACCCATTGATCCGGGACGGCACCGAAAAAACGATGAAAGTTCCTTTCGCCATCGCCGCACACCCGGAAAGGGAGGAATTCTATGTCACGGATGCCCGGGATTATGTCACGCCCGGCAAACTCCACTGCTACGGGACGGACGGAAGGCTGAAATGGTCCGTCACGACCGGGGATATCCCGGCCTGCATCGCCTTCACGACAGAAACGGTAAAGATAGAATGAAGAAAATGAAGACATACAGAACCTTGGTCCTGCTGCTGGCGGTTGCCGGCCTGGCGGGATGTGGAAAAGAAACGCCGGTGGTGCTGTCTCCGGACTGCAATAAAGTCTGGGAATATACCCCAGCGCCGGGGCAGTTCATCAATACGGCCGGCACGGAAGGGATACAGACGCCGGAAGAAGCCTGTCGGGCGGCAGAAAAGCTGTTGGCGGGCGGCCGGATCCTTTCCTTAGGGGGCTTCGGCGGTACGCTCGTCGTCGGTTTCGATCATCCCGTGATCAATGACGGGGGCTGGAATCTCGCGATCGAGGGGAATGCCTTCGAGGGCTCGTCCGAGCCAGGCATCGTCTGGGTCATGCAGGATGTCAATGGAAACGGGCAGCCTGACGAGGACTGGTACGAGCTCAAAGGCTCCGAATACGGAAAGCCGGAGACTCGGCAGCACTATTCCGTGACTTATTTCCGACCTTCCGAAGCTGGACAGCCAGTGCGCTGGAAAGACAGCGAGGGGCAGGAAGGACAGATCGACTATATGGAAAGTTTCCACCGGCAGGACTTCTACTATCCGACCTGGATCGAGACCGACAGCTATACCTTGACCGGAACTTGCCTCCAGAGCCGGACGGTCGTGGAAAACGGGATGGTCATCAACGGCTCCTTCGGCTGGGGCTATGCGGACAACAGCTCGACCGGTGAAGGCGAGATGCAGAGTGACCTGCTCGGGACAAGGCGGACCAATCATTTCCGGATCTGCGATGCGATGCAGGAAGACGGGACACCGGCAGACTTGCCCCAGATCGATTTCGTGAAGATCCAGACCGGCGTGAACGAGAAAGGGCCTCTGATCGGGGAACTTTCCACGGAGATCTTCAGCATACAGGATTACAATATGATCAAACAACTATAAAACACAATCATCATGAAAACAAACAAATTGATTCTGGCAGCCTTCGCTGCCCTGACCCTCGCAAGCTGCGAGAAACCGGACAATACGCCGGTCTTTCCTGAGACCAAGCTGGCCGTTCTGACCTTCGAGGACAAGGACTGGACAGCCGATCCTTACATGCTCCCTTACTGCAACAAGGAAGTGAAGACCTGGAGCGACCTGATCGACAGCAAGGAATACAATGGAACACTGCTGTACAACGACAAGATGACCGCAGAAGACAGCTATTGCTGGTATGACAAAGGCAACACTGAACTCAGACAGCAGACAGGTATCCAATACTGGTCTGGCGGACATGCGGTTTCCAACTACATCGTCAGAAAGCTGGACGAGAGCGTCTCTTTCGAGAAACAGCTTTCTCTCTATGTTCCCGACGAGAAGATCACAGCCGCAGGACATAACGGTTCCAAGAACTTCTGCATCCACACCGGCTATTCCAGCAGTTACGGTGACAATTCCCAGCTGCTTGAATTCGGTGATGGCCAGGCCAGAGTCATCGACCACATGTGGGTGAACAACACGGCCTATGCGTTGAATATCCTGAAGAACGGAAACCCTTATTGTCCGGCTTACACCGAGCAGGACTACCTGAAAGTGACTGCAACCGGCTACAACGGTGAAAAAGAGACCGGCATGGCGGAGTTCTTCCTGGCAAAAGACAAGAAATTCGTGGAAGACTGGACAAAGTGGGAGCTTTCCGGTCTCGGTAAAGTCACCAAAGTGAGATTCGACATGAAAGGATTCGAGCAGGGCAAGGAACAGCTGAACGCTCCGGCCTACTTCGCCTACGACGACGTTGCTGTCGTCATGAAGTAAGCATCTCCTGAAGATACGGAACGGCTCCACCCCTCGATGGGATGGAGCCGTTTTTCATTCGATGCACCGGCACAAGGCCGTCAGCAACTATCTGTTGCGTTCTTCAATCTTCTTCTTGAGAACATCAGGATGGTTGGTCGTGATGAAGTCCACGCCACGGTCGAGGAAACGGTCCATGTCTTCCTCAGAATTCACGGTCCAGACATTGACCGCCATACCGAGTCTATGCGCCTGACGGATGTATTTCTTCAAGGTGCATCCCTGGCTGTAGTCGATGCCTCGAACGCCGTGCTGCAGGCAGAGCTTCGGAGTCTTGTCTCCACTGAGATACATCACCATAGCCTCAGGAAGGGCCTCCGCAATACGGCAGCAGTTCTTCCAGCTGAAAGCGATCCAGACCACCTGATCCAGCAGATCATGCTCTTTCACCATCTCGATACATTTGTCGACCACACGACAGTTGTTCTCAGCCTTCGCATGGCTCTTGATCTCCAGCACCAGCTTCATGTCGGAATCACTTTCATTCATGGCCTGGAGAATGGACTCCAAGGTCGGGACCGGCTCACCATTGGCCAGCGCGACATCCTTGATCTCGGCATAATCGGTGAATTCCAGCTTTCGATTCTGCTCGTCAGTCGGGATGGTTGCATTGTGGTTCACGACCACGACATCGTCAGGAGTGA
Source organism: Bacteroidales bacterium (assembly GCA_020026355.1). Classification (GTDB taxonomy): domain Bacteria; phylum Bacteroidota; class Bacteroidia; order Bacteroidales; family UBA932; genus Cryptobacteroides. The sequence goes on from JAHHQP010000049.1 coordinate 5,552, forward strand.
TCCAGACATCAATCTCAGCGCCCCAGATTCCAAGGCCCTGCGCCCGTTTGAAAGCCGCAAGCGAGTTTTCCGGATACATCTTGTCCTTCGAACCGTTTTCGTGATAACAGCGATGAGCGACCACCTGAGTACGGCATTTCGGAGTTTTGCCAGACTGCGCTGACAATTCCTGGGCTGTCGCAAGGCCCAATACCATTGGCATAAGTGCCATCATTTTGAAAATCGTTTTCACTATAATTGATTCTTTTGGTTTCTTACCTCAAAGGTACACAAAATTTCCGCTCATTTTTTAAACTTTTCGGGGTTTATGACGGGATTTCTTCATAACAACCTCAGCGCTGATCTCTTCCGACATCCAGAATCGGCGCATAGACATTGGTATAGCCCAGCAGACGGGCTTCCTGGCGGAGGGTCTCAGGAATATCCTTCGTGCAGGCTGAAAGTCCAGCTGCCAAGAGAAGGAAGATCAGAAGATAATGACGTTTCATACACTAAGAATTTAAGGGATGAAGGAGGGTTAGTCGAGGTTCGTCCAGGACATGTCATAGAGGCTGACACGGTCTCTATGATATGGTGATCCTGTCGGACACAAATTCGTGAATCTCAAACGGAAGACGCCTGGAACATTGACCGTTTCCGAAAAGTCATATCCTTGCTCAAAGACTGGTTCCGGTTCGGTAATGTCCTTCGTCCAAAGCACTTCCCCGGCCTCATTCAGGACTTCAACTTTGAATGACAGCTGATCCAGTTTTGATTCAAGAAGACCGTACTTGAATGTCAATGTCTTACAACCTCCGGCCAATAATGGAGAGATCAGCTCACCTGGACTGCTTGTCTTACCACCTAAAGTCATCGCAATATGCCTTGACGGATACATCTCAACCGCAGCGCAACTCTGACTTGTCCACCCATCCATAGACCTGAGTTCATTATCATAATTTGAAGAATATCCCTGATTGAAAGTATCGAAGTCGGCCTTATTGACAGCCAAGGGAGCCGTGGAGGGTGCAAAATCCAGATTCAGCGTCGTGATGGTTCCCTGGTCGAAACGAAGCGGTACCTCAAGGCGTTTCGCGATTCTGCAAGTGAGCGTTTTGCCTTGAGCAGTCGCGCTCGGGACACAGAGCAGTTCTTCACCAGCCGGATAGGAGAAAGGTTTGACACCCATATAGAACTTGGCGGTTTCGCCCGGCTTGATCGGGGTGCCTTCCTGAATTTCCAATCTGGCGATGCTCTCCTTCTTGTTCGGTGTGATCCGAATGTCCTCCCCGGAAAAGTCCACCTCAAATTGTCCATTAATGAGTTCCGGGGCCTTGAGCAGAATGTCCTGGAGCGTCAGTTCATGTTCCGTGGCATTCCGGACATTGAAGGCAATCACGGCCGCGACATTCTTCATCTTTACCGTCGGATAGTTCGTTCCGGGGATACCCTTGACATTTCCTACCAACGGGTAGTGATAAGGACCAGCCAAATGAGCCCTGCTGTTGTTTCCCGTCTGTACCGCAAAACGTTCCGAGCCCCAGATTCCTATCGTCATATCTCGTTTCGGAGATGCAGTTCCTGAATTCGGATAACTGATGTACCAGTCATAGACCAAGTTCGGATCAAATTCTGCCGGCAAGGTTCCTTCTATCCTTCCTGACTCTGCATCCGTTACTCTAAAATCAAAGCCTCTGAAATAATTCGTTGTTCCAGTTTCAGCAAAGACAACATTGACTAAATCGCCAAGGAGCCATTTGGTAGAGTTTCCATCATTCTCTGTCTTAGTTTCCGGAGTTGATAAATATATAGAATACTTTTCCAAATGATCTTCTTCACTTGTTTTGATCTCTGCACAAGAAAACAACAGAAGAGGAACGAAACCTAAAAAAATAAAACTTTTATTCATAACTCTTTCTAATAAGGTAGGGCAAACTGCATTGCCCCACCTTATCAATTGATTTATTATCGAATATTCTGGATAGCTTTTTCATAAGTAATTTCATAACCTTCAGGGCGTATGCCTGCATCGCGAGTTCTGTCACCATTTTCACAAGAAACTGTTCCGCAACCGAGTCCATCGGAAATGGCCTGAAGGACCGGCATCGGATCAACATCGGATCTCTGGCGAAGGTTGAAGGTCATGATGGCCCCATAACCGTTGTTCTTGGCTGCAGTTGCTTTACTCCTAATCATGAAAGTAGGAACATTCGTACCTCCTAAATTATATGAACTTGGTGCCCAATGAATATTTGATACTCCAGAGATGTCTGGAGAAGCATTCCAAGCATTGAAATTAGTATAAGCATAGTCGATCAAGGCACCGGCCTCAGCATCAATCTGATGAATATTTCCGAATGCAAAGACGGTAATCAGTTTGTCGGCAGGAAGGAGAGCATGGAGTTTCTTGATGATATTGCCAAATGAACCGTCCACGAGAGGTGTGGAGTAATTTGCATATTCGTCATCAAAGCCAATGCCATCCAGATTATATTTCTGAACGGCATAAGCCAGGATATGCGCGAACTGATCCGCCTGGGTCTCGTTCATGTTCGCCAGACCGATTCCCTGCCAGTCTCCAAGAACGGTCAGAACGACCTTCATATTTTTTTCTTGAAGTTTAGCCACGTAATTATGTGTCGGCTGCTCCAATACGGGAGCCAGTTTATCATTCAGATAAAGGGTCGGTCTGACCTGTCCGTTGACCGTTTCCTTGTGAATGTTGGCCGCGAAGAGTTCCACAATATCGAAGAATCGGGAATTGTTCGCACAAACATAGTCCATCGCATTCAAAGGATTGACATCGTTGGTCTCAACCATGGCGACGACCTTCGGTGAAGCAACACAGGCTTTCGTTACCGGAGCAAGGTCCTTTGATTCCAGATTCTGCTCGGAAACAGGGGTTTCCTTAGCGCAAGAGAACAGGATACCGGTCGCTGCGACCAATACTCCTAAGATTGAGAATCTTTTCATAGTGATTTAATTATTAAAAATTAGTGTTAATAAAGTTATAAGAGCATTATACTCCTATATTCATTTAATCTATATGGTTCTAAAAATGTCATCATTTATTCCACATTCGTCCAGGAGAGATCATAGAGACTGACACGGTCTTTATGATAGGTTGCCCCTGTCGGACAAAGATTGGTGAATCTCAGACGGAAAGGTCCTGCGACATTGACTGTTTCAGAAAAGATATATCCATTTTTATATATAGGTTCCGGTTCAGTAATGTCCTTCGTCCATAGCACCTTCCCTGCTTCATTCAAGGCTTCTACTTTGAATGACAGCTGATCCAGTTTAGATGCAAAAACACCGTATTTGAAAGTCAATGTTCTACAACCCTTGGCCAATAAAGGAGAGGTCAAGACTCCTGGTGCCGATAAATTTCCACTTAAAGTCGGAGCGATGCAATCCAAGCCAATGAAGGATGAATTGGCTGCTGAGTTAACCATTCTCCATCCATCCAGGGATGTCAGTTCCT
>JAHHQP010000050.1 GCA_020026355.1 Bacteroidales bacterium
TGGTGATGCAGAACTCGATCTCGCTGACGTCACCGCTCATGCGGGCGATGATGTCTCCTTTACGCTGGTTGGAGAAGAAGCTCATCGGAAGGTTGAGGATCTTGTTGTAGATCTGTACCCTGATGTCTCTGACGATACCGGTTCTCAATGGGACCATGACGGCTGCGGCTCCGAAGTAGCAGGCGGTCTTCAGCGCGGTCATGAGGATGAGGAAGAAGCCGATCAGCAGCAGGAGGTTGGAGGCGCCCAGAGTCTCGTTGAGGACACCGACATAGTAATAGACGTTGTTGATCAGGATATCTTTGAAGGAAGCATCGGCATCCCAGCTCATGTAAGTATAGACGGTGTTGTCTATCTTGAAGATGATCTGCAGCAGCGGAACGATGAGGGAAAAGGAGAATATGTTGAAGATGGCCGAAAGTACGTTCAGTACGATGGACCCTCCGATGTATTTCTTGTAAGGACTTGAGTATCTTTTCAGGATCTTCCAGAATTCTTTCATGTGTTCTTGTTTGAGAATTAAACGGCAAATTTAGCAATTTTTCTTGTCGGAAAGGCTGTCAAACAGATTTTTCCATTTGGCCGCCGTTTTTTCCGGCGTATATTCCAGCCTTTTGCGCACAGCGGCTCTTCGCATTTTCAGCAGCGACTCTTCGGGCATGCGGCTGATTTTCAGAAGAACCTGTGCATATTCTTCTTCATTGAAAGGAGTGACGGTGAATCCGCAGCCTTCATCCGGACAGCAGATGGCATCGATGCCGGCGCTGCACCGGAAAGCGACCGGGAGACAGCCATGGGCCTGGGCTTCAGTCAAGCAGAGCGGCCAGCCCTCGGTCTGGGAGGTGAGACAGACGACGGAAGCTTTTCGGTACCAGACGGACGGATCCGCCACTTTTCCGATGAATTCCGTCCGCTTGAGGTGCAGGTCTTCAGCGATCTTGCGGATCATCAGCTCGTGGGGACCATCGCCGAGCAGGACCAGTTTCCAATCCTGCAGCTGGTCCTGGATCCGGGACCAGATCCGGAGGATGCGGTCAATCCGCTTGGAGGTGTTTTCCATGCGGCCGCAGAACAGGATGATCTTTTCTTTCTGTAAACTCGGGTTCATGACAGCTGTTTCCGGATTTTCAATGGCATAGATATGTGAACGGTCCGGTGGCAGATTGAAGGCTTTGCAAGTCTGTGAACGGTAGGCTTCGCACAGGACCGTATAGGCATCGCATTCTTTGTAGGCTTTGCGGGAGCGGGCGACCGCTTTCCTGCGTGCCAGGTCGAACATCTTGTAGAAATATTTCTTGTAAAGGCGCCAGGTCAACCGTTTGAACGGGGTCTTTGTCCTTCTGTAGATGATGCTGTAACGCTGCCAGAAAGGCTCTCCGTGGTTGGCGTAGATGATTTTCACGCCGGTATTCTTCCTGACACGGCTGATTTTCTTCAGACGATAGGAGGATTGCACCAGCAGATCGATCCTGTCTTCCTGGATGAATTGCTGTACATCTTCCGCTTGTTCGTTGCTGCCGGATCGGAGAGTCCTTGTGAGGGCGCCGGCGGCTTCCAGCTCTTTCCGTTTCTCGTCATCGAATCTACCTGCATAGACGAAGCAGCGGTATTTCCCGTTTGCATGTGACAGGAACCGGATGATGTCGATGGTCACCCTTTCTACGCCTCCTTGTATGAAGCAGCTATGTATGAATGCGATATTCATCGGTATTTTCGTCAATATAGTTCGTCAAACAAATCTTTCCATTTCCGGTAGATGACGTCCGGAGTATATTCCAGCCTGCGGAGCACGGCGGCTTTCCGGACATTCATCTGCTGTTCTTCCGGCATCCTGATGATCTGCAGCAGGGTGCGCGCATAGGCTTCCTCATCGAATGGCGGTACCAGGAAACCGCAGCTTCGATCTTCTGAGATGACTTCGCGGATGCCGGAACAGCAGTCGAAGGCTACCGGTATGCAGCCATGCGCCTGGGCTTCGGTCATGCTCAGCGGCCAGCCTTCACTTTCAGAGGTGAGGCAGACGATGCTGGCCTTGCGGTAATAAGGTGTCAGATCGGTGTGGAAGCCTTCGAAGCTGACCCTTTCCAATTGCTCCGTAGCGACGATGTTCCGGCACATCTTCATTCCGGGACCGTCGCCGACAAACATCATTTTCCAGTCCGGAAGTTCATGCTGGATCCGTTTCCAGATCCGCAGCAGGCGGTCGATGCGCTTGATGTCATAGACGATGCGTCCGCTGTACAGGATGATCTTCTCTTTTTTCCAGCAGATCTCCTTGACCGGCTTTTCCGAGTTCTCGATGGCTCGGATATGGGATTTTTCCAGATCTATGCCCAACCCTGCTGCTGTCTCTGTCTTGTAGGCTTCGCAGAGAACGGTGTAGATATCGCAACGATCGTACCATTTCCGGGTTTTTTTCACGGCTTTCCGGTAGGCTTCACCTTTCTCGATGTAGCGCTTTTCCAACCAATGTTTCCAAAGGAATGGATGACGGCGTGCCATGTTGACGGTGAGGGTGTACTGCTGCCAGAATGGCTTGCCGTGGTTTGCGAAAATGACTCTGACCCCGGTCTTCTTCTGGATGCTCCGTATGCCGTGGAGGTAGTTCGAAGACTGCAGGACAATGTCGATCTTGTCCTTGCGGATGTAGTTCAGGACATCCCGGTATCTTCCGAGAAGGGAATGGAGACAGGTCCTGATGGTCATGGTCTCATGCATCCTGGCGGTCATCTTCTCTTTTTTCCAGTGCTTGCAGTAGACAAAGACTTTGTAATGGTTTCCGGGAAATCCGGCCAGGTAATCGGCAATGTCGGCAGAGATCCTTTCTGCTCCGCCTCCCGGAAAACCGTCATGTATGATGGCAATGTTCATGGTTCAGTCTTTATAAGTTCTGTTGAGTCTCAATCGGCCTGCCAGCCATCCCAGCAGCAGGTCCCGGTCTTTCTCGGTTGCCTGGTCCAGAGAATTCATGCACAGGAAGACTGCGTCAGGCATCGCTTCGCAACGGCTGATGCTGCCGGCCATGTAGGCGGGATCAGCCTTGGGTTTCAGGTAGAAGGTCAGGCCGTCCGCAGAACGGATGACGGCTTTTCCGGCCGGGATGGCCAGTTCCTGGAATACTGTCTGCGGATTGAACTGGACGGGGCTTCTGAACTTGTCCTTGATGTTGCGGATGACCGCTTCAGGGTGAGTGCTGAAATATTCGGTCAAGACACTTTTCAGCAAGGGATGCGGGGTGTGGACCAGATGGAAGAAGTTCCGTTCGGTACCGACCAGATCGGAAGCGTTCAGCATGAAATCTCTGAAAGTCGCCTCTTTGTGTCCCTGCTTCTTCGGCCGTAGCGTCCTCAGCAGGGCTGCAGTCCATTTCAGATGCCAGTAACCGTAGGCGACGGCTTTGTCTCCCTCGAAGAAGGTTTCCGGTGTGGTCTCCTTGATGAGGATCACGTCATCATTGAAATAAATGAAACGTTCGCTCAGACCGGGAACTTGCCAGAACATGGTCTCGATGGAATTGCAGTTGAAGGTCGGCAGATAGGTCTCATAGCCCTTGAAGATGGTTGTGTGGTCCACGATTTCCATCGGGATGGGGCGCTCGAAGTGCTCTGCCAGGAAGCTGCTCAGCGGCCATGGACTGTCCGGACTGGTGACACGGCCCTCATTTTCCGGATTGATGCCGGGATTCTGGTGGTCCGTGATGATGAATATTTTCCGGATGAAAGGGGCGAACCGGTTGATGGAAGCGATGCAGTACGCGATCTCGCCGACGCTTGCGAAGCGGGTATCGCCGTCGATGTCTTCATGTCTGATCTGGCATTCCGACCAGTTTCCACGTCTTCTTCTGTGTTCCGGGTCATTCCCGTCCACCCAGGTGATGACGATATCGATAGGTTTGTTGTTGTCCATGCTGAGAAAATTCGATATGGCCGGCAAAGATAACTATTCTACAGAATGTTTTCAAGCCAATGGAAAATAAGATAGATGCGCTTTTTCAAAACCGGGTAGTTGAGGGTCTCCGCCTGGTCCCAGGTGCGGTTCGTGTTCATGGTTATGCCGCTGGTGAAGAGCACGGAAGGGATGCCGTGTTCGATGAAGACCCGTTGGTCGGAGAGCTTGTAGAAGACCTCCGTGAAATTCTTGCTGCCGTAATAGTCGTAGCAGAGTTCCAGGTCAATGTCGAAGAAGCGGTTGCATTGGCCTAGCCTCTTCTGTCGTCCTGGAGCCAGATTGTCGTTGCCGAGCATGATCAGATAATCTTCTCTTCCTGAGGCCAATGGGGTCAATGAACTTCCGATCTGATCGAGATTGATCATGAGGGCGATGTTTTCAGGACGGATCTCCTCTCCGGTGACCGGATCGTGGAGCATGCCCAGTTCCAGCTGGGTCCAGAGCCCCCGGGAGCCGGCAAGTTGCTTCTGGTAGCCGTCGAAGGCCACGAATATGAAATGGTAGGGATAGCTCCAGCCGAGTTTTTTCCGAGCCTGAAGCATTTCGGCGAGACTGGTCATGGCTGTCACTCCGGAAGCGTTCGCATCAGCGCCGGGGTAGAATCTTCCCTTGATGGTGCCCAGCCCGTCGTAATGGGCACCGATGAGGACATATTTCCGGTCTCCTGTGCGGCTGGCCGGACTGTCGGAGCTGATCCTGCTTTCGCGTTCACCGGGGATGATGGCCATGATGTTGTGGCCGATCAGTCCGTCACCCATATAAATATGTTTCGCATAGCTTCCGTCGAGGGGACGGATGCCGGCATTCCTGAAGATATTGATCAGGTGGAAGGCTGCGGCGGATTGTCCCGGATTCCTGATCCCACGGCCCTGACAGAGACTGTCGGACAGGAAGGTGACCCGGTTCTGCAGCTTCTTTTCCCAAATCACGTTGCGCGGTCCTGACCAGGAATTCTGGGCCTTTGCGAGGGAGGGGAATACCAGGATACCGATGAGGATCAGTGTCAGGGTTAATCGATTTTTCATGTTTTTGTCTGCTTGCGCGCTAATTATGATTATATTTGTAATTCGGCATTTCCGGATGGAGGGCCAAAATTAGGAAAAATTACCAATACCAGGAAATAAATTGATATGAACAAACGTTTTGCCATAAGGATGCTGCTTCTGCTGTGCATGGGTCTCCTGTCCGTAGCGGAAGTCTCCGCCCAGTACGACAAAGACGTTTTCTTCATGAGGGGAAGGCGGGCGCTGGCCGACGGAAAATTCACGGGTGCCATCGAGAATTTCAATATCCTCTCCTCATTGGACACGACAGATCATTGGACTTATTTCTTTCGTGGAATCGCTAAATACAATCTGGGGGATCTGAGAGGGGCGAAGAATGACTTCGACCGTTCCGTGAGGATCAATCCGGTCTTCACTTCCGGCTGGCATTACCGTGGCATCACCGAAAGTCGTTTCGGTAACTATGATCAGGCGCTGGAGGATATCAACCGAGCCATTGACCTGCGTCCAGGCTATATCGGACTTTATTTCAGCAGGGGAGTGACCTATTTCCTGTCCCGCCAGTTCGAACCGGCCGTCGAAGACTTCAACCGGTACATCCGCAAGGAACCGAAAGATCCGTCCGCTTATCTGAACCGGGGAGCCAGCTATCTTTTTCTGGGTGATACTTTGGCGGCGGTGAATGACTACAACAAGGCTATCCGCCTGGATCGTTTCGATCCTGAGGGTTATATCCGTCGTGGCCGTCTCTATGCTGAACAGCAGAAATGGGAACCGGCCATCGCGGACATGAACAAGGCGATCAGTTTGGATACGACCAATACCTTCGCCTATTTCAATCGGGCGATCATGCTTTTCCAGCGGCAACGCTACAATGCGGCGATGGAAGATCTCAACCGGGTGCTCCGGGAGGAGCCGGGCAATGCCCTTACCTTGTATAACCGGGGACTGATCTACGCGCAGATGGGAGCCTATGAAGAAGCCTGCCATGACCTGAGCCGTGTGATCGAGATAAATCCGAACAATGTACTGGCTTATTTCAACCGAGCTTCAGTCTATATCTCGATGGAGAGGTATGCGGCGGCGGAACGGGATTACGATCGTGCGATCGAGCTCTATCCTGATTTCGCGAAGGCTTATCTTAACCGTTCTTATGTGAAACGGTTGCGGGGTCATCTTGCTTCATCCAAACGGGACTATGATATCGCCCAGCAGAAGATCCGGGCCTACGAAAGCGTACCGGACGAGGAAAAGAAGGCGTTGGCGGATACGACCAGCCGGCTCAATGCCTTGCTGACGCTGGATGCGGATTTCGCGAAGAAGGATTTCGACAATGAACTGGTGCAGTATCGGGATGTGAACATCAGGCTTCGTCCGTTGTACAGAGTCATGGCCAGCCGGGAAAAGACGGAAGGAAACTATATGATCGACAAGATGTTCGAGAATCCGTTGCTGGAGCGTTTCCAGGATGACTGCAGGCAGAATATGAAGATCGCGAATGCGGCGGATTCTGCGGAGGTGACGAAGGAGGAGATGATCCGCGATCAGATGATGGAGGTGAAAGACGGAAAGACTGCTTTCATGGGAGCTTTGAGGGATTATGCGACCCGACAGTTCAATGCTGCCGAGAATGATTATACATCCGCGATTGATTTTGCGGAGAAGGAGGGTGGTGTGCCGGCCCTGTACGCTACATTCTATTACATGAATCGTGGCGTGCTGCGTGCGGAGATGATCGAGTTCATCTCCAGCATCGAGAACAATGTGCATAGCCTGTCGATGGATGATGAGGGAAATACCCGAGCGCGTGTGCGTGATCAGATCGTTACGAAATACGATTACTCCGAAGCGCTCGAGGATATGCAGAAGGCGGCGGAAATCGCTCCGGAACTGCCTTATGCCTACTTCAATCTGGGCAACCTGTACTGCCTGTCTTCCCAGTTCACCGCATCGATCGAAAACTATACGAAGGCCTTGCAGCGCTATCCTGCGATGGGTGATGCTTATTACAACCGTGGTCTGGTCCTGATCTACATCAAGGATAAGGAGAAAGGTTGCATCGATCTTTCCAGAGCCGGAGAGCTGGGCGTGCAGGAGGCTTACAGCGTAATCAAGAAATACTGTGAAAATGAATAAGATCAAATCAATTATCTTTGATATGGGCGGTGTGCTGGTCGACCTGGATGTTCCGGCTTGCATGGCTGCCTTCCGAGATGGACTCAAGTTCACCCGGATCAATGAGATTCTGTCAGCCGGTTTCGTCAACGGAATCTACGGGGCCCTGGAAAGCGGTCGGATCACGGCTGATGAATTCAGAGCGGAAGTGCTCCAGGCCAGTGCTCCGGGATACGGAGCGGCTGATGTCGATGCTGCCTTCGGGAAGATTCTGAAAGGGATCGCACCGGAGAAGGTGGAACTGCTTCATCGCTTGTCGAAGGACTACGACCTTTATATGTTGTCGAACAATAATGCCATCTGTCTGGCTCGCGCACGGGAAATGTTCGTGGCTGCCGGAGCTCCGCTGGAGCAGACTTTCAAGCGGCTGTTCATGTCCTTCGAGATGAAGATGCTCAAGCCGGACGTGGAAATCTACCGGGAGACCGTGAACGCCATCGGCGGCGATCCTCAGGAAATGCTTTTCATCGATGATGTGGAGGCCAATGTGGACGGAGCCCGCGCAGCCGGACTTCATGCCGTCCGTTATGAACCGGGAACCGATCTCGCGGCAACGGTCGAGGCTGCCTTGGCAGAAGTGGAGGAGGTGCGCTGCAATGGTTAGGTTCATGAGTTTTTCCAGCGGCAGCAGCGGAAACTGTTATTATTTCGGAGATGATGAGAAAGCGATCCTGATCGATGCGGGAGTTTCTTTCAAACGGGTCAAGCAGAACATGGAGCGAGAGCATCTGGATTTTTCCCGGCTGAAAGGCATTCTCATCACGCACAATCACATGGACCATATAAAGTCCTTGTCGAAGTATTGTCAGAAACTCCAGCTTCCGGTCTGGTCTTCAGAAGCCGTGCATGATGCGCTGGCCCACCATACATTCACGGCACAGACCATCGGTGCCTACAGGAGAGTGCTGGTCGCCGATGAGTGGAACGACATCGCCGGAATCCGGGTGAAGTATTTCGTCGTGCCTCACGATGCCGCTCAGACAGTCGGTTACTTCATTGAATTCGATGGGTACAAGATTGTGCTGGTGACTGATTGCGGCCGTGTCGTGGATGATGTGATCGAATATGCAAGACAGGCGGATACGGTGATCATCGAGTCCAATTATGATATGGACATGCTGATGGCCGGTCCATATACCTATGATCTGAAGATGAGGATCGTGCAGGGCTGCGGTCATATCAGCAATGATGAGTGTGCCGATGCGGTGACCCGTTTCTGGCATCCAGGATTGCGGAACATCTTTCTGTGCCACCTCAGCGAGAACAACAACAACCATGATCTGGCTTACCGGGCCTCCGCCCAGGCGCTGGAGGACATCGGTGTGCCGAAGGGAAGTGTCTCCGTGCGCTGTCTGCCACGTCGTTTCCCTTCCGATCTTTTCTTTCTTGAGAAATAAGGATCTTACTTGAAAATGAAGTTCTTCCTGGAAGAAGCGGGAAGGATTATAAATGAGGAAAGCCGGACTCCATTTG